>JBKPOW010000078.1:0-8606 GCA_046733275.1 Actinomycetota bacterium
GATGTGTATAAGAGACAGGCGCAGCGCCGTCCGCTCGCGGCCCAGCCGCATGCCCCAGCGGCCGACGATGCGGCGCTGGATCAGGGCCGCCCGCTCGGTCTCGATCAGCTGCTTGACCACCGCCCAGGCGAGCGCCTCCCAGGCCCAGGGTCGCCGCCGCGGGCGCAGCCAGGGGCGGCGGCGCAGCAGCGGCCCGAGCAGCGGGTCGCGGCGGAAGCGGCGGGAGAGCTCGCGCAGGTCGTCGTCGACGCCGAGGGCGAAGCGCATCCGCTCCAGCGCCAGGCCGAGCTGTACCCGGTCAGCCCGGCCTGAGCTCTCGGGGGTGACGGCCGCAGGATCGACTGACTCCGCCCGCATTGCGATTCGCCCCCTGCCGGGCTCCCAGGCACGGACCAGCACGGGCCTGTCCTCTACCTGCAGAAGGCGGGAGACCACCCCTCCCTTCACCCTCATCACGCGGTCCTCGCTGCTGTAGGCGGGCAGGCGGAAGGGAGAGGGCGGGCGAACCTCGACGTCGAGGCACGTCACTTACCCAGGAGATGCACGTCCACGAGGAAGGAGCGGCTGGCGACGACCTTGGGCTGCTTGCGACGACGAGGCAGAAGCCGGCCCGAGGAGCGCTTCGCCACCGCGCGCACCGTCGCCACCGTCGCCGCCCCGGCGAGGACGCCGCCCACAGCCGCTATCGCCGCCGTGCGCGCCTCGCGCAGGACGAGCGCGTTGGGGGTCGGCTGCTCGAGGACACGGACGCGGACCGGCTCCAGCTCGAACTCACTCACCGGTTCGACTCTAGCGAGGAGGCAGGCTGGGCCCCGAGCGCCTTCTCGTAAATTCGGTACTTCTTGACCACCTTGCCGCCCATGCCTTCCATCGCCCGGTTCATCGGCTTGTTGATCTCGAGGATCCAGCCGGTCTCGCCGGCGGGGACGCCGTCCGGGCTGGCGGCCTCGAGATGCTTGAGGTAGAGGCCGGCCGCGACGCCGCTGTGGCGGAGCTCGTTCTTGACGCCAAGCGCGAACACCCGCACGCGGTCGATCTTGCGCTTCGCCAGCAGGAACTTGAGCCAACCGAAGGGAAGCAGGCGGCCCTTCGTCTTTGCTATCGCCTGGTTGATGTCGGGCAGGGTGAAAGCCACCCCGACCGTCTCATCGCCTCTTTCGGCGAGGAAGCCCCAGTCCTCGTCGAGCACCTGCTTCAGCAGCTTGGCGTGGAACTCGATCTCGGCGTCGGTTGCCGGGACGAATCCCCAGTTGTCGGCCCATGCCTCGTTGTAGACCTCACTGAAGCGACGCATCTCCTCGCCGAGGTTGCCCTTGTCGAAGTTGCGGATCGCGATCCCTTCGTCACGCAGCGCCTTCTCCGCCGCGGCGTGGATCTCCGGAGCGAACTGATCGCCTTCCTTGAGCTTGCCGAGCTCGAGGTACCACATGAGCAGGTCCATCGCCTTGCCGTAGCCGAGCTCCTCGAGCAGGTCCTTGTAGAAGGGCGGGTGCCAGTTCTGCAGGATCATCGGCCGCAGCTCGAAGCCCTCGATCAGCAGCCCGACCTCGTCGTTGGTGGTGAAGTCCATCGGCCCGAGCAGCCGCTCGCGGCCGCGCTCCCGCAGCCACTCCTCCGCCGCACCGAGCAGCGCCGCGGCGACCTCGCGGTCCTCGACCGTCTCGAAGAAGCCGAACATGCCGTCGCTGCCGCCCTGATACTCGTCCCAGCGCTGGTCGATCTGCGCGCTGATGCGGCCGACCGGCTCGCCGTCGCGCTCGGCGATGAACAGCTCGGCCTCGGCGTGCTCGAAGTATGGGTTCTTCCGCCGGTTGAGGAACTGCATCCGATCGAAGATCAGGGGCGGCACCCATTGCGGGTGGTCGCGGTGCAATCGGAAGGGGACCTTGACGAAGCGCTTCAGCTCGCGCCGGGTGCGGACGGGGCGGATTTGCACCTTTGCCACGGGGGCGTGAACCTACACTCTCGCCATGAGTGAAACCGCCAGGGCGCCCGTCGACGTCTTCGAGAAGGCCCGCCGCCACGACCGGCTCGAGCAGCTCGAAGCGGCCAAGCAGCACGACCTCCTCCCCTACTTCCGCCTGCTCACCTCGCAGGCCGGCCCGGTGGTGGAGATGGAGGGCCGGGAGACGATCATGCTCGGCTCCAACAACTACCTCGGCCTGACCGGCGACGAGCGGGTCAAGGCGGCGGCGCGTGAGGCGCTGGAGACCTACGGCACGGGGGTGACCGGCTCGCGCCTGCTCAACGGCACGACGCCGCTGCACGTCGAGCTCGAGCGTGAGCTGGCCGAGTGGATGGGGACCGAGGAGGCGATCGTCTACACCACCGGCTACCAGGCCAACGTCGGCTGCATCGGCACGATCCTCGGCCCCGGCGACACGGCGATCTGCGACTCCGGCGACCACGCCTCGATCCTCGACGGCTGCAAGCTCTCCGGCGCCAAGCTGCGCCCCTTCCGCCACAACCGCATGGACAAGCTGGAGAAGATGCTGCAGCGGGCGGGTGAGGACGGCGGCGGGGTGCTGGTCGTCGTCGACGGGGTCTTCTCGATGGAGGGCGACGTCTGCGACCTGTCCCGGATCGTCGAGCTCTGCCGGGCGCACGGCGCGCGGCTGATGGTCGACGAGGCGCACGGCGCCGGCGTGCTCGGCGCCCGCGGCGCCGGCGCCAGCGAGCTGTTCGGCCTCGAGGACGAGGTCGACCTGCGGATGGGGACCTTCTCCAAGAGCCTCGCCTCCTGCGGCGGCTTCATCGCCGGCCCGGCCGACGTGATCGAGTACCTGCGGATCTCCTCGCGCTCGTTCGTCTTCAGCGCCTCGGCGGTGCCGGCCGCGGTCGGCGCGGCGCTGGCGGCGCTGCGGGTGATCCGCGGCGACGGGCCGCGGCTGTTCGAGGCGCTGCTCGGCAACGCCGAATACCTGCGCGAGGGCCTGCGCGAGCTCGGCCTGAAGGTGGTCGAGCCGGGGACGCTCCCCGACGGCAGCGTGGCGACGACGCCGGTGGTGCCGGTGATCGTCGGCGACGACTGGCAGGCGGTGCTCCTCTGGAAGGCGCTCTTCGACGCCGGCGTCTACACCAACGTCGCCATCCACCCGGCGGTCCCGCCCGGCGGGGCGCTGCTGCGCACCAGCCTGATGGCGACCCACAAGCGCGAGCACCTCGACCGGGCGTTGGCGACGATCGGCCAGACCATCGAAGACTTTCCCGACCTACCCCGGGCCTGACGGGTCGGCCGGCTTCGATCTACCCCGGCAGGGGTAGTTTGCGCCTTGTCCAAAACCGGACAAGTCCGGTGACGGCGGAAAAAGATGCTCTTAGCGAACGGGTCGCCGGCTCTTCGGCGAGCTCGGGTTGACGCTCGCCCGTCCCAACGCATAGCTTGCCCCCTCGCCGCGCATCCGGGTCAGGAGGAAGCGGCGGCGATAGTTGCAGGAACACCGGTCGGTGCCGTCCGATCGGCGCAGGAGAGACCAGTCAACAAACCCTTAGATAGGGAGGAGTCCCAGTGGAAGCCGTTTCAATTGCCCCTGCCCCGACGACCCGCAGCGCCCGCCAGACACCGCCGCAGCACATGCAGGCTCTGGCACGCGCCAACCGGGTGCGGCTCGCGCGAGCGGAGCTGAAGCGCTCGATCGGGCGCGGCGAGGTCGACGTCGCCGAGGTGATTCGCGACTCCCCCTGGGAGACCGAGAGCATGACCCTGGCCGAGCTGCTGACCAGCCAGCGCCGCTGGGGCCGAACCCGCGCCCGCAAGCTACTGCAGGCGCTGGCCTTGAGCGAGAACAAGCGACTCGGCACGCTGACGCCGCGGCAGCGGGCGCTGCTGACGTCGGCCCTCAGTCCACGCTCGCGGGATGCGGTCCTGGTCTGAGGGCCCGCCCGGCAGGGCCTCCGCTTAGCCCCGCAGTCCGCCGGCCCGGAACGAGAGGCCGCCGGACGCGCGCTGGAAGGCGCGGCGTAAGGCGTAGAAGGAAGCGAGGAAAGCGGCGGCGCCAACCGCCAGGCAGATGGCGAGGACGAGGCCGGCGAAGTAGAAGAGGGCGCCGGTGACGAGGACGAAGACGGTGCCGGCAAGCAGCATCGTGTGAGAGCGATAGCCGGCGAGATGCTCGCGGACGGAGACCTCGAGCCCGCCGAGGCCGGCGAGGACGACGCCGATCCCGATGGCCGTTGGGCTGGCGCTGGCGAGGCCGACGACGAGGCTGACGATACCCGCGAGGACGCTCAGCTCGGCGAGCGGGAACGCGCCCCACGGGGCCGGCGGCCTCTCCTCGGCCCTACTGCGTCCCCCTGCGTTGGTCCCGGTGGTCAACGGCCGCAAGCCGCCCGGCTAACGGGCATCCGGAGGAGACCCTCACCCGCCACCAGCCCATCAGCATGCCGAGCGGGCCGAGGCGCGGCAGCGAATGCCAGTGGCCGCAGCCGGGCGCGCCGACGTCGGCGCGCGAGATCTGCAGCCACTTGTGGCCGGCGGGGTCGGCCAGCATCCGCTCGAGCAGCTCGCGGTTGCGCGTCTCGAGCTTGGCCTTGTCCTGCAGCCGGCGCCGGGCCTCGCCGATCCGCGCCGCCAGCGAGTCGCGCACGGCCTCCAGGTCGCCGAGGCCGAGCACGCGCGGCTCGCGCGAGACGGCGGCCACACCGGTGTCGACGCGCAGGCGAGGAAACCCCTCGCTGAGGAGCGCCGCCAGCTGGGCTTCAAGGCGACCGATCTGGCGCCTCAGCTCCGTCCTGGCAAGCCGCTCGTCGCCGTCGAGGCGAAGCGCGGTGCGATTCTCTCGGTCGAGCAGATCCGGCATGGCCCGAAAACGAGTGTAGATCACGCCGGCGACCGGATCGCAAGGTTCGCGTTAAGCGCGCTCAGGCGGCTTCCAGCGTGGCTGCGACCATCCAGAGGGCCTCGTCGACGGCGATCTGGGGCACGCCGTCGACCTGGATCGCGGCGATCGCGATGCGCCGGGTCGCGCGGCGGACCTCACGGCCCTCGCCGGTGGCGCCGAAGAGCAGGCCGGCGGGGGTGCGCTCGTCGGCGATCACGAGCGTGCCGTGCGAGAGCTCGCCGGGCCTGCCCTCGAGCGACTCCCCCGGAGCCGAGGCACGGATGCAGAGCCCGCCCTCGAGCCGCTCGGCGTCGAAGGCGCGCAGGGCGATCCCGGTCTCGATCGTGGCGATGGTCAGCGCGTCGGCCGGCAGGCCGCGGGTCTTGAAGCCGCCGTCCTGGAGCCGGTCGAGGGCGAGCTGCTCGATCGGCGTGCGGGTGCGGTCGGGGTCGAGGCCGATCTGGCGGAAGAAGACGCGGTAGGCCCACGGGATCGGCCGTTCGCGCATGTGGATTGCGTGCGCCCCGTAGAAGCGATCCGAGGTCTCGCGCAGGCGACGCACCACCGGCTCGGGACTGCGCCCGGGGCGGCCGTCGACCTCGATCCAGGAGATGCCGAGGCCGGGGAACTCGGCTGCGACGAGAGGGGCGACCCAGCCGTGGGTCGAGGAGGGCTCCCAGCCCAGGTCGGCGTCGGCAGCGCCGGGCATCAGCTCCTCCCCCTTTCGGTGCCCCGATCGCTGGACGCGGCCACGGCGCTGGCCTTCAGCAACCGCTCGACCCGCTCGCCCAGCTCGCGGCCGTCAAGATCGCCGATGCCGGCGCTCGCCAGCGTCCCCCCTGGGTAGACGTAGGCGAAGGTCGGGCAGCCACCCACGCGGTAGAGGCTGGCGACGGCGCCGTCGCGGTCGTAGCCGACGGGCATCCGCCACCCCCGCTTGCGGACCAGCTCGCGGACCGTGTCGCGATCGTCGCGAATGTCCAGCGAGAGGAAATCCACCCGCCCACGGTAGCGCGAGTAGACCCGGCTGACGACATCCTGCTGATCGACGCACTCGCCGCCTTTGCTGAACCAGAACGAGATCACCGACGGCCGGCCGAAGAGGTCGCAGACCCGGATCGCCCCGGGCGTCCGCACCTGGCAGGCGGGCGTGCGCCGGGCGTCCTCGGGACAGGGCACCTCGCCCGTCGAGCAGTCGTCCTGCGCCACGTTGGCATCCCCTTCGAGCGGGCCGGCGGCGTCGGGCACAGCGAACTCGGGCAGCGGCCAGCGAGCCGGCTGCTCGTCAAGGCCGAGGGTGCCCTGGCCGCCGCCTGGTACGCCATTGACCAGCGCGATGACGACAATCGCGACGAAGAAGAGCCCGACGACGATCGAGTAGCGGTCTTTCAAGACCGCACCTCGGTTGCTCCCCCGTCACCGCCGCGGCTCGCACTGTGGCGCCCCCCTGCCCGACCGCGCAGGGCTTCGGCCCAGACGAGCGCCGCGGGCAGCGCCACCAGCACGCCAAGAAGCGCCACCGCGAGGTCGATCACGGTCACGAACCCGAACTCGCGCAACATCCTCACGTCGCTGACGATCAAGACGGCAAAGCCGGCGATCGCAGTGACGCCCGACGCCAGTACCGCCGCGCCAGTGCGGGAGTAGGCACCGGTCAATGCAGCCCCCACGTCCCTGCCGGCCCTCCGCTCCTGCCGGAAGCGAGCAGCAAGGATCACGCTGAACTCGGTGGCGATCGCGATCGTCAACGCACCGAGCGCCGCCGACATCGGGTTGAGCGGCACCTGGCTTAGCCAGAGCACCAACGAAGACCACCCAGTAGCCAAAACGATCGGCACCAAAGGCATCAGCGCCCGTGTCGCCGACCGGTAGACCGCGAGCAAGACCAGCGCCACCGCGATCAGCCCCGCCAGCGTCAACCAGTAACGGCTGCTCGACAAGTCAGAAGCGGCGGAAGCAGCAATAACCGGCAATCCGGCCAGCTCCACCTCCACCCCCGCCGGCGGCCCGCCATCCGCCCCAGGCTCCCCCACCTCATCCCGAATCCGCTCGATCAGCTTTTGCTGCGAGTCCAGCGACTGAGCCCGGATGCCAAACCCCAGCAACGCCGTCCCAGCCGGCAGCCCGGTCTCGGGATCGACAGTCGCAACCTGATGCAGGTCGTATGCGGGGATCTGCCGCAACGCCGACCGAATACCGCCCTGGGTCAGCTGCCCTCCCGTCGCTGCCGTAAGCCCACCCCCGGTGACGAAATCCGACAGCGCCGGCCCGGGGCAGATTTCCGCGGACTTGCAACTCGCATTCGCTCCGGAGAAGCCACCCGCTTCCAGAACGCGCCGCTTGAATCCGGCCATCCATTCGATCGTCCGGGGGTCCGTCAAATCTGGCGCTTTGATGCTCACGTCCAGCTCGCCCGAGACGCCCGTCACCCCCTGCAGCTCGTTCAGTTCCTCGACCGCGTCGACGTTCTGTGGCGCCAACTCCCGGATATCGGTCTGGATCGGAATCTGCGTCCCCACACCCCAGCCAATGATCGCCAGGGCAAGTCCAACCGCGAGAACACTCTGCGGACGGCTCTTCCCCAACGCCAGAACCCATTGCAGCCAAGCGGGAAGAGCTGGAGCCGCCGTTGGGGGCGCATCCGGGAGACCCCTCACTCCCGCCCCGTCGGAGCGCAGGCTCAGGGCAGCGAAACCAGCGACGAAGGCCAGTCCGAAAGCGATTGCGATCCCGACCACGAGGAGCAAGCCGAAACTGCGAACCATTGGCGTAGGCGAAAGTTGGAGCGCGAAGAAGCCGGCGCCGGTCGCGAGGCAGGCAATGCCGATGGTCGGCCCACCGCCGGAGGCTGCAAGGCGGGCCGCGTCGACCCCGGGGGCCGCGCCTAGAGCGACCGCCTCGTCGTAGCGGGCCTGGAGCTGGATGGCGTAATCGACAGCGAGGCCGATCAGGATCGGCAGCACCGCGATCGAGGCCATCGTCAGGGAGCCGCCGACCAAGCCGAAGAGACCAAAGGTGAGCGCTGCTGCCCCAAGGGCAATCCCCAGCGGGAGCAGCCGCCAACGCGACCTGAAGACCAGCATCAGCGCCGCCGCCATGACGACGAGAGCGACGCCGAGCAGGACGAGCAGCGCGTCCTTGAGCGCCCGCGTCACGGCATCGACGACCACCGGCACCCCCGAGATCACGTAGCGGCCGCCGCGCAGCTCGAAGCAGCGCTCCGGCTCGCCCCTGAACTTGCAGCGCTCGCGCACGACCGGGTCGCGCACCACCGCCTCGATCGCCTCGATCGCCCGGTGGCGCTCCGACTCGCTCAGGTCGGGCTGCAGCCGCAGGATGATTTGCGCCGAGCGGTTGTTGGGGAAGAGGTAGGCGAGGCGCGCCTTCGGCGTCCCCCGCGCTTTGCGCAGGTCGAAGACGACCGCGGCGAGGAAGTCGGGGTTGGAGAGGCTCGGCGTGCTGGTGATGCCGTAGCGGGCGGCGATCTGGAGGATCAGTTCGCGCAGCTGCGCCGGCGGGGTGGTGGCCGCCAGCCGCCGCAGCTGGCGGTCGATCTGGATGACCGCCTCGTTGAGGAAGGTCGCCGGGCCGATCGCCGATCGCACCGGGTCCAGCTCGGCCAGCTCGGCGCAGGGCCCGGGAATCGGCTCCGCCCCCTGTGGCACGTTCCCCGACAAGCACCCCTCGAGGCGCAGGAACCGCCCGAGGTTGGCGGTCAGGATCAGCCGCTGCAGGTCCCCCTCGGCGAGGACGACAACCGGTTCTTCGCCGAACTCCTCCCGCACC
>JBKPOW010000079.1:0-10853 GCA_046733275.1 Actinomycetota bacterium
CGGTTGCCGCGCCGCCACCGTCCTCGTCGGCGCCTGCGGCCGCGGTGAGAGCGCCGAGCGCCGCCTCGCGCAGGCCCTCCGCATGTCGCAGCCGCTCGCGCTCGGCCCCCAGCTCCGTCTCCTCGGCGGGGTCCGGGGCCACCTCCTCGATCTCGGAGAGCTCGTAGCGGTAGAGGTCGAGATCGCGCTCGCGCGAGCCGTCGCGCTCGCGCAACTCGGCCAGCTCCGCCGCCAGGCGTACGCACTCGCGGTGGGCCTCCCGGTAGCGCTCGCGCAGCTCCAGGTGGTCGCCGCCGGCGAAGCCGTCGAGCACCTCCATCTGCGCCGAGGCAATCGTCAGCTTGCGGTGCTCGTGCTGGCCGTAGAAGGCGAGCAGGCGACCGCCGAGCAGCTTCAGCTCGCCGGCCGAGGCGGCCCGTCCGGCGACAAAGGTCGCGGTCCGCCCCGAAGCCGAGACCCGCCGGCCGAGCACGATCTCCGCCGCGCCCTCGGGCAAGCGCTCGGCGACCTCCGCCATCTCCGGCTCGTCCAGCAGGCCATCAGGCAGGTCGAACACCCCCTCGACCCATGCCTCCTCGGCGCCGGGGCGGACGATCTGTGGCCGCGCCTTGCCGCCCATCAACAGGTCGAGGGAGTGGGCGAGTACGGTCTTGCCGGCTCCCGTCTCGCCGGTGATCGCGTTCAGCCCCTCGCCCAGCCGCAGCTCCGCCCGCTCGATCAGCAGCAGGTTCTCGATGCGGAGCTCACGCAGCACGCGCCCTTGTGTACCAGTCGGCGCGGCGGGTTCAGGCGGCGATCGGCTCGGGCGCCGGCTCGGCGGTGACGAAGTCGCTGGCGCGAACGAGGGCGAAGCCGAGGGCGGCGCCGACGAAGGCGACGATCGCACCGATCAAGAGGATCTCGTTGAAGGCGCTGACGAAGGCGACCTTGGCGGCCGGGACGATCTCGGCGCGCTGGCCGGGCGGGGCGGCCGTGGCGGCGGCGCGGGTTCCGCCCGAGGCGACGGTTTCGGCGAGGCCCTCGGGCGCGTTCGGCAACAGCGTCGCCAGCTTCGAGTCGACGCGCGACTGGAAGACCGCGCCGAGCGAGGCGACCCCGGTCGCGATTCCGACCTGGCGGAAGGTGGTGTTGATCCCCGATCCCATGCCCGACTTGGCCGCCGGCACGACCGCGATCGCGGCCTGGCCGATGCCGGGGTTGGTGATGCCGATGCCGATCCCGGCGACGAGGAAGCCCGGCAGCAGGCTCGAGATGTCGGAGCTCGGCCCCAGCCCGTGCATCAGCACCAGCCCGAGGCCGACCATGCCGAGCCCGAGGCCGACGAGGACCCGGATCGGCACCCGGTGGGAGAGTTTGCCCGCGATCGGCGAGGCGAGGAAGGAGAGGACGGTGAGCGGCAGGAAGTGCAGACCGGTCTCCAGCGGCGAGTAGCCGAGCACCCCCTGCATGTAGATCGTCAGGTAGAGGAACATCGCGAACATCCCCGCCGAGAGGCCGAAGGCGACGGCGGAGACGCCGTTGAAGGCGGGCTTCCGGAAGAGGCCGAGGTCGAGCATCGGGTGGTCGCTGCGCGCCTCGATCGCGACGAAGGCGGCCAGCAGCGCGACCGCGCCGCCGAGCGAGGCGACGATCGTCGCGCTGCCCCACCCCTCCGGGTTGCCCCTGATCAGGCCGAAGATGAGGAGGAAGAGGCCCCCCGAGAAGGTCAGCAGGCCGGGCAGGTCGACCCGCTGCGGGTCCTGCGCGGCGACGTTGGCGAGCCGGACCTCGGTCAGGAAGATCGCAACCGCCCCGATCGGGATGTTGACGAAGAAGATCCACTCCCAGCCGAAGTGCTCGGTGATCACGCCGCCGACCAGCGGGCCGATCGCGACGGCGCCGCCGACCGTCGCTCCCCAGACGCCAAACGCGGTCGCCCGGTCGCGGCCGTGGAACTCCTGCCCGATCAGCGCCAGCGAGGTGGCGAACATCGCCGCCCCGCCGATTCCCTGCAGGCCGCGCGCCAGGTTGAGCAGGGTCGGGTCGCCGGAGATGCCGCAGAGGAGCGAGGCGAAGGTGAAGAGGGCAAAGCCGAGCGAGAAGACGCGCCTGCGGCCGAGGCGGTCGCCGAGCGAGCCGGCGGTCAGCAGGCAGGCGGCAAGCATCAGCGAGTAGGCGTCGACCACCCACTGCAGGCTGGAGAGACTGGCGTCGAGGTCGCGTTGGATGTCGGGCAGGGCGACGTTGACGACCGTGATGTCCAGCAGCAGCATGAACGTCGCGATCGAGATCAGAACCAGGGTCCACCACTTGCGCTCCATCGGCGAAACCCTAGAGATCGTCTGAGGTCGCCTTAAACGGCCAGGTGACCGAACTTCTCGCGTATGCGCTGGTAGAAGCTCGTCCCCGGCAGCTGGGCGAGACGGCCGACGGCGTCGGCGAAGCGGACCTCGACCGCCGCTCCCGACTCGAGGATGCCCGCGGGGGCGCCGTCGATCGCGACGTCGACCGCCTCGCCGGCACCGGCGTTACCGACGTGGAGGACGTCGCCGGGTGCGACGACGAGGGCGCGCGCGGTGAGCGAGTGCGGAGCGACGTATGAGACGACGTAGCCCTTCACGCCCCAGGCGAGGATCGGTCCCTGGTTGGCGAGGTTGTAGCCGGTCGAGCCGACCGGCGTGGCGGCGACGAGCCCGTCGCAGCGGACGTGGCCGACCTCCTCGCCGGCGATCCGGTAGCTCAGCTCGGCAACCCGCTCGTGCGGGCGGCGGAGGAAGCTGACGTCGTTAAGGGCGACGTGGGGAGTGCCGTCGACCTCGACCTCGAGGCCGGGCAGGTCGATGGTCTCCGTCTCGCCGGCGAAGGCCCGCCTCATCCCCTCGTCCGCCTCGTCACGCTCGACCGCGGCGAGGAAGCCCACCGTGCCGAAGTTGACGCCGAAGACGGGCACGCCGGTGCGGGCGAAGTGACGCAGGGCGTAGAGGATCGAGCCGTCGCCGCCGAGCACGAGGCAGAGGTCGGCCTGCTGGGGCAGGGAGTCGACGGTTTCGATCTCATTGGCGGCGCCACCGTGCTTGGCGGCCTCGTCCGCGGTGGCGACCAGGCGCCACTCGGCCTCGCTCGCGGCGGCCACCGCCAGCGCCACCGCCTCGGTCGTAGCCGGCGGGTGCGAGTGGGTGATCAGCGCGGCAAGGCGCTCGCTCACGGCTCGACCGCCTCGATCGCCGCCGTCAGGTCGGCCACAGCCTCGCCGTCCCCTCCGCACCAGACGAAGGTCTCGCGGTTGCCCTTCGGGCCGGGCAGGCCGGAGGAGGCGAAGCCGCGCACCGGCAGGCCGAGCTCGGTTGCGGCCCCCGCCACCGTGAGGATCGCCTCGCGGCGATCGGCCGCGTCGCGGACGACGCCCTTGCGCACCCGCTCGCGACCGAGCTCGAACTGCGGCTTGACCATGGCCAAGGCCTCCCCGCCGGGCCTCAGGCAGGTGGCGACGGCGGGCAGCACCTTGGTCAGCGAGATGAAGGAGACGTCGATCGTCGCCAGATCGGGTGGGAAGGGTAGATCGGCCGGAACGAGGTTGCGGGCGTTCAGTCGCTCGATCACGGTCACGCGCGGATCCTCCCTCATCCGCAGGTCGATCTGGCCGTAGGCGACGTCGAGCGCGACCACCCGGGCCGCGCCGCGTTGCAGCAGGCAGTCGGTAAAGCCGCCGGTCGAGGCGCCGACGTCAAGGCAGTCGCGCCCCTCGATCTCGATGCCGAGGGCGGCGATCGCGTTGTCGAGCTTGGCGCCGCCGCGCGAGACGAAGCGCGCGGCCTGCGCCACCCGGAGGTCGGCCTCGGGATCGACCAGCTGGCTGGGCCGCAGCGCCACCGGGCCGTCCGGGCCGATGCGCACCTGGCCGGCGCGAATCGCTCCGGCGGCGGCCGAGCGCGAGGGGAACAGGCCTCGCTCGGCCAAGACGGCGTCTATCCGAGCTTTTCGCGCCTGGGAGCCCGCCATCGCCACGCCCGAACCGTACAGCCGTCCAAAGAAATTCCTTGCAGGATGTTTAGGCCCTCATTAGAATTGGGTAGAACAATCGCTTCTCGGGTCATAGAAGCGGAGCAGCAAGCGTCTGTGACTCGGCTCACACACAAACCGCACGTATGTTCGTATCTTGATTCAAGATTCGCGAGAGAGGATCGATAAGGCACAAAGACTTCTTGGTCGGGCCTGCGTCGCACATATGGCGGTTGACTCCCATCGACTCGCCCCACGACACATAAGGGCTCACCTACCTCCCACGGATCCACATATATAGAGATACATATCTCTCCTCCCTGTAGTAACCCCAGAAACGCCTCGCCTCCCCGGCGGGGCGTTTTCTGTTGAATGGAGGTGTGACGCGGCGGCGGGGATTGATAGCGACGGGGATCGCCACGGTGGTCCTGTTGCTGGCGATGTCGCCGGCGGACGAGCGGATGCAGGACACGGGTGGGCCGGGGATCGTTCCCTTCGAGCTGACCGGTGGGCAAGAGCGCGCCGACGAGATCCTCGCCGAATGGGGCGAGGAGGGCCAGGACGCGGCGCGCGAGTCGCTCTGGATCGACTTCGGCTTCCTGCTCGCTTACGGGGCCTTCCTCACGCTGGCGCTCGCCGCGATGCGCGATCGGGCTCGCGAGCGCGGCTGGCGGCGGCTGGCGGCGATCGGCGGGGTGGTCGTCACCTTCGGCGCTCTCGGCGCGGCCTTCGACGCGCTCGAGAACGTTTGCCTGCTGCTGACGCTGGACGGCGCCGGCGCCGCCTTGCCGCTGCTGGCGACGATCTTCGCCGCCTGCAAGTTCGCCCTGCTCGCCGCGGCGATTGCCTACCTGCTCGCCGGCCTGGCGACGTGGCTGCTGCGCCGCGGCGATCCGGCTACTGAGACGCCGTAGCGCCGCCAGAGCCCTCGAAGAGCTCACCGGCGCGGATCCGCTTGGCCATCTCGGCCGATTCCTCGCGGTAGGTGCTGCCGTCCTCGAACTCGACCGTTGGGTACTTGCGCTGACCCGAGATCCGCTGTAGGTCCTCGCGCTTGCTCGGCCGCGTCGGGCCCTTGACGACCTCGTACTCGATCCCCTGCTCGTCGAGCGCCTTCTGCACCCGGTGGCACGGGTGGGCACTGACCTTGGCCCAAGTCGCCGAGCAGCGGTGAAGCTTGATCGCCATGACGATCAGCCTAACCCAAATCCGGGCATAGGTCCGCCTGCCCAACGGACCCTGCATATCTAGAGATACGCGCCTCCTCTCCCTGTAGTAACCCCAGAAACGACCGCCGAAGCGGGGGCGAATCCGGTGGGCCACCAAGGAGGCCGCGGAGCAGGCTAGCCGATTGAGCGCTTTGACGCAAGCGACGGGTGGAAATTCGGTCGCCGGCCTTGCCGCCGCGGGAGGGCGACCCGGGCTCAGCTGAGCGCCGGCTCGCCGCTGCGCAGCGCCGCCAGCACCCGCTCGGCCAGCGCCTCGCCGGTCAGGCCAACCTCCTCGCGCAGCAGCGCCGGCTTGCCGTGAGTGACGTAGCGGTCGGGCAGGCCCACCCGCATCACCCGCGCCCGCTCGCCGGCGCGGTCGGCGAAGGCGTCCTCGAGGTGCTCGAGCACTCCCGAGCCGAAGCCGCCCGGCAGTACGTTCTCCTCGATCGTGACGAGGAGGTCGTGGCCGAGCGCCAGCCGCTCGAGCAGCTCCTCGTCGAGCGGCTTGGCGAAGCGGGCGTCGGCGACCGTCGGCCGCAGATCGTGGCCGGCGAGGACCTCCGCCGCCCGCAGCGCCACGCTCACGCCGTAGCCGTAGCCGAGGAGGGCCACCCGCTCGCCGCCCGCCAGCAGCTCGCCGCTGCCGATCGGGATCTCCTTCGCCTCGGGCGGCAGCTCGGCACCCTCCGCCGCGCCGCGGGGGTAGCGCAGCGCCGCCGGCCCGTCGTGGGCGATCGCCGTGCGCAGCATGTGGACCAGCATCGCCTCGTCGCGCGGCGCCATCACCACCACGTTGGGCAGGGCGCGGAAGTAGGAGACGTCAAAGGCGCCGTGGTGAGTCGGTCCGTCGTCGCCGACCAGGCCGGCGCGATCCATGGCGAAGGTGACGTCGAGCTGCTGCAGGCAGACGTCGTGGACGATCTGGTCGTAGGCGCGCTGGAGGAAGGTCGAGTAGATCGCGCAGACCGGCTTGGCTCCCTGCAGCGCGAGTCCCGAGGCGAGCAGCACCGCATTCTGCTCGGCGATGCCGACGTCGTAGTACCGCTCGGGAGCCTCGTCGGCGAGCTTCTGCAGGCCGGTCCCCCCCGCCATTGCCGCGGTGATCCCGACGACGCGCTCGTCGCGCTCGGCCTCGGCGACGATCGCGTCGGCGAAGACCTGCGTGTACTGCGGCGGCGCCCCGGCCGCCGGCGGCTTCTCCAGTTTCTCCGGCGCGATCGACTCCGGCGCGTCGGACTCCTTGACTGGCACGGGCTTCGCTGTGGGCTCGCCGTTGACGATGCTCTTCGGCTTCGCCGCGTGCCACTTCTCCATCCCCTCGAGGCCGCCCTCCTCCGCCGGCGCGAAGCCCTTGCCCTTGACCGTGTGGATGTGGACGACGACCGGGCGGTCCGCCTCGAAGGCCTCCTTCAGCGCCTCGCGCAGGGCGCCGACGTCGTGGCCGTCGATCACCCCCATGTAGGCGAGGTCGAGCTCCTCGAAGAAGAGCCCGGGCGCCCAGTAGGCCTTGATCGCCGACTTGATCTCCGGCCCCAGCCGCTCGATCCGCTTGCCCAGCCCCAGCGGCAGCTTGGTCAGCCGGTCCTCGACCCCCTCACGGGCGTGCCAAAGGCGCCGGTTGAGGCGGACGCGGTTGAAGTAGCGCGAGAGGGCGCCGACGTTGGGTGAGATCGACATGCCGTTGTCGTTGAGCACGATCACGATCGGCGTCTGCAGGCCGCCGGCGGCGTGCAGGGCCTCGTAAGCGACGCCGCCGGTGAGCGCCCCGTCGCCGATCACCGCCGCCACCCTGCCGTCCTCGCCGATCCCCTTGCGCATCGCCTCCTTCAGGCCGACCGCGTAGCCGATCGAGGTGGAGGCGTGGCCAGCGCCCATGATGTCGTGCTCGGACTCGAAGATCGAGCAGAAGGGGGCCAGGCCGTCGTACTGGCGGATCGTCGGCAACGCCTCGCGGCGTCCGGTGAGGACCTTGTGCGGGTAGGCCTGATGACCGACGTCCCAGAGGACCTTGTCGCGGGGCGAGTCGAGCAGGCTGTGCAGGGCGACGGCCAGCTCGCAGGTGCCGAGGTTGGCGCCGAAGTGGCCGCCGATCTCGCCGATCGTGTCGATGATGTAGGTGCGCATCTCCTGCACCACCTGCCGCAGCTGCTCGTCATCGAGGTCGTGCAGGTCCGCCGGGGACTCGATCCCCTCGAGCAGCCGCGGCTCCCGCTCGGTCCTGTCCTCTGGCTTCTCTCGCTCGCTCATTCGTTCCTGGTGAAGATGTAGTCGGCGATGCCCCTCAGGTCGCCGGTCTCGCCCTTCGCTTCGGCCAGCGCCGCCGTCGCCTTCTCGTGCGACTCGGCCGCCAGCTCGCGCGCGCGCTCGAGGCCGAAGAGGCTGACGTAGGTGAGTTTGCCATGTCGCTCGTCGCTTCCACGGGGCTTTCCGAGTTGCTCGTCGCTTCCGGTGACGTCAAGGATGTCGTCGACGATCTGGAAGAGAACGCCGAGCTCGCCGGCGAACCGGCGATACGGGATTGTCTCAGGTTCCGGCACTCCCTCGAGGGTGAGCACGACGCCGACGCCGGCGGCGATCAGGCGGCCGGTCTTGAGGCCGTGCAGGTCACGGAGCGCCTCGGCGTCGTCCGCCCCACCGGCGACGTCGACGTACTGGCCGCCGACCATGCCGCCGACGCCGGTCGCCGCCGCCAGCTCGGCCAGGGCGGCCAGCACGCGGGTCGGCTCGCCCGGCTGCTCGCAGAAGAGCCGGATCGCCTCGGCGAAGAGGCCATCGCCGGCGAGGATCGCCACGTCCTCGCCGAACTTGACGTGCGCGGTCGGCAGGCCGCGGCGCAAATCGTCGTCGTCCATCGCCGGCAGGTCGTCGTGGATCAGCGAGTAAGTGTGGATCAGCTCGATCGCCGCGGCGACCTCGAGGTAGCGAGCCGGATCGGCGCCGAGGGCCCGGGCGGTGGCGAGGGCGAGGACCGGGCGCACCCGCTTGCCACCGGCGAGCAGCGAGTAGCGCATCGCCTCCTCCAGGCCGGCGGTCGCCGGCCTGGAGGAGAAACGCAGGCCCTCCAGCTCCGCGTCGACCTGGGCGCGCAGGTCCTCCGGGTAGCTCACCGCGGCGGGGCGCTCACCGCGAGCCCTCCGACTCGCGGATGCGGCGGTTGGCCTCCTCGACCGCCTCGCCGGAGAGCTCGGCCGCCTCGCGGGCCAGCTCGGCGGCGCGCTCGTCGCTTGCCCCCTCGCCGTCGAGCTCGGCCGCAATCGCTTGCAGGCGGGCGGAGATCTCGCGCAGTCGCGCCTCGGCGCTCACGCCCGGCTCGCCTCCTGCCGCTCGCGCACGATCGCGCCGAGGATGCCGTTGACGAAGCCGGGCGCGTCGGCGCCGCAGTACTCCTTGGCGATCTCGACCGCCTCGTTGATCGCGACCTCGTCGGGCACGTCCTCGCTGTGCTCGATCTCCTCCAGGGCGACGCGCATCACGTTCAGCTCCAGCGGGGCGATCCGGCTCAGCTCCCAACCGCGGGCATGGGCGGCGATCGCCGCGTCGAGCTCGTCGCGGTGCGACTCGACCGCCTCGGCCAGCTCGCGCGTAAACGGCCGCGAGTCGCCGAGCAGCTCGGCCAGCGGACGGCCGGTGACGTCGCGCTGGTAGCAGGCGAAGACGGCGTCGCGGCGCTGGTCGGATCGGCGCATCGGCCTATTCTCGCGCTTCGGGCGGCTGGCGCGGCGCTCAGGCGCGCGAGATGTACTCGCCGCTGCGGGTGTCGACGCGGACCGTCTCGCCCTCGTCGATGAAGAGCGGCACCTGGACGATCACGCCCGACTCCAGCGTCGCCGGCTTGTTGCCGCCACCGGAGGCGGTGTCGCCCTTGACCCCGGGTTCGGTCTCGGTGACCTTCATCTCGACCGCGCTGGGAACCTGCACGTCGGTCGGCTTCTCGTCGACGAAGAGCACGTCGACCTCGTCGTTGGGCAGGACCCACTGCATCGCCTCGCCGACGACGCCGCTTGGGATCTCGATCTGCTCGTAGTCCTGGCTGTCCATGAAGACCGCCGCCTCGCCCGAGTCGTAGAGGTATTGCATCTTGCGCGACTCGGTGTGGACCGGGCGGAACTTCTCCCCCGCCCTGAACGTCTTGTCCTGGACCGAGCCGTCGTCGATCTTGCGCAGCTTCGTCCGCACGAACGCTCCGCCCTTGCCCGGCTTGACGTGCTGGAACTCGAGGATCTTGAAGACCGACCCGTCGATCTCGATATGGCTGCCGTTCTTGAACTGATTGGTGCTGATCACGGCGGCGAAGGTTATCCGGCCGCGGGCGGCACGGCGGCTCGCCGCACCCAAGCTCTACCCTAGGTCGCGCCAGGGAATGAAGCGACTTTTGGGGACACTCGCGATCGCCGCCGCGCTGCTCGGCGCCGTGCCCCTCGCCCACGGCGAGGAACAGACGCGGGAGACCTACAAGGCGCGGATCGAGCCGATCTGCAAAGCCAACCGCGAAGCCAACGAACGGATCATGGAGGGCGCCCAGAGGCGCGTCAACCAGCGCGAATACGAGGCCGTCGGCAAGCAGTTCATCCGCGTCTCCGAGTCCTTCGGCGGCCTGATCCCGAAGCTCGGCGCGGTGCCGCCGCCGGTCGGCGACGAGCGCCGGGTCGAGCGCTGGTTCGAGCAGCTGCGCCTGGTCAAGACCCGCTTGCGCCAGACCGGCAGGTATTACAAGGAGGGCGAGGACATCAAGGCCGCCCACGAGGCGATCCTCGCCGAACGCAGCGGCATCGCCGCCAACAACATCAGCATCGTTTTCAAGGTCCGCTACTGCCGCTTCAGCCGCTTCGAGCGGAAGTAGATTCCGCCCCGGTGCTGGTCGTCAGGCTCGACGCCGCACCACCGGAGAGCACGCGGCGAACGAGCCGCGGGGCGAGGATGCGGGCGATCGCGGCCAAGGCGTAGAGGCGCGGCACGTAGCGCTCGGCCTTGCCGCGCAGGCCGGCGTCGACGATTGCCTCGGCGACCGTCTCCGGCCTGGAGACGAGCCAGCGCGTCAACGCCCGCTGGCGCAGCTCGGTCGCCGGGAAGCCCTCGGTGGCGACGAAGCCGGGCAGGACCATGCCGACGTGGACGCCATGGGGGCGCTCCTCGGCGTAGAGCGAGTCGGTCCAGCCGATCAGGGCGAACTTGCTCGCCGAGTAGGCGCCGGTGCGGGCGCGGGCGACGCGGCCGGCGGTGCTCGCGACGTTGACGATCGCGCTAGGCGCCGAGTCGCGCAGCAGCGGCAGCAGCGTCTCGGTGAGGCGGACGACCGCATCGAAGTTGAGCTCCATGTGGCGCTGCACGTTGGCGTAGCCCTCGTCGGCGAAGCGGCCGCGCCAGGCGGCGCCGGCGTTGTTGACCAGGAGGTGGAGGCGGCCGCCGTGGCGCTCGGCGAGGTGGGCGTGGACGCGCTCGGGCGCGGCGGCCTCGGTCAGGTCGAGCGCCAGCCGGCTCGCCTCGCAGGGCAGCGACTCGGCCAGCGCCCGCAGACGCTCCTCGCGGCGCGCGACGACGATGACGTGGTAGCCGTCGGAGGCCAGGCGTCGGGCGGTGGCCTCGCCGATCCCGCTGGAGGCGCCGGTGACCAGGGCGGTCCGCATGCGCGGGTATCTTCGCGCACATGACCGGCAAGGACGCTCT
>JBKPOW010000080.1:0-8831 GCA_046733275.1 Actinomycetota bacterium
GATCGACAGCCACCTCGGCGAGGGCGTCAGCGTGCCTCACTCCTATCTGGTCGAATGCCAGGTCGGCGACGGCGCCAACGTCGGCCCCTTCGCCTACCTGCGGCCCGGCGCCCACCTGGAGGAAGGCGCCAAGGCCGGCACCTTCGTCGAGGTCAAGAACTCGCGCATCGGCGAGGGCGCCAAGGTCCCCCACCTGGCCTACGTCGGCGACGCCGACGTCGGCGCCGGCTCCAACCTCGGCGCGGGCACGATCACCGCCAACTACGACGGTTTCCGCAAGCACCGGACGACGATCGGCCGCGACGTGCGGATCGGCGTTGACACGATGCTGATCGCCCCGGTACAAGTCGGGGACGCCGCCTACACTGGCGCCGGAGCCGTGATCAAGCAGGACGTGCCCGAGGGGGCGCTTGCGGTGAGCCAGAACGACCAGAGGAACATCGAGGGCTACGCGGAGCGCAAGGCCGCGCAGACCCGTGAGGAGGAATCGTGAGCACGATCGAGCAGCGCTCCGAGGCCGCGCCCAGCGAGGCGCCGACCGCGATCCCGCACGACTACTCGAAGCGGATGATGGTCTTCGGCGGGCGCAGCTCGATGGAGCTGGCGGCCAAGGTCGCCGGCAAGCTCGACCTCGACCTCGGCCAGGTGACCCTGAGGACCTTCGCCAACGGCGAGGTCTATTGCCGCTACGAGGAGTCGATCCGCGGCGCCGACGTCTTCCTCGTCCAGTCGACCGCGGCCAACGAGCAGACCGGGATGACCCCGAACGACGCCCTGGTCGAGCTCTTGACGATGATCGATGCGGCCCAGGGCGCCTCCGCTCACCGGATTATCGCCGTGCTGCCCTGGTACGGCTACGCCCGTCAGGACAAGAAGTCGGCGCCGCGCGAGCCGATCTCCGCCCGCATCGTCGCCAAGTGCCTCGAGGGCGTCGGCGTCGACCGCGTCCTCACCATGGACCTGCACGCCGGGCAGGTGCAGGGCTTCTTCCACGTGCCGGTCGACCACATGACGGCGATGCCGATGCTGACCCAGTGGTTCGCCGACCAGGAAATGAGCGAGGAGCTGGTGATCGTCTCCCCCGACGCGGGCCGGGTCAAGACCGCGCGCAACTTCGCCCGCCGCATCGGCACCCACTGGGCGGTGATGGAGAAGGAGCGCCCCGCCCAGCAGGTGGCCGAGATCGGCTACGTGGTCGGCGACGTCAAGGGCAAGACCGCGGTGCTGGTCGACGACATGATCGACACCGCTGGCACCCTCTGCGCCGCCGCCCAGACCGTGCTCGACGAGGGCGCGGCGCGGGTGATCGCCTGCGCCACGCACGGCGTCTTCTCCGGCCCCGCCTTCGAGCGCCTGGCCGGCTCCGGGATCGAGCGGATCGTCGTCACCGACACGATCCCGCTGCGGCCGGGCGCGCCCGACAACATCACCGTGCTCTCGACCGCCGGCACCTTCGCCGACTCGATCCGCCGCATCTTCACCGACGACTCGGTCTCGGAGATCTTCGCCGGCGAGAACCAGCTCTTCTGACTGGAACGGCGACTAGGCTCCCCGCCGATGGTCGACGAGTACACGGTCGTCAAGAGCATCCACGTCCTCGCCGCCGCGCTCTGGGTCGGCGTCGGCTTCGCGGTCAACATCGCGATGACGCTGGGCGCCCGCAGCGGCGAACCGGCGACCATGCTGACGGCGATGCGCTTCGCCAAGTTCCTCGGCAAGTACGTCTTCCCCTCGCTGTCGCTGATCACGCTGATCTTCGGCATCTGGCTGACCGAGAGCTTCTACGCCTGGGATCTGCTCTGGGTCCAGCTCGGCATGGCGGGTCTGATCGTCGCCACGGCGGTCGGGATCTTCTATCTCGGCCCGAAGGCGGCCGCCGGCATCGCCGGCCTCGAAAGCGGCACCCCGCCGCCGCCCGGGCGCAACTGGGTTCCGACTGTCGCCCGGCTCAACCTGCTGCTCGTCGCCGCGGTTCTCGTGCTGATGGTGATCAGGCCTGACTGAGCGTCGCCGCGGTCTGCGCCTGGTCGGCCACAAGGGCGCCGATCTGATCGCCCCCGGCAACACGGCGGAGAGCTTCGAAGCCGCGGTCGAAGCCGGCGTCGACACGATTGAGATCGACGTGCTCTGGACCCGCGACGGCCATCCGCGCCTTCCCACCTCCGAGCGCACGCCCCTCGTCGTCGCCCACGACTGGCACGACGCGGCCCGGCGGCAGCCGCTCACCCTCGCCGAGGGGCTCGACGCCTTCACCCGCGCGCCGCTCGACCGGGTCGAGGTCGACCTCGACGTCAAGCTGGCCGGGCGGGAGGAGGAGATCGTCGCCGCGATTCAGGAGCACGACCTGCTCGAGCGGGCGATGATCTCGACCATGGAGCTCTCGACCCTGGCTCGCGTCGGCGAGCTGGCACCCGAGCTGCGTCGCGGCTGGACTTATCCGAAAGTGACCAAGGACTGGGCCTCGAAGCGCTGGGCGCGGGCGCCGATGATGGCGGCGCTGGTGGCGATGCGGCGCCGGTTGCCGGCGATCGCCGGCCGCGCCCTGCCCACGCTTGGGGTCGACTCGATCTGGGTCTACCACCCGCTGGTCAGCCGCCGCCTCGCCGCGGTGACCGAAAAGGCCGGGATCGAGCTGATCGCCTGGACCGTCGACGACCTCGCGCGCATGAAGCGTCTAATCGACCAAGGCGTGACCGGCCTCTGCTCGAACGACCCGCGCCTCTTCGCCGACCTCAAATGAATTTCTGATGGGTTTTGGACCCCATGGGGTCATCAACCCATCAGAAGTTGCTCAAACCGTTCCCGGCGTCGCCGTCGGCGGCGCGTTGCGGCCGCCCCTGGTCTTGACCGCGGACTCCATCTCCTCCGCGGTGAAGCCGCCGACCGTCTCGTTGTCGAGCGCGTAGCGGTAGAGGGCGACGCCGAAGATGCCGCTGAGGGCGCTGCTGATCAGCACCGAGATCGCGAAGCCGATCACGCCGAGGACGACGAGCAGTGCGCCAACGAAGCCTGCCGACGCCCAGATCACGACCCCGGCCCCGACCAGCAGCATGCTCGGCAGGATGCCGAAGAGGAAGACGGCGCCGCCGATCGCGATGTTGCCGGTCACCTGCTGGCCCCAGCGCGATCTGAACAGGCCCGAGGAGCGCTTCAGCGTCTCGAACGGGCCGGTGCCCTCGAACGCGATCACCGGCGCCGCAAGGAAGGTAATCAGCGACCAGCCAACGGCGAGCAGGCGGCCGAAGACGCTGCCCAGGACCCCGGTCTGGTTCTCCAGGGCGCTGAGGATCAACCCGACCACGGTCGAGACCGCCGCCCAGCCGCAGATCTGCGGGAAGCGGCTGCGCGCCACCGCGATCCCGTCGCCCACGGTCGCCTGGCGGTTGTGGAAGATCATGTCGGCGGTGGCGGCGAGGCCGACGCTGAAGAAGGTGCCAATCGTCGCCAGTAGGTAGAAGCCGATTACCGCCAGCGCCCCGCCGAAGACGGTCTGACCGTCGTCGATCAGGTAGACGCCGGGGCCGACCACGATCGCCGCGCAGAGGATCGTCGCCGCCGCGCCGTAGAGCGGGAAGCGGACCAGCTCGCGGTTCTCCCGCAGCAGCCCCCAGCTTTTCTTGGTCAGTGCCCAACCGCGGCGGATCCGGGTCATCGCTTCTCTCCTATCAGGCGGTGCTCGCCAATCCGGGGAATCTCTGCACCCCCCTTCCCTCGAAGTACTCCCACTCCTGCTCGCCGAGCTCGGTTGCAGGCGGATCCGCGTACACCCACTCGCGCATGATCCGGTGCCAGTTGCGCCTGGCGCCGAGCTGGCCGAGCACGGCGACGACGCCGATTTCCATCCGCCGTCCCATCAGCTCGTCGGCGGGGATCGACTCGCGGCGCATCAGGTCGTAGTACTCCGAGCGGGGGTCGTTGGTCGACTCGATGATCTTCATCACCCGCCGTGGCGTGATTTCGATCTCGCGGTCCTCGATGTACCAGCCGCCGACCGCGCCCATGTGCTCCATCAGCCGCTCGGCGTCGAGCTTCGAGGGGTTCTTGATGAAGCCGAGGTCGTGCAGGGCCTGGCGAAAGCCCTCCGGATCGTCGCGCGAGGCGGCGTCGAAGACGCGCTGCTCGAGCACGATCTGCTCGCGGTCGAGCTTCTTCGTCATGCCGAAGTCGAGGAAGGCGACGCGGCCGTCCGCCATCAGCAGGTAGTTGCCCGGGTGCGGGTCGGCGTTGAAGTGCTGCAGGTTGAACATCGAGCCGAGGTTGCCGCGGAAAACGATCTCGCCGAAGCGGCTGCGTTCCTCGTGCGGCAGTTCCTTGACCCGCTCGAAGTCGATGCCCTCGACGAACTCGGTGACGAGGACGCGGCGGCGGGAGAGGCGCGTGATCACTTCCGGCACGTAGACGAAGGGGTGGTCGCGGTAGGCGCGGGCGAAGGAGCGCTGGTTCTGCGCCTCGTACTCGTAGTCGAGCTCCTCCATCACCCGTTCGCGGATCTCGTGCGCGATCGCCTTGGCGTCGAGGCCCGGGGCGAGGGCGCGCGCCAGCCGCACGATCGTTCCCGCGTTGCGCAGGTCGGCGTCGAGCGCCTCGGCGATCCCCGGGTACTGGATCTTCACCGCGACCTGGCGCCCGTCGATCAGCTCGGCGCGGTGCACCTGGCCGATCGAGGCGGCGGCGAAGGCCTCCTGCTCGAACTCGGCGAAGAGCTCTGAGACCGGCTCGCCGTCGTACTCCTCCAGCAGCACCTTCTCGACTTTCTCCCAGGGCATCGGCGGCGCCGAGGTGCGCAGCTTGCTCAGCTGCTCCTGGTAGATCTCGCGGTACTCGTCGGGGATGAACTCGGTGTCGATGAAGGAGGCGAACTGGCCAAGCTTCATCGCCGCGCCTTTCATCTGGCCGAGCGCGCCGACCATCTTCATCGCCGTCTCCAGGTGGCGTTGCTCGAGCTTCTCCTTGCCGCCCTCTTCGGAGCGGGCGACGTTGGCCGCTTTGGTGCCGGCGTAGCGGGCGCCCTGCACTCCGACGATCGAGCCCAGCTTGGCCGAGCGGCGAATTCGCCCCTTGGGGATCTTCGACTCGTCGGCCATGCGACGAAGGTTGTCACAGGCGCCCGCGCGTCCCTCTTTCTCTATCCTCTTCCGTCCGATGGCCCGCTCCCGCGAAAAGCTCAAGGCCGCTGCCCGCGCCGATTTCGGCTCGCGCGGCTCGCGCCGCCTGCGCCGCCAAGGCCTCGTGCCCGGCGTCGTCTACGGCGGCGGCGCCGAGGCGCGCACCTTCCAGGTCGCCGAACGCGAGGTGCGCGCGGTCCTCGCCGGCGGCCAGGCGCTGTTCGACCTCGAGGTCGAGGGCTCGAAAGCGGTGCCCGTCGTTGTAAAGGAGCAGCAGCACCATCCCCTGCGCGGCGATCTCGAGCACATCGACCTGCAGGAAGTGAAGCTCGACGAGGCGATCCAGGCCGAGGTCGCGATCGAGCTCGAGGGCGCCGAGACCGCCCCCGGGGTCAAAGAGGGCGGCGTGCTCGAGCACGTCACCCGCGAGATCACCGTCGAAGCGCTGCCGACCGAGATCCCCGAGCGGCTGGTCGCCGACGTCTCGGAGATGCAGATCAACGACACCGTCTCGCTCTCGACCATCACCCCCCCCGGGGGGGTCACGTTCGTCGCCGACGATCTCGACGAGATCACCATCGCCACCCTCTCGCCGCCGCGCGTCGAGGAAGAGCCCGAGCCCGCCGTCGAGGAGGAGGCCGAGCTGGTCGGCGAGGAGGGCGAGGCCCCCGCTGCCGAGGAGGGCGGCGAGGAGGCCGAGGGCGGCGAGTCGGGCGAGTCCGGCGGGGAGTAGCCGCCTGTCGATCTTTCGCCGCCGTGGCGGTCGCGGCGAGGGCGGGGAGCAGGGCGACCGCATCCTGATCGTCGGCCTCGGCAACCCCGGCGCCGAGCACGCCGGCACGCGCCACAACGTCGGCTTCGAGGTCGCGGCGGAGCTGACGCGGCGCTGGGACCTGCCGCGGGCGAAGAAGAAGTTCGGCGGCCAGATCGCCGAAGGGCGGGTCCGCCCCGGCGGCCCGCGGGTCGCGATCCTGCTGCCGCAGACCTATATGAACGCCTCCGGCGACTCGGTCGGACCCGCGCGCGGCTCGCTCAAGGCGCCGCTCGACCGGGTGGTCGTCCTCCACGACGAGATCGACCTGCCCTTCGGCACGGTGCAGAGCCGGCTGGGCGGCGGCTTGGCCGGCCACAACGGCCTCAAGAGCCTCAAGGCCGGGCTCGGCAGCCCGGAGTTCTGGCGGGTGAGGGTGGGTGTGGGCCGGCCCGACTCGACCGATCCGGAGATCGTCTCCGCCCACGTCCTCGGCCGCTTCCGCGAGCCGCGCGCCGAGGTCGAGGCGCTGGTCGGCCGCGCCGCCGACGAGGCCGAGCGCCTGATCGAGCAAATAGGCTCCGCCGCCGATGACGGCTGACGGCACCGCCACTCGCACCGGCTACGAGGTCGCCGAGAACGGCGTCGCGCTGCTGCGGCTCGAGCGGCCCGAGGCGCGCAACGCGATCGACACGCGGATGCTGGAGGAGTTGCTGGCTCACCTTGCGGCGGCGCGCGAGGACGAGGCCGTGCGGGTTCTCGTCATCTCCTCCTCCGACCAGATGGGCCTCTCCGCCGGGGCCGATGTGAAGGAGCGGCTCGACGAGGACGGCAAGGTGCGCCGCATGCAGCTCTTCGCCGATCTCTACGACACGATCGTCGCCTTCCCCAAGCCGACCGTGGCGGCCTGCCACGGCGACGTCGTCGGCGGCGGGGTGGAGATCGCGGTCGCCTGCGACATGCGCGTCGGCGGCGCCAACCTGCGCCTGCGCTTCCCCGGCGCCGCTCTCGGCGTGCCGGTCGGGCCGGCGCGCCTGGTCACGCTCTGCGGCCTCGCCACGGCTAAGTACCTGCTTCTCACCTCGCGCACGGTCGGCGCCGACGAGGCGTTGCGCCTCGGCCTGGTTAACCGTGTAGCCCCGGCCGCGAGCACCGAGGAAGCGGCGCTGGAGCTGGCCGCCGCGGTCGCCGCCCACCCGCCGGAGGCGGTCGCCCGGCTGAAGCGGATGCTGCACGAGTGGGATGACGTCGAGGGGCGCTCGAAGGTCGAGGGTGTCGGTCAGGTCGAGTGGGCACGCACCGGCCCGGGGTTGCCCCAACCCGACTGAGAGCCAAACATCCCCCCGGGGGGATCGGCTCAAAGTACGTACGCGGCCACCTCATCGCAGCGTGCGACCCAGACGTCGCCCAAGCTGATCCTGTCGAGCAGCTTTGCCAGGTTGCTCTCGCCGAACCAGTCGAGCATGAAGGGATGGAGGATGCTCATCATGAAGCTCCCCTTGGCCGCAAGGCGGTCGATCTCCGCTTCCAGGTAAGCGAGGAAGGTGCTTGGCTCAATCGGGTCGGGCGAGCCCGCGATCTCCGAGCGCGCCGCCGCCAGCGGTGGCAGTACACAGCTCGCGTCGACGTGGCGCCACTGGAAGGGCAGCAAGGCGACGCCGTCCTCGACGCGGACCGCGTCGCCATCGGGCGAGCAGTAGCGCAGGCCCGCCTCGCGCAGGACGTTGAGCCCGCCCGTGCCGAGCTCGCCGCCGGGCGGCCGCATGCCGGCGATCTCCAGGCCCAGCCCGGCGAAGGCCTCGATTCCCCGCTCCAGGTTCTCGGTCTGCTCCTTCGCCGAAAGGTCTCCCCACTGCTCGTGGCGCCAGGCGTGGTAGGCGATCTCGTGGCCGCCTGCCGCGATCGCTTTCAGCTGATCCGGATACAGTTCGGTGTTGAGACCCTCGACGAAGAAAGTCGCGGCGATTTCCCGCTCGCTGAGCCGATCGAGCAGTGCGGGCAGCACGCGCGTCGCGGTGAAGTGCCTGCCGAGCGGGGCGTCCGCCGGCAGCGCGCCGAGCTCCAGCTCGGCCGCCTCGCCCAGGTTGTCGAAGCTGAGGCAGAGCGCGCCGCGGGCGCCGCCGGGCCACTCCGGCACCGCTCAGTCCTCCAGCAGCGCCGCGCTCCAGCGCTCGGGCTCGCGCCTGGCCTGCTCGCGCGCCCAGCGGAAGTGGTGGTCGGCCGAGGCGAGCAGGACCGGGAAGTGGAGCAGGCCGGCGAGGGCGAAGCGGCGCGATCCCGGCCTCATCTCGGTCAGCAGGCTGAGCGCACTGGCGATCCCCCAGGCCCAGAGGACGGCGTTGTAGGCGGGGAGCTGGTCCTCGCGCAGGCCCTCGGCTTGGTCGAGCATCGGCAGGCCTCCGTGCAGCGACCAGGGCCAGGCCTTGAAGTGGACCGCCACCCCGGCGGCGCCGATGCCGGCGTTGAAGGCGGAGATGCGCTCGGCCCACTTCCCGCCCCCCCGGGCGGCGAGGAGGCCAAGCGGGATCAGCGCCCCCCAGAGCGCGTAGGCGCCGCGCCGCCCGAGCTGCGGCTCGAAGACGAGGCCAACCCCGGCGCGCGTCTCGAAGGCGTTGTGGGCGAAGAGGCCGAGGGTCGAGAGGGCGGCAAACGGGCGTCGCGGTCGCATTGCGGGGGCAGCGTAGCCCGTCGAACTAGAATCGGTCGCCCTCGGAGCTCAGCTCCGTTCCGTGGTGATTTATGTCGGCATAGGGGACATAAATCACCACGGAAGCGATAGGGCCCTGTCAATGAGCCTCAGACCGCTACTTGAGATCGCCGCCGAGAACGAGCGCCTGCACGCGCTCGCCGCCGAGGTGCGCGCTGCGGCGGGTGGCGAGCCGCTCGAGGTTGGCGCCTCGGCGACGCTGCGCCCGCTGCTGCTCGCCACCTTGCTCGACGACGGCCGCGGCCTCGCCGGCCGCCCCGCCCTCCTC
>JBKPOW010000081.1:0-8345 GCA_046733275.1 Actinomycetota bacterium
CGCTATAAGAGACATAGAGGTTCCCTGCGGGGTCCACCGCGACCCCGCTCGCTTTGCTTCCACCTGGATGTGAGTTACCGGAGCCGTCGATTTCACCTATGGGCATGCCACCTGGTGAGTAGACGCGCACGACCCCGTTGAGGGCCAGATAAACGTCTCCAGCAGTCCCACCTTTTGCGCCGGGAGGCGCTACCGCGACCCCCCGAGGGTCGGTGAGGCTGCCGATACGGTTCGTGCCGGCTCCCGGGCCTTCGGTGAACAGGCTCGGCGCACCGGCTTCGGTGATGCGGTAAAGGGCGCTGGTGCCATCGCCGAACCTGCTGTCGATCACGTAGAAGTCATGGGACCCTTGATCGACCGCTATCGCCCCGGGATCCAGGAGTTTTTTGGTGCCGGACGTCCCTTCCGGCCCGAAGGTCGTGATGAACGGGTGGAAGACGTAGGCGGAGGCCGCGGGGACGAAGGCCGCGAAGGCGATCGCGGTCAAGCCGGCGATTAAGAGGCGGCGTGCCCAATTCGTTGCCGCGAACGGGCTTCTCGTGATTCGTCCCACTTAGCTCTCCTTGTCCCTTGAACCCCGGCGGCCACTCCCTTGTGCCTATTCGGGGTTCGTTGATCCCTGCCCGTTTCCGTAAACGGGATGGCGAGACTGTAAACAAAGACCTTTTTAATGTCAAGGAGAGCGTTTTTGGAGAAAAGAGTGTTGTTCAGGCTTGAGCAGAAAGACCTGCAAAGCATGCATGAAGTACTAGGTACCAATTCGGTACCCAGTGGCGCTCGGTCGCTCCGGATCAGCCGCGGTCGGGGCGCTCGGGGTACAGCTCGTCGATCGTGACGAGGGCTCGGTAGGGAGCCTCGGCGGCTGCTTCGATCGCTTCGCCGCCGCCTGCTAGGCGGTCGACTACGGCGATGACTCCGGCGACCTCGAGGCCCTGCTCGCAGACCCGCTCGATCGCCTTCACGGTCGAGCCGCCGGTGGTGACGGTGTCCTCGACGACGAGCACCCTGTCGCCCTCCTCGACCGGTCCCTCGACCCAGCGCTGCAGGCCGTGCTGCTTGCGCTCGCCGCGGACGAAGAAGCCGACGAGGTTCTCCCCGGCCGGAACGGCGAGGGCCGCGCAGCTCGGCGGGATCGCCGCCGTAGCCGGACCGCCCACGGCGCTCGCGCCGGCCTCCACCGCAGCGGCCGCGATCAGCTCTCCCGCGGCACGGAACCCCGGCGACCGCAACAGCGCCCGCCGGGCGTCGACGTAGTACTGCGCGGTTGCCCCACTCGAAAGCGTCACCTCACCGAGGATCAGCGAATGCTCCCGTAGCTCAGCGAGCAGCGTTTGCTTGGCAGCTTCGAGGTCGGGCACGGCGTCATCCTATGGCGCGCCTCAGCAGCGACGGACTCAGAAGATGAAGATGTCTTCGCCGAACTCGATCCGGTTGTAGATCTCCGGCTGGTCGGCGATGAAGGTGCGGATGCAGCCGTGGCTGGCGGGGTAGTCGGGCACCGATTCGTAGCCGTGCACGGCGTAGCCGCCGTAGAAGTAGAAGGAGTAGTACATGCCGTGCGAGTTGTAGCCGGGTTCCTGGCGGATGAACTCGAAGTGGCCGGTAACCGTCGGGGTCGAGGACTTGCCGGATGAAACCGGGTAGATCGCGTAGGGCTTGTCGCCCTTGGCGAAGACGAGGACTTGCTTGGAGAGAGGCACCTCGACGTGTCGGCCAGCGGCCGGATGGCGCACCCGGTAGCCGCCGCGGCCGGCGAAGACGCGCTTGACCAGGCCCTTGCCGGCGCGCATGCTGCGCGCCATGTCATTGAGTTTGCGGTAGGCGAGAACGCCCCGAGCAGTCTTGCCGCCGAAGCAGCGACCGTCGTTGGCGATATAGCCCAGCTTGCGCATCGCCTTCTTGAAGCCGACCACAGCCGGGCCGCAATCGCCTTCGTGCAGGGCGGGGAAGCTGACCTTCCAGCTCTTGCGCACGGTGCTGTCGCCACCGAGCGCCGCGGTCGCGACGTGCCTGGCGCTTACCGCGTACCTGCCCGCTTCCTCGATCCGGACCTTCGCCCGGAAGTCCCCGACGCCGCCCTTGCCCTTGCTCAGCCCCACCTTCTGGTGCTGGACACGGTGGCCGTCGAGGTAGAAGTTGACGTCGACCTTCTGGCCGGCGACGTAGGGCTCGACCGTGCCGATCGCCGGCACCGTGCTGTAGATCCGCGCCTTGCCGTCGTTCAGGTGGCCGATATGGGTGATCTTCACCGTCGCCTCAGGCGGCCCCTGCGGCTGCGCCGTCCCACCCGCGGCTGCCCCGCCGCCTCTGGCCGGCTTCTTCGCCGCCGCGGCAGCATTGGGAAGCGTCAGCAAGACCACGAGCGCGAGGACGAAGACGAGGCGGCGATTCATCGGCCCGCGCATTCTTGCGGATGCACCGGCTGGGCCCTACTGCCCGAGCAGGGCCACTGAGTTGTTGAGGGCGTGGAGGAGGATGCCGGGGACGATCGAGCCGGTCCTCTCGTAGAGCAGGGCGATGATCACACCGAAGGCGATCAGCGGGGGGACTGCGCTGAGACCGGTGACGACGTGCATCGCGCCGAAGATCGCGCCGCTGATCAGGGCGGCGGCGATCGCCGGCAGGCGGGTGCGCAGGCCGCCGAAGACCATGCCGCGGAAGCAGACCTCCTCGCTGATCGGGGCGGCGATCGCGATCAGCAGGACCTGCAACGGCCAAGTGCCGAACGATTCGGCGATGTCCTCCTGTTCGGGCGCGCCGAAGATGCCGATGTAGATCGCGGCGAAGGCGATGTATGCGATCACGGCCACAACCATCCAGCCGATCGCTTCGCCGTCGAAACGGCGTACGCCGAGTCGCTCCAGCGCCACCCGTAGCGATTCCTCCCCCCAACGGCTCGCCACCAGCAGGGGCACCAGCAGAAAGGCGAGTGCGGCGGCGAGCTGGACGATCACGTTGGCGCCGGTGCTGAGGTCGCCTTCTTCGGCCGGGTTGTCGATCAGGATCGCCGGGATCCCGAGCACGATCCCCGCGCCCAGGGCAATCAGCAACCCCCCGATTGCCAGCTGCGGACCCCACGTTGCGTATGGGTAAGGCGTCGGGGGTGGTCCCGGGGGAGCCTCCCCGCTGTTCGCTCCACCGGGGAGACCCCCGTCGCCCTCTACAACTAACTTCCTGTCCATCAGCCCGGCAGTCTCACAGGTCTCGCGGTCCACCCGGACCCGTCTGCGCTTCCTCCGCCGCCTCGCCATCCTGGTCGTCTTCCTCGTCATCGCCGCGATCGCGATCGCCCAATTCACCGAGCTGAAGCGTCTCGCCACCGGCATCCTCGCCTCGACCGCGGTGCTGGCGGCGATCATCGGCTTCGCCGCCCAGCACACGATCGGCAACATGGTCGCCGGGGTGCAGCTGGCGGTCTCCCAGCCGTTCAAGATCGGCGACCGGGTCGCCTACGAGGAGGTCGAGGGCCGCGTCGTCGACATCACCCTCTCCTATACCTACGTCGACCCCGGCGACGGCACCGCCGTCATCATCCCCAACCAGCTGCTGGTCGAGGGCGTCATCCACAACCTCTCCACCGAAGACACGCAGGCCTGAGCGCCGCGGCGGGCGAAGTACGCTCAACTGATGACGCAGCGCAACCGTCGAAGCCGGCGGCATCGCGGCGGCGCCGGCAGCAAGGTGCTCTTCGTCGCCGTCGGGATCGTCGCCCTGCTGGTGGTCGCGGTCGTCGGCGTCGCCTCCTGGGTGCTGGACGTCGCCGCCGACGCGCCCTCGCTCGCCGCCTGCAAGCAGGTGGAGAAGCGCGGCAACACCGTCATCTACGCCGACGACGGCAGCAAGCTGGGACTGGTCCGCTCCGAAGAGGCGCGCGCGCCGGTCTCGCTCGAGCGCATCCCGAAGAGCCTGCAGCGCGCCACCGTGGCGATCGAGGACGAGCGCTTCTACGAGCACGGCGGCGTCGACCCCGAGGCGATCGCCCGCGCCGCGCTGAAGAACCTCGAGGCCGGGCGCACGATCGAGGGTGCCTCGACCATCACCCAGCAGCTCGTCCGCAACCTCTGCCTGCGCAACCCCGCCCGCGACCTCGAGCGCAAGATCGTTGAGGCGAAGCTGGCGATCGAGTACGCCGAGCGCCACTCGCGCCGCCAGATGCTCGACCAGTACCTCAACACGGCGACCTACGGGACGATCGACGGCGCGACCGCGGTCGGCGTCGGCGCCGCCGCCAGGATCTGGTTCTCGCGGCCGGTCTGGAAGCTGAAGCTGCCGCAGGCGGCGCTGCTCGCCGGGCTGCCGCAGGCGCCCTCCGAATACAACCCGGTGCTGCACCCGCGCGCCGCCCTCGCCCGCCGCAACGCGGTGCTCTCGAAGATGGCGAGCCTCGGCTACATCACGCCCGCCCGGGCGCGCGCGGCGCGCGCGCACGGCGTCGGCCTCGACCTCGACCTCGACCAGGGCTACTTCGAAAAGCGCGACCCCTACTTCTTCGACTACGTCGAAGACGAGCTGATCGAGATCTACGGCGCCCGCCGAGTGCGCGAGGGCGGCCTCGAGGTCCACACCACGATCGACCCGCGCATGCAGGAGATCGGCCTGGAAGCGATGCGCTCCGCCCTGCCCTACTCCGAAGACCCGTCCGCGGCGCTGGTCGCGATCGACCCGCGCAGCGGCGAGATCGAGGCGATGGCCTCCAGCTCCTCTTATGACGACAGCCAGTTCAACCTCGCCGCCCAAGGGCACCGCCAGCCCGGCTCGACCTTCAAGACCTTCGTCCTGACGACGGCGATCAAGCAGGGCATCGACCCCTACTCGACCTACTACACCTCCAAGCCGCTCGACCTCGACCTGCCCGAGTGGGGCCACTGGGAGGTGGCGACCGCCGACGAGGGCTACCTCGGCACGGTCAACCTGCAGCAGGCGACGGTCGCCTCCGACAACACCGTCTTCGCCCAGCTCGACCTCGACGTCGGCCCGCGCCAGGTGAAGTGGACGGCGAAGTCGATGGGGATCGAAAGCCCGCTCGACGGCATCCCGGCGGAGGGGATCGGCGGCCTGCGGGTCGGCGTCTCGCCGCTGGAGATGGCCGACGCCTACGCCACCCTCGCCGCCGGCGGCATCCGCCGCCAGCCGATCGCGATCGAGCGGGTGGTCTTCCCCGGCGGCCGGGTCGAGCGGCCGCAGCGGCCCGAGCCGCGCCGGGTCGTCTCCGCGCCGATCGCCTACGAGGTCTGGCGCCTGCTGCACGACAACATCACCGAAGGCACCGGCACTGCCGCCTACACCGGCTGCCCCGGCCAGGGCGGCAAGACGGGCACGACCGACAACTTCACCGACGCCTGGTTCGCCGGCATCCAGCCCAACCTGGCGACGGTCGTCTGGGTCGGCTACCCGCAGTCGAACGCGATCGAAATGACCAGTGTGCACGGCACGACCGTCTACGGCGGCACCTTCCCGGCGGAGATCTGGCACTCGCTCTACACCGGGGCGGAAGTGCCCTGCGAGGAATTTGAGCGGCCGGAGGGGAAGGTGAGCTGGGCGCCCTTCTACGGCTCGTACACCGCGGGGGCGCCGGACAGCGACGACCTCGACGACGACTTCGAAGCCGAGGACGGGGAAGAAAGCGAAGCGGAGCGCCTGGGCAAGGAAGCGACCGGGGGCTACGACCCCGACGCCTACGCGCCGGGCGCGGGCCAGGAACCGACGCCGGTGCCGCCACCGCCATCCCCGTATGGATCTGGTGGAGATGGCGGGGGCGTCCAGGGCGGCGCCGCGGCGGGATGAAGTCGGTCGCGGCCGGTGCCTGACCGGCGCGTGCGGTGGACCTGGGCCGCGATCGTCGTCCTGGTCGCCGGCTTCGCCGTCGCGCCGGTCCTCCTCTCCCACGATGTCTACAGCTACGTCGATTACGCCCGCCTCGGCGTAGTCCACGGCCTCGACCCCTACCTCCACCCGCCGGCCGCGGCTCCCTTCGATCCCGCCTATAACCGGGTTACGTGGATCGACGCGACCAGCGCCTACGGACCGCTCTTCACCCTGGCGACCTACCCGCTCACCGGGCTGCCGGTGTGGTGGGCGGTCGCCGCGCTCAAGGCGACGGCCGGCCTCTCGGTGCTGGCTATCACGATCCTCGTCGCCCGCGCGGCACCGGTGCGCGGCGTCCCGCCGCTCGGCGCGGCGGCCTTCGTCGCCCTCAATCCACTTGTGCTGATCCACGTAGTAGGCGGCGCCCACAACGACGGCCTGGCGATGCTGGCCGCCGCCATCGGCGTCGCCGCCACGCTCACCGCCCTCGAGGCAAGCGCCGGCGGCGCATTCGTAGCCGCCTTCGCGATCAAGGCCCCCGCGGCCATCGCCGCCCCCTTCGCCCTGCTGGGTGCTGCGAGGAGAGGTCGAGTCCTGCTCGGCGCGGGCAGCGCGGCGCTGGCCCTCGGCGCCGCCGCCTACGCCGCCTTCGGCTGGAGCTGGCTCGACGCGCTCGGCCTCGCCGGCGAGAACCAGGACCGCACCACCCACATGAGCGTCCCGATCACCTTCGCCCGCCTCACCGGCCTCGATCCGACCGCCGTTCGCGCCACCGCCCTGGTCCTCTTCGGGCTGGCCTTCCTCTACCTGCTCGTCCGCACCTGGAAGGGGACCGACTGGCTCCGCGCGGCAGCCTGGGCCTCCCTCGCCCTCCTCGTGGCCACCGCCTGGCTCCTCCCCTGGTACCTGATCTGGGCCCTCCCCCTGGTCGCCCTCTCCAGAGACCGCCCGCTCCAGCTACTGACCCTGGCCCTGACTGCCTACCAGCTCCCCGCTCGGATGCCCCTCTAACTCTTCCTCCTCGGGAGAGGGGTGCACGATGCCGGTCGGGATCGACCAGCCCTCGCGTTTGCCCAGAGCCGTGACCAGGCCGACGTAGATCAGCTCGACCGCGGTCATCACGAAGCGGACGGCGATCGCGATCAGCGAGCCGACGGCGAAGCTCCTGCCCGGCAGCGCCCCCTTCACCGCCCAGGCGAAGGCTGCGTCGCGGATTCCGAGGCCCGCCGGCGCGACCAGGGTCACCAGCGCCGCGACGTAGCCGATCGCCTGCGCCGAGCCGACCGTGAGGATCTCGTCGGTGGAAATCGTCGCGACCGAGCGGGCGACGCAGTAGACGCCGACCGAGACCACGGCCCAGTTGAGCAGGTAGAAGAGGAGCAGGCCGATCACGCCGCGCAGCGGGATCACCGCCGGCAGCGCATCCCGGCCGAAGGCGCGAAGGACACGGTCGGCAAGGGGACGGAAGACGGCCGGGCTGAGCAGCACGACGAGCGCCGGGATGACCAGCAGCACGGCCCAGCGCAGCGGCTGGCCCTCGAGGTCAGGGTGGCTAATCAGGAAGTAGGCGGCGAAGGCGATCCCGGAGGTCGCCGAGATCGCCTGTTCGTAGACGATGCTCGCCATCGTGATCCGCCGCGGGACGCCGGCCCGCTCGGAGAGCAGCACCCGACCGAGCACGTAGAGAACGCTGCCCGGCACGTAGCGGGCGAGCAGCGGCTGACCCCAGGCGACCTGCGCCCGTCCGAACCCGATCCGGTAGCCGAGGGCACGCAGGATCAGGTCCCAGCCGAGGGCGCTGAGCGCGTAGAAGAGGGAGAGGAAGAGGAAGGCCGGGATCAGCCAGACGAGGTGGAAGTGGACCCCCTCGCCCTTGATCTCCGACCACTGGTTGACCACGGTGAGGACGAGGAAGCCGAAGACGACGACCGCGATGCCGAGCTGGATCGCGAGGCGGACGCGCTTGCTGCGCGGGGGCCGTGCCCCGAAGCGCGACGCGGTCTCGCCGATCCGGTGTAGGAGTGGTTGATCCTCTGCCACGCTTGCCGCACCTTAGAGAATGGGTCAGTGGGCGAGTTCGACCTCTTGGAACGGATCAGAGAACGGCTGCCGCCACCGGGGCCGCACCTGCGGCTCGGCAGCGGCGACGACGCCGCGATTGCCGTCCCGGGCGGGGCCACGGCGACCTCGGTCGACGCGGTGGTCGACGGCGTCCACTTCCGGCGCGAGTGGAGCAGCCCGGCGCAGATCGGCGCCAAGGCGCTGGCCGTCGCCCTCTCCGACCTGGCGGCGATGGGCGCGGAGCCGGGCGAGGCCTACGTCGCCCTCGGCATCCCTCCGGACCTCGACGAAGACGGCTGCCTCGAGCTGCTCGACGGCCTCGCCGCCGTGGCCGAGGAGACGGGCACGGCGCTTGCCGGCGGCGACCTCAGCCGTGCGCCGGCGCTAACCCTGGCGGTGACCGTCGTCGGCCACGCCGAGCGGCCGGAGGAGCTGGTCAGGCGCTCGGGCGCCCGCCCGGGCGACGCGCTCGTCGTCAC
>JBKPOW010000082.1:0-11267 GCA_046733275.1 Actinomycetota bacterium
ATCGAGGCCCCGATCGCGGTCGTCGGCAGCCCCCGCTACGACCTCGCCCGCTTCGGCGCCGAGGCCCTGCGCGCCTCGCCCCGCCAGGCCGACCTGATCATTCTCTCGGGCCGCGTCTCGATCAAAATGGCGCCGGTCGTCCGCCGCCTCTACGACCAGATGCTGGAGCCGAAATGGGCGATCTCGATGGGCGCCTGCTCCTCCAGCGGCGGCATGTTCTCCAACTACGCCGTCGTCCAGGGGGCCGACAAGTTCATGCCGATCGACCTCCACATCCCCGGCTGCCCACCGCGGCCGGAGGCGGTGCTCTACGGCTTCACCAAGCTGCAGCGCAAGATCATGGGCAACCCCGATCAGGGATGGCGGCGGCGCTACGAGGCCGCCGGCACCGAGGAGTGGGCGCGCGGCGGCCCGCGCGGCGAACCAAGCCCCGAGGCGGCGGCCGCCTATGAGGAAGCGCGAGGGCTGATCCGTGCCTGACGCCCCGGGGCTGGAGCTGATCCGGGGCGAGATCGAGCAGGACCACCCCGGCGCGGTGCTCGACACCGGCTTCGACCGCGGGCAGGCGGCGCTCGTCGTCGACCCGGCCCAGGTCCTCGCCGTGCTGGCCTGGCTGCGCGACGCGCCGGGCCAGGGCTACGGCTTCCTCTCCAGCCTGCACGCCGCCGACTACCTGCCCGCCGAGCCGCGCTTCGGCGTCCACTACGAGCTGCTCAACCGCAACCGGGTCGAGCGGCTGCGGGTAAAGACGTTGCTGACCGATCCCGGCGAGGACGCCCTGCCGGAAATCGACTCCTGCGTCGAGATGTTCCCCACGGCGGAGTTCCAGGAGCGCGAAGTCTTCGACTTCTTCGGCATCGTCTTCCGCGGCCACCCGAACCTGACCCGGATCCTGATGCCGGAGGACTACGTCGGCTGGCCGCAGCGGCGCGACTTCCCGGTCGGCGGCGAGCCGGTCACCTTCACTTACAACGAGCGGGCGTATGGCTGAGATCGCCAACGACACGGCGCCGGCCGAGGTCCCGCGTCAGGAGAGCCTCGACACCGAGGTGATGACGATCAACATCGGGCCGCACCACCCGGCCACGCACGGAGTGCTGCGCCTGGTCGTCGACCTCGAAGGGGAGATGGTGCGCGAGCTGCGGCCGGTGATCGGCTACGTCCATACCGGGATCGAAAAGTCCTGCGAGGACAAGAGCTACTGGAAGGTCATCCCCTTCGTCGAGCGGATGGACTACGTCTCCTACTTCTTCCAGATGGAGGCCTTCTGCGGCGCGGTCGAGCGCCTCGTCGGGCTGGAGATCCCGCCGCGGGCGAAGTACCTGCGGACGATCTTCCTCGAGCTCAACCGCATCCACTCCCACCTCGTCTGGCTGGGAACGACGGCACTCGACCTCGGCGCGATCTCGATGCTCTGGTACTGCTTCCGCGACCGCGACAGGATCCTCGACCTGTTCGAGATGGCGACCGGGCAGCGGATGCACACCCGCTACTTCCAGGTCGGCGGTGTGATCGAGGACATCCCGCTCGGCTTCGAGGCCAAGCTGCGCGAGTTCATCGCCGAGATGCCGGTGCGGGTCCGCCAGTACCAGGATCTGCTCGACCGCAACGAGGTCTTCCTCTCGCGGACCAAGGGGACCGGCATCGTCCCGCGCGAGCGCCTGCTCGATCTGGGCGTTACCGGGCCGCTGCTGCGCGCCGCCGGCGAGCCCTGGGACCTGCGCAAGGCCTTCGACTACCTCGCCTACCCCGAGATCGACTTCAAGGTGCCGGTCGGCACGGTCGGCGACAACTACGACCGCTACCGCGTGCGGGTGGCGGAGATGGTCGAGTCGGTGCGGATCGTCGAGCAGGCCCTCGACGCTCTGCCCGAGGGGCCCTTCATCGCCGACGACCGCAAGTACGTGCTGCCGCCGCGCTCGGAGCTCTCGACCTCGATGGAGGCGCTGATCCACCACTTCAAGCTGGTCACCGAGGGCTACCGGGTCGAGCCGGGCGAGGTCTACTACTCGATCGAGTCGCCGCGCGGCGAGCTGGGCTGCTTCGTCGTCGCCGACGGCTCGGCGAAGCCGGCGCGGGTGCACTTCCGCGACCCCTCCTTCGTCAACCTGCAGGCGTTCCGGGACATGTCGGTCGACGGCTACGTCGCCGACATGATCGCCAGCCTCGGCATGCTCGACCCGATCCTCGGGGGTGTTGACAGGTGAGGAGACGTCATGGTTGATTTCCCGGTAGATCCGGCCGTGTCACAAGGACGGGTCCCCGATCGAGCGTCGGAAGCCGTTCCCGAGCTGCATGAAGTCGATTGCCCCGATGAGTTGCGGGAGCAAATCGAGACCTTGATGGGCAGGTATCCGGATCGCCATTCGGTCTCGATTCCAGCCCTCTGGGCGGTCCAGCGGTTGTATGGCTGGTGTACGCCGAAGGGGATCCGCCAGGCTGCCGCCGTAATGCGTGTGACTCCCGCCTACTTGGAGTCCGTAGCGAGCTTTTATGACCTGCTGCATACGGAGCCAGTGGGCAGTCACAAAGTCGCCGTCTGCACCAACATCAGCTGTTGGATGCGCGGGGGGGATGAGCTTCTGGATGCGTTCCGGGCAGCGGCCGAGGGCGAGGATGTGTTCGTCACCGGATTCGAGTGCCTGGGGGCGTGCGACATCGCACCCATGGCGTCGATCGATGAGCGTTACTTCGGCCCGCTTCTACCCGACGAAGCGAAGACTGCGATCGATCAAGCGCTGGGCGGCGAAGAGGTGCTGCCGCACAAGGCCTTGGAGAAGCGGCCGCTGGCTGGTGATCGCGATGCCTGAGACGCGCCTGCTGCTGCGCCACGCCGAGGACCCGGCGCTGCGCACCCTCGACGGCTACAAGGGCCACGGCGGCTACGCCACGCTGGAGAAGGCCTACCGCGAGATGGAGCCCGAGGAGATCCTCAAGGAGCTCGAAGACTCCGGCCTGCGCGGCCGCGGCGGCGCCGGCTTCTCGATGGGCAAAAAGGCCTCCTTCCTGCCGCGCGGCGAGATGGCCAAGTACCTCTGCTGCAACGCCGACGAGTCCGAGCCGGGGGCGTTCAAGGACCGCGAGCTGATGCAGCGCAACCCGCACCAGCTGATCGAGGGGATCGCGATCGCTGCGATCGCCGCCGGCGCCGGCCACGCCTTCATCTTCATCCGCGGCGAGTACGACGCCCAGGGCGACATCCTCGACGCCGCCGTCGCCGAAGCCTACGAGGCGGGCTACCTGGGGACGGACATCCTCGGCTCGCGGCGCGACCTCGAGCTGGTCGTCCACCGCGGCGCCGGCGCCTACATCTGCGGCGAGGAGACGGCGCTGCTCGACGCGCTCGAGGGCAAGCGCGGCAATCCGCGGCTGAAGCCGCCCTTCCCCGCGGTGCAGGGCCTCTACGGCGGGCCGACGCTGATCAACAACGTCGAGACGCTCTCCAACGTGCCCCGCATCGTCGCCCACGGGGCCGAGTGGTTCCGCGGCTACGGCACCGAGCAGTCGCCCGGCACCAAGGTCGTCTCGATCTCCGGCTGCGTTCGGCGCCCCGGCAACTACGAGGTCGAGCTGGGGATCCCGACGCGCGAGCTGATCTGCGACCTGGCCGGGGGCCCGCCCGAGGGCCGCGAGATCAAGGCCTTCTACCCGGGCGGCTCCTCCGCCCCGGTGTTGACCGCGGAGGAGGGGCTCGACCTCCCCTACTCCTTCGAGGCGATGGCCGAGGCGGGCTCGATGCTCGGCTCGGGCTCGATCATCGTCGCCGACGAGACCGTCTCGATCCCGCACATGGCGCTGCGCACGGCTCGCTTCTACCACCACGAGTCCTGCGGCAAGTGCACCCCGTGCCGAGAGGGCACCAACTGGACGGTGAAGGTGCTGGAACGGGTCGTGCGCGCCGAGGCGACGCCGATGGACCTCGACATCGTCGAGTCGGTCCAGTCGAACATCATGGGCAACTGCCTCTGCGTGCTCGGCGACTCGATGGCGATGCCGGTGAGCGCGATGGTGAAGAAGTTCCGCGGCGAGTTCGAAACGGCGATGGCGAGCGCCGTCGAGACGAGCAGGATCGCCGCCGTGCAGGGCGTACCCGAGACCCTAGGGGCGGCTACGTGAGCCGCGAGGTGACGATCGTGATCGACGGTCGCGAGGTCGCCGCGACCGAGGGCGAGATGCTGCACGACGCCGCCAAGCGCGGCGACGTTGAGATCCCGGTCTTCTGTTACGAGCCGAAGCTGGGCGACCCGGTCGGCGCCTGCCGCATGTGCCTGGTCGAGATCGAGGGGATCCCGAAACTGCAGACCTCCTGCTCGACCCCGGTGCGCGACGGCATGGTCGTCAACACGCGTAGCGACCAGGTCAAGGTGGCGCAGAACGCGGTGGTCGAGTTCCTCCTCGTCAACCACCCGCTCGACTGCCCCGTCTGCGACAAAGGCGGCGAGTGCCCGCTGCAGGACATCTCGATGGGCTGGGGGCCGGGCAAGAGCCGCTTCACCGACGACAAGCGCCACTTCGAGAAGCCGGTCGAGCTCTCGCCCCTGGTGGCGATCGACCGTGAGCGCTGCATCCTCTGCTACCGCTGCGTGCGCTTCAGCCAGGAGGTCAGCGAGGACTCACAGCTGCAGCTGCTGGAGCGCGGCGACCGCTCCTTCGTCGGCACCTTCGACGACCGGCCGTACGTCGACCCCTTCCACGGCAACATCACCGACCTCTGCCCGGTCGGGGCGCTGACCAACTACACCTACCGCTTCCGCGCCCGGCCCTGGGACATCGAGCAGGCGGGCTCGGTCTGCACCCTCTGCCCGAGCCAGTGCAACGTCAGCTTCACCGTCCGCGACGAGCAGGTAAAACGGGTGACCGCCCGCGACAACCCCGATGTCGACGACGGCTGGCTCTGCGACCGCGGCCGCTACGGCTTCGAGATGTTCGCCGCCGAGGAGCGCATCACCGGCCCGCGCCTCCGCGGCGAAGCCACCTCATGGGAGGACGCGATCGCAAAAGCGGCGCAGGCGCTCCGAGCAGATGCCGATAGCGCGATTTCCCCCACGGGAGTGGGGATAAACGAGCAATCGGCGAGCGGGGTGGCGGCGATCGTCGGCGACGCGTCGAACGAGGAGGGCTACCTGGTCCAGCGGATCATGCGCGAGGCGCTCGGCTCGCCGCATGTCGAGTCGCGGATCTCGCGCGGCCCCAGCCGCGACACCCTGCTGCAACTCGCCCAGCCAGACGTCTCAGCCCAGGTGCACGACATCGACAACGCCGACGCGATTCTCCTCGTCGGCTCCGACCCGCTGCACAGCTCACCGATCCTCGACCTGCGCATCCGCAAGGCGATGCGCCGCAACGGCGCCAAGCTGGTAGTAGCTACCGACCGCCCCACGGCGTTGGACGGAGGCGCCGCCGCAGTCCACCGGTACGCTCCCGGCGAGGCCAACACCTTCCTGTCGGAGCTCGCGGCCGCTGCCGGCACCCCCTCCTCACTCGCAACTCGTCGAAGTGGCGCTGACGGGCTGGCGCCCGGAGCTCCCTCCTCCTCCCGCGCAAAACGTTCGGAGGGAGTACCGACATCGGCCGACATACTGCAGGACGCCGGGCGCGTGGTCGTGATCTGGGGTGATCGGATAGGCCGCGAGGGCGAGGAAGCGACGGCCGCCCTGCTCGACCTCGCCGCCGCACTTGACCTGGCGGGAAAGGAGAGTTCGGGCCTACTCGAAGTCCCTGAGCAGACCAACGCCCGGGGCCTGCGCGAGGTGGGCTGCCTGCCAGACGCCAGCCCCGGCTTCGCCGAGACCACCCGCGGCAAGAGCACCGAGGAGATCCGCGAGGCGCTCGAGGCCGGCGAGCTGAAGACCCTGCTGCTCTTCGGCGTCGACCCCCTGCGCGACTTCCCGAACACCGCAGCCTGGGACCGCGCTCTCAGCGCCGCCAAGCAGGTCATCTGCTTCTCGACCTTCGAGAACGCCACGACGGCCAAGGCCGACGTCATCTTCCCCCTGGAGACCCACGCCGAGAAAGACGGCACGGTGACGCATCCCGACGGCCGCCTGCAGCGCGTCCGTCCCAGCGCCTCCCGCCCCGGCGACATCCGCCCCAACTGGGGCGTCCTTGCCGAGCTCTCGCTTGCGGTTGGACATGACACCGGGGTCACGTCCCAGCCTTCTGCGCTTTCAGCGCTGACCAAGGCGGTGCCGTTTTACTCCGGCATCGACGATTCGGAGATTGCAGGTAGGGGTGTGCGCTGGCAAGACCGTGACGCGGCTTCGAAGCTGCCGCAGGCCGCAAGGACGAGCGATCCGGGGTCGATCGGAACTCCTCGCGAAGGCGAGTCGAGCGACCCCGGATCGCTCGTCCTCGGGACCTATCGCGATATCTGGGCCGGGCCGATTACCGAGCTCAACCCACCGCTGAAGTTCCTGCAGCCGCAGCAGCGCGTGGAGCTGTCGCTGGCTGACGCCGAGCGATTGGGCCTGAGCAACGACGACACGGTCCGCGTGAGCCAGAACGGCTCGACCGTTGAAGCTTCGGTCCAGGTCCGCGAGCGGATCGAGCAGGGGGTCTGCTTCCTGATCGAGGGGACCGCCGAGGACAACGCGAACGGGTTGCTGAACGGTGGACCGGTGACGGTCGAGATCGCCAAGGTCCCGGCCGCGGTCGGAGGGCAGCCGGCGTGATCCCGCTCGCCGACACCCAGTTCGTCGAAGCCACCTGGGTCATGGTCGTCAAGACCCTGGTGATCTTCGGCGTGATCTTCGCCATCTTGCCGCTGATGACGGTCCTCGAGCGCAAGCTGATCGGCCGCTTCCAGCACCGCTACGGACCGAACCGGGTGGGGCCGTTCGGCATCCTGCAGCCGCTTGCCGACGTCGGCAAGCTGCTCAGCAAGGAGGCCTTCATGCCGGCCAACGCGGTGCGGAGCCTCTTCATCCTCGGACCGCTGCTGCCGGTGCTCTCCGGCGTCCTCGCCCTGGCGATCATTCCCTGGGGCGACGTGCAGAACGGCGTCGGCCTCTACGGCATCGACGTGCCGATCGGCATCCTCTACTTCTTCGCCGTCGGCTCGATCGCCTTCTACGGCGTCCTGCTCGGTGGCTGGTCCTCGGGCTCGAAATACAGCCTGCTCGGCGCGATGCGCGGCGCCGCCCAGCTGATTTCCTACGAGGTGGCGATGGGCCTGGCGCTGCTCGGCGCGATCATCATGGGCGGCTCGCTCTCGCTAGTCGACATCGTCCACGCCCAGGGCGATCTCTGGTTCATCGTCCCCCAGTTCGTCGGCTTTTTGATCTTCATGCTGGCCGGCTTCGCCGAGACCAACCGCACCCCGTTCGACATGCCCGAGGCCGACGCCGAACTGGTGCAGGGGTTCATGACCGAGTACGGCGGCATGCGCTTCGGCAGCTTCCTCCTGGTCGAATACATGGAGATCCTGGTCGTCTCCGGGATCGCCGCGGCGATGTTCCTCGGCGGCTGGATGGGGCCCGGGCCGGGCTGGCTCGACCCGCTCTGGATGCTGGCCAAGATCATGGGCCTGATCCTGGTCTTCATCTGGGTGCGGGCGACGCTGCCCCGCCTGCGCTACGACCAGCTGATGAGCCTCGGCTGGAAGGTCTTGCTGCCGCTGGCGACCCTCAACGTCCTCGTCACCGCGGTCCTGGTGGTAGTCACGTGAGCGAGTTCCCTTATTTGAAGGACCAGGACGTAGTCGAGGTCCAGCGCGGGCCGGAGCCGGGCGGGCTTGGTGGCGCCTACCGCGCCCTCGGCGAGACGCTGCGCGGGCTGAAGACGACGATGGCGCGGCTGATCGAGGGGCCGCTGACGATCGAGTACCCGGAGGAGAAGACGCCTGTCTACCCGCGCTTCCGCGGCCGCCACAAGCTGCACAAGTTCGAGGACACCGGGCTGGAGAAGTGCGTCGGCTGCTCGCTCTGCGCCGCCGCCTGCCCGGCCGACTGCATCCGCGTCGTCGCCGCCGAGAACATCCCAGGCGAGCGCGTCTCGGCGGGCGAGCGCTACGCCGCCGTCTACGAGATCAACCTCTCGCGCTGCATCTTCTGCGGCTACTGCGAGATCGCCTGCCCCTTCGACGCGATCACGATGGGCCATGACTACGAGATGGCCGACTACGACCGCGAGAACCTGATCTTCACCAAGGAGATGCTGCTCGCCGAGCCGCTCGAGCGGACGCCGCTGAAAGCCGAGGGCGAGTAGTGGAGGAGGTGCTCTTCTTCGGCGCCGCGCTCGGCGCCCTCGGCGGAGCGATCGGGGTCGTCGCCCTGCGCAACCCCTTCTACAGCGTGCTGGCGCTGATCGTCCACCTCTTCTCCCTCGCCGTGCTCTTCCTCCTGCTCAGCGCGGCCTTCGTCGCCGCCGCCCAGGTGGTCGTCTACGCCGGCGCGGTGATGGTCCTCTACGTCTTCGTCGTCGCCTACGTCGGCGGCGGCGAGGAGTCCGCCTGGAACCCAATCCCCGGCCAACGCCTCCTAGCCCCCCTCCTCGGCATCGCCATCTTCGTGGAGCTAGCCATAGCCGTCCTAAGCTCCTCCCTCCTCGCCCTCGGCACCGACGGCCCCGACGTCAAACCCGGCTTCGGCGACCCGGCGGCAATCGGAACCCTCCTATTGGAGAAGTTCCTGGTCCCCTTCGAGGCAAGCTCGATCCTGCTCCTGCTCGCTGCAGTGGGAGCCATCGTTCTCGCCGGCCGTCAACGGGAGTCCGCATGAGCGCTGAGTGGTTCGTAGTTCTCTCGTCCCTCCTGTTTGCGGTCGGAGCAACTGGGATCCTGATCAGGCGCAGCCCGGTAGTGATCCTGCTCTGCCTCGAGCTGATGCTCAACGCCGGCAACCTCGCCCTGGTCGCCTTCAGCCGCATGGTCGGCAACCAGGAGGGGCAGGTCTTCGCCGTGGTGGTGATGGTGGTCGCCGCCTGTGAGGTGGTCGTCGGCCTCGGCCTGATCGTCGCCATCTTCCGCCGCCGGCTGCCGCTCGACGTCGACGAGCTGCGGAAGCTGCGCGGATGAGCGCTACCGCCTGGGCTTGGTTGGTCCTGCTCTTCCCGCTGCTCGGCTCGCTCGCGATCGCGCTCGGCTTCCGCGCCATGCCCGCCCGCACCGCCGGCGCGATCGGCACCGCCGCGATCGCCCTCTCCTTCGCCTGCGGCGTCGCCGCCCTGATCGGCTTGCTCGGCGAGGAGCCCGATGCTCGCCACCACGCCTCGACCCTCTGGACCTACGCCAGCGCCGGTGGCTTCGACGTCGACCTCGGCGTCTTCGTCGACCCGCTCTCGGTTTTCATGGTGCTGGTCGTCACCGGCGTCTCGACCCTGATCCACCTCTACTCCTTCGGCTACATGACCTCCGACGAGGGCTACCGGCGCTTCTTCGCCTACCTCAACTTCTTCGTCTTCTCGATGCTGCTCCTGGTCCTCGCCGGCAACTTCGTCCTGCTGATCGTCGGTTGGGCCTTCGTCGGCTTCGCCTCCTACGCGCTGATCAGCTTCTGGTACCGGCGGAAGACGGCGACCCGAGCGGGGATGAAGGCCTTCGTGATCAACGTCGTCGGCGACATCGGCCTCGTCCTCGCCGCCTTCCTCATCTTCCGCGAGCTGGGGACCTTCGACTACGAGGGCGTCTTCGCCAGAGCGCCCGAGGCCTTCGCGGTCAACGAGTGGACGGTGACGGCGATCTGCCTGCTGCTCCTCGTCGGCGCCTTCGCCAAGTCGGCGCAGCTGCCGCTCCACACCTGGCTGCCCGACGCGATGGAGGGCCCGACGCCGGTCTCCGCCCTGATCCACGCGGCGACGATGGTCACCGCCGGCGTCTACCTGATCGCCCGCACCCACGCGCTCTTCGACCTCGCCCCGACGGCGGCTGACATCGCCGCCTTCACCGGCCTGGCCACGCTGCTGGTGGCGGGGACGATCGCGCTGGTGGTGACCGACCTGAAGCGGGCGATCGCCTACTCGACGATGAGCCAGATCGGCTACATGGTCGTCGGCGTCTCGATCGGCGCCTTCAGCGCGGGGATGTTCCACCTGATGACCCACGCCTTCTTCAAGGCGCTGCTCTTCATGGCGGCCGGCTCGATTATCGCCGCGATGGCCAACCGCCAGGACATCGACGAGATGAGCGGCTTCGGCAGGGCGATGCGGTTCACCTCGGCGATGCTGCTGATCGGTGGCCTGGCGCTGGCCGCCTTCCCCGGCACCTCGGGCTTCTTCTCCAAGGACGAGATCCTCGCTTACGCGGGGGCGCGCGGCGGCATGTACGAGATCTTCGTCGTGCTCGGCTACGCCGGGGCGCTGCTGACCGCGATCTACACCTTCCGCCTCGTCTTCCGCATCCTCCCCGGGGAGCCCTGCAACCCAGCGCAGGAGCTGATCGACACGGGTCACGTGGTGCACGCCGAGCCGGAGAACCCGGCGACCGGCGAGCGCGAGGACACCGACGTCGGCTTCCCCGGCCCCGAGCACCACATCGCCGAGGGGTCGTGGCCGATGAAGGCGGCGATGGGCGTGCTCGCTCTCCTCGCCCTGGTCGGCGGCCTGGTCCAGGTGCCTGGCGTCGATGACGCGATCGGCGCCTTCCTCGAGCCGGTCTTCGCCGACTCGCCGCTGCTCGAGGTCCACCCGACTGTCGGCGCCGAGTGGGCCGGGCTTGGGATCGGCGGGGCGATCTCGATCCTCGGCATCGCGATCGCGTACTTCCTCTACGTCGCCCAGCCCGGCACGCCGGCGATCCTGATCCGCCGCCTGCGCCCGCTCTACGCCCTCTTCGCCAATAAGTGGTACTTCGACGAGGCGATCGACTGGCTCATCGTCCGACCGGCGCTGGCGATCGGCCGCTTCGCCGACCGCACCTTCGAGCGCCTCGTCGTCGACGGGATCGTCAACGGCACGGCGGAGAGCGTGCGGGGCGCCGGCGACCTGGTCCGCATCGTGCAGAGCGGCTTCGTGCGCAGCTACGCCCTCCTGCTGATCGCCGGCTTCGCCGGCCTCGCCCTCTACTTCCTACTGAGCGCCTCATGACCAACTCGCTGCTCTGGACCCCACTGATCTTCGGCCTCGCCGGCCTCGCCCTGCCGAAGCGCGCGGTCGGCTGGTGGGCGGTCACGGGCACCGCGGTGACGCTGGGGATCGCGATCGCCCTGCTCGCCGGGTTCGATTCCGGCGCGGCGGGACTCCAGGACACCTACGAAACCAATTGGATCCCCGGGCTGGGCGTCGATTACAGCCTCGGCGTCGACGGGCTCAACCTCTTCCTCGTCCTCCTGACC
>JBKPOW010000083.1:0-4035 GCA_046733275.1 Actinomycetota bacterium
GACGAGGAGGACCCGCGCAAGCCGTCCCCATTCGTAGGGAACGGGGAAGAGGCGCTGGGTGAACCCGTACATCAGCGCCACCACGATCAGGTAGGAGGCGACGAGGGCGATGCCGGCGCCGACGATCCCCAGCGGCGGCACGAGGATCAGGTTGAGGACGACGTTGGCGACCAGCGCGGCGCCGGTGGCGGGGAAGTTGAACTCGGTGCGGCCGGTGCGACCGAGGATCACCAGCAGCACCATGTAGAGGGCGTAGAGGGTGACCGCGGTGGAGATCAGGCCGACGGCTTCGTAGGAGTCGAAGAACTTGGGTGCGGCGAGGGCGCGGGCGATCCAGCGCGCCAGCAGCCACATGCCGGTGACGACGAAGGCGCAGGCGGCGAGGAACCAGGTGACGACCGCGGCGTAGGCGCGGCGGGCCTCGTCGTCGTCACGGATCGAGTAGGCGAGGGGCGGCCAGGCGAGCTGGAAGCCGCGTGCCAGCACGTTGACCGCCTGCGAGAACTTGACCGCGAGCGAGTAGAGGCCGGCCTCGGCGAGGCCGACGGTGCGGACGATGATGATCCGGTCGACAAAGTTGAGCGCGTAGAGGGAGAGCTCGGCCGGCATCGTCGGCAGGCCGAAGCGCAGCATCCGCCGCAGCAGTGGTCGGTCGAGCCGGAGCGAGAGCCGGCGGCGGTGGACGACGATCAGGCCGAAGACGAAGGCGGCGCCGCTGACGTAGCTGCCCAGCAGGAGACCGCGGGCGCCCTCGTCCTCGCCGACGACGAGCACCACGGTGAGGGCGATCGCCGCCAGCACGTTGGCGATCGTCACCGTGAAGAAGGCGCGGGCGCGCTCCTCGAGGCGGAAGAGGGTAAGCAGGTACTCGTGCAGGGTCAGCACCCAGAGGCCGCCGATCGCGATCCGGGTCAGGTCGGGACCCGAGACAAGCTTGGCCGCTTTCTCGGTGAGCAGAGCGTCGGAGATCGGCTCGGCGAAGGGCAGCGCGATCAGCGCCGCCGCCGTGCCGAACCAGAAGAGCGCGGCGAAGGAGGTGGCCACGACCCGCCGCGGATCCTCGCCGGCCTTGTAGTAGAAGCGCAGCACCGCCTCGATCACGCCGAAGCGGATGACGATGCTGGCGGCGACGACGGCGGCGAAGAGGACCTCGGCGGCGCCATAGTCGGTGGGCGTGAGGTAGCGCGTGTAGAGCGGCAGCAGGGCAACCGCGATCAGCTTCGAGAGGATGCTCGCCGCGGTGTAGGCGGCGCCGGTCGTCGCTAGGCGGCGGAGGTAGCCCGACACGGGGTGAGCCTAAGCGGCCGGACGGACCGCGGGTGCGGCTGCCAGCGAGGCGCCGACGGCCAGCAGGACCCAGGTAATCGGGTCCTCGTAGAAGCCGGCGTAAGCCATGGTGTGGATGAGGAGCGCTACGAAGGATGCGAGGACTGCTGCCCGGGCGATGAGGGAGCCTCCCTCTCCGAACAGCCCGGAGCCCATGGTCCATAGCGCTACCACGAGGAGCGCTGTGTAGGCGAGGAGGCCGATTAAGCCCTGCTCAGCCGCGACGGTTACCGGCTCGGTGTGGGAGACAGAGACTGGGGCCTTCCTCGTGGCGATGTGTTCGCGGTAGGCGCGGGGGAAGCTGCCGGAGCCGTAGCCCCAGACGGGGCGCTGGGCGAAGAGGTCCGTTCCTCCCGACACCAGGTTGGCACGGCCGCCGGTGTCCACGTTTAGGCGGTCGGGGCTTAGCTTGGATACACCGCCTGAAAAGAGGACTATGACTACGGCGAGAGCTGCGCCGGCTCCTACGGCCGCAAGCGTCCAGCGCCAACTCCAACGCAGGGCAGCTAGGACAGCGAGCCCGGCCAACAGCGCAACGAAGCTGGACTGCGAGAAGGTCGGGACCAACCCCAGCCAGAGGACTGCAACGAGTGCAGTCAGCAACGCGAGCGTCTTGCGCTCCTTGGCCCAGAGCAACGCCGCCATCGCAACGACGATGACAAGCGCTAAGTAGCGCCCGTAGATGTTCGGGTCCCAGAAGATCGAGTTCACACGGAAGTACGTGTGGAATTCGTTCGACCTGATCACCTGGTCGTTCCAGAACAGTTCGCGGCTGAAGTACTCGATCGATCCAACCAGCACGAACGCGACGGCCTCGACGGCGATCACGACCAGCACCAGCTTCAGCAATTCGCGATCCCACTCCACATCCCGCAGGAGCGCATACACCAGAGAGAACGGCACGAAGAAGAAGCAGACGTTCTGGAGGCTTTTCGAGAAGTCAGGTGAGTAAAGCGTCTGAAGCGCGTAGAGGAGAACGACTCCGGCCAGAACGTAAGGCAGGAGGGTGTGGGGGTCCCCCTGGGGAAACTTTAGAGCCCTCCCCGGTAAGAACCCGAGAGGCCGTTTCAATGCGGGTTTCCACAGGGGGACCCCCACACCCTCCTGCGCCTCGCCGACCGAGGTATTCCACTCCTTGATCGCGCTCGCCAGCACCCCCCCGGCGATCACGAGATAGAGCGGCACCAGGAGATTCGCCGTGTCTCCTCCCGACTCGAGCGGGATGCGGAACGGAAGGGCAAAGACGATCGCCAGCGGCAGCAAGTTCAGCCAACGGCGAAAGACCGCGGCGAGGATCGCGGCTCCGGCCAGAGCAGCGACGCCGAGCAACGCGAGGCGCAGCTCGTCCTCGCGCAAGTCGACGATCTGCGCGGAGTGCCACTGATCGCCGAGGATCAGGACTGGGAAGAGGGCGAGCGCCAGCAGCATCCCCCCCGCCCGGGTCCGACCGGGGGGAAGCAGGATCGATCCCGCGCTCACGACGGCGGCCACGAGGATTCCGGCTCCGGCGAAGAGCTCGCTCAAGGCAGCTCACGCTCCCGCCGTGGCCACTTACTCCCCGATATGGGGAGGAAGGTGCCCCACCCGTTCATTTGGTTTCCCGCTTGCAGGCGCCACGGGGATCGCGTGGGGCGTCGTGCAGGCGCATCACGCCGCCGGGGACCAGGGTGCGGTCCTGGTCGAGCAGTTTGACCCGCAGCTTGTAGCGACCCGGCTCCGCCCTGCCCCTATCGCGCGCCTTGCCGTTCCCCAGCGCTTTCCGCCGGCGAGCGTCCCAGTAGTAGGTGTGGAAGCGGTAGCGCTTGAGGTAGGTGTCGCGGGCGAGGGTGACGATCAGCTTGCCGCCCGGCTCGATCACCTGCACATTGCCGCGATCCGAGCGGGTGACGCGGAAGCGAATGCGGATGCGGTCATAGCGGCAATCGCGATTGGGGGTGAAGGAACGGACCGCCGGTTTGTCGGGATGGAGGCGCGGCACGGCGACGAAGCTGACCCGGTCGAGCACCAGCGGATCGCGCTTCAGCCGCTGGGACCAGGCGAAGGCGGTGATGGTGGCGAGGACCAGAACCGCGAAGACCGTGGCGGGGGCCGTCGGGGCTCGTCTCATGGCGTTCGCCAGGGAACGTTCGCCGCGGAATCCTGGGGCTCAGCCCGCCGACGAGGCATTGTCCTCGCCGATCACGATCGCGACCGGGGCGCCTCCCGAGAGCGAGGCAATCTCCGAGCTCATCGGCCGCACCCGCGAGATCCGCAGCGAGGTGGCGACCCGATGCGCCTCCCGCCCGTTGCCGTCTTCGAACATGACGATGCTCTCGTCGAAGCTGGAGCGGCTGTTGGTGACCGCGCCAAGCTGGAAGCCCTCCTGCTCGACCATGTCGCCGTAGCTACCGGCGAGCCCTTCGACCGCGGTCCCGTTGAGCACGGTGACCTCGATTTCGCTCGGCTCGAGCACCTTCGACGCCTGCCTGCTCCCCTTGCCGCCGCCGCCATTGTCGCCGGAGTCGCCGAGTAGGACGAAGGCGGCGCCACCGACAGCCACCAGCAATACGACGAAGATCGCGATCAGATACCGGGGTTCGCCCAGCCGGCCACGCACGCCCGCGGCGGCCGTCGCGTCGCCGCCGAAGCGCTCGCGCAGGCGCTCGGTCCGCGTCAGTTCCGGCAGGCCCGCCTCACGTCGCTCGCGGCGCTGCTCGCGCAGGTCGGCGG
>JBKPOW010000084.1:0-5306 GCA_046733275.1 Actinomycetota bacterium
TCGGGGAAGCCACGGGCCGCCGCCGGGCTCGGCCTCCTCGCCGGCAGCCTCTGCGTCCACTACAACAACGAGCCCGAGCGCCGGACCGCCTACCTCGAGGCGGTCGGCGAGGGGATGCCCGCCGGCTACGGCCTCGACGACTACGCCGGCCTTATCTGGGAGGGCGCCGGGCCGCCGGCGGCGGTCACCGCCCAACGCGGCGCCCGCGCCTACCGCGTCGCCAAGAGTGACGAAGGCGTAATCGAGTCCCCGCTCCCCGCGAGATTCCTACCCGCGCCCGCCCCCGCAGCTCTCCGCGAGGACATCGCGGAGTTCCGCCGGATCACTGCAATGCGAAAGGGCGCCGGCTGGCTGGGCTAGCCGGCCGAACCCGCGGCGGGAGGCGCAGTCGGATCGGAACCGTCTTCGCCCGGGTTCTCCCGGGCTATGTAGTCCTCCGCCAGCAACAGATTTTCCTTGGCCCTCTCCACCACGTTCAAGAGGTCGCCCATCAGCGCCACCTCCTCGACCTGCTCCTTGACGAACCACTGCATGAACTGCTCGGCCCGGTAGTCCTTCACCTCGCGCGCCAGCTCGAACAGGGCGAAGATCTCTTCGCCCACCCGCCGCTCCTGCTCGAGCGCCTTCCTCACCGGCGTCACCCCGTCGGAGTAGCTCGTCTCCTGCGCCTTGATGTCGGGGATGTGGACTTCCTCGCCGACGTCGAGCAGGTACTGGACCATCATCATCGCGTGCTCGCGCTCCTCCAGCGCCTGGCGGTAGAAGAAGTGGGCGAGGCGGGGCAGCGTCTCCGCGTCGTAGTAGACCGCCATCCCCACGTACTGCTGCGAGGCGGCGAACTCATTGGCGATCTGTTCGTTGAGCGCGGCAGCAAAGCTCTTCTCGGACATGGTGCTCCTTGGTAGGTGGCGGCCCAGGGAACGTAGCCGAAACCGCGATTTCGGCCAGCCGAAGTGGGCGTGAGGTACGCCTAACGGTCTTCCGCCCAGCGAAAGCCCGTCGGCGTCAGCTGCGGCAGCAGCGGGCTTGTCGGCAGACCCTCCGGCGGATCCGCGTCGTTGTAGCCGCGCGGGGCGGTGTCGTTCGGCGTGTCCGGGTGGAAGAGCGCGGCGAGGACCTGGATCTGGCCGCGGCCGACCCCCAGCTCCCACTGGCCGCCGCCGTAGGCGCCGATGTGTCGTTCGGCGCAGTAGTCGTAGGCCTCGCAGAGGTGGCGCAGGCCGCCGATCCGCGAGGGCTTGACGTTGACCATCCGCGGCGGCCAGGGCAGCGCTTCGATGTCGGCGATCGAGTGGATCGGCGCGTCCCAGGTGAGCCGGTCGCGGATCGGCTCGAGCAGCGGTCGCGTCTCCTCGGTCACGTCTGGGTCCTCGATCCAGGCCTCGGGGAAGGCCTCGATCAGCTTGCGGTAGAGCTCGGGGTCGGTCTCGACGTCGACCACGGTCCCTTTGTAAAAGCCCTTGAGGTCGAGCGAGTCGACCGCCCCGGTCTCGACCAGCGCCGCGATCAGCTCGTCGTCCCAGTCGTTGGTCGGGTCGAGCTTGAAGCGCAGGCCGGGGTAGCGGTCGCGCTTGCGCCGCAGCGTCTCGATCGAAGAGGGCTGGTCGGGGCCGGGGGAGAGGCGCATCGAGCAGACGAACTCGACCGCCCGCGGCTCGCGCCGCAGGGCCTTGGCGATGCCGAGGCCGGCCTGGCGCAGGGCCAGGTCGAGCGCCGCCGACTCGAAGGCCCAGCGCCGGTAGCGGCGCGAGACGTCGCGCTGCGGCTCGGCGGGGAAGGTGTCGACATCCGCCATGAAGTCGCAGAACTCGCCCAGCGTGGCGTGGCCGGTGAGGTCGAGGGTCGGCCCGGCGTCCTGCAGGGCGATGTGGTCGACCGCGTCGTAGGTGACGTCCTCGCCGAGCCCCTCCTCGCCGCCGCCGCGCAGGTGGATGACGGTGCTGAGGCGTTCGAAGCCGGGGGCCTGGTGCTCGAGCCCCCGCAGCTCGTAGCCCTCGATCTCCAGCGGCAGGTCGGCGAGGAGGTCGAAGGTCGCCATGGGCGGAGTGTATGGGTAGGGCGGGGGTCGCCTCGTCGCTGCCCGCCACCGCCTTTTGGCGGTGGAATCTGGTGGCTTCGCGGCGGGGATGACCCTGCCGGGGCCGCTTCGCGAGGCATCGTCGAGGAGACCCCCGCCCTCCTCATAGGCGCCTGCGACACTCGGCTCATGAAGCACACTCGCCACGGCTACTGGCTCCAGGAGGCGGGTGAGGTGGCCTCTCTTCCTCAGCTTGCTGGGGAGCGGAAGGCTGACGTCGTCGTAGTTGGCGGCGGGTACACCGGGCTATGGGCCGCCTGGCACATCAAGAAGTTGGAGCCGAACGCTTCGGTCGTTTTGCTGGAGGCGGACGTCTGCGGGCGGGGGCCCAGTGGGCGGAATGGGGGGTTTTGCAACTCGATGTGGTTCTCGCTGCCGAATATGCGGCAGCGCTGGGGGGACGGGCCGGCGCTGGCGGTTGCGCACGCCGCCCGGGACGCGATCGACGGGGTCGAGGCGTTTTGCCGGGAGGAGGGAGTGGACGCCTGGTTCCGGCGTGGGGGGTACCTGCAGGTGTCGACGGCACCGGCGCACGACGGGGCCTGGGAAGAGGCATGGGCCGCCTGTCACGAGCTGGGGGTGAGCGACCCGGTCCTGGGAGGAGTCGAGGCCGCGCCTGTGCAGCCGCTGACCCCGGCCGAGGTCGCCGAGCGCTGCGCGTCGCCCGCCTTTCGTGGCGGTGCTTTCTATCCCGGCGCGGCGACTGTGCAGCCCGCGCGGCTGGCGCTCGGCCTGCGGGAGCGGCTGCTCGAAGCTGGCGTGGCGATATACGAGCACTCCCCCGTCCGCCGTCTCACCGACGATTGCAGCTTTGTCCCCCCTATGGTGGGGAAAAGGCTGCAACATCGGAGCGGTGGTGGGGCTATTGCCCACACCGACCGGGGCGCGGTCCGCGCCGAGACCGTCGGCGGAGCGGTGACGGCCGGGGCGGGCATCGTCGCGATCGGCGGCGCGGCCAAGGCGACGGGGGCGCCGATGCGCAACTCGCTCACGGTGACCTCGTCGCACATCGTCCTCACCGAGCCGGTGCCGGAGGTGCTGGAGCAGATCGGCTGGGTCGGCGGCGAGTGCATCACCGACAGCCGCGCCCTGATCGAGTACTTCCGCACCACGCCCGACGGCCGCATCGCCTTCGGCTGGGGGGGCGGCCGGATAGCGATGGGCGCCCGCCTCCGCGGCCGCGCCGAGGTCGACCCCGACGTGGTTGCCGGCGCGACCCGGCACCTCCACGAGTACTTCCCGATGCTGGCGCAGGCGGGCCCGGGGGGTGGCCCCACCCGCATCACCCACGCCTGGGGCGGCCCAATCGACGTCTCCCCAACCCACATCCCCGTGGTTTTGCCGTTGGGTCCCAGCGGCGCCGGCGGCCGTAGCCCTCGCGCCTTCGCCGCCGCCGGCTACACCGGCAACGGCGTCGCCCCCTCCTACATGGTTGGCCGCACCCTCGCGTCGTTGGTTTTAGACCGCCGCGACGAGCATTCGCGCCTTCCGTTCGTGGACCCGCACCCACAACGAGTCCCACCAGAGCCCTTCCACTGGCTCGGCGGCGAGCTGATCCGCCACGCGCTGATGAGCAAGGAGGAGGCAGAGTTGGCTGGCCGCTCCCCGAGCGTGCTCAGCTCAGCAATCTCTCGGATGCCTCAGCTCATCGGCTTCCACATTGGCCGGTAGTGAGGGGGGCGGTGGTGGGCAATCGGCGAGACCATCCCCGCCCTCCCTACCAGCGACTAGTGACAACCTTCTTCCGCGTATAGAAGTCGACGGCGTCCATCCCGTTGGCGTGCAGGTCGCCGGCCATCGAGTCCTTCCAGCCGCTGAAGGGGAACCAGGCCACGGGCGCGGGCACGCCGACGTTGACGCCGAGCATCCCCGCTTCGGCCCCGTAGCGGTAGCGCCGCGCTGCCTCGCCCGACGAGGTGAAGATCGCGCCGGCGTTGCCGTAGCGCGAGCCGTTGAGGAACTCGAGCGCCGCCTCCAGGTCGTCGACCTCGACCACGGTCAGCAGCGGGCCGAAGAGCTCGTCGCGGGCGAGCTCGGACTCGCGATCGGCGACCATGATGGTCGGCCCGAGAAACGTCCCGGCCCGCCCGCCGGCATCGGTTGCGCCCGGATCGGCGTCGCTCGCACCCGTTGCTTCGCGCCCGTCGAGGAGCAATTGCGCACCGTCTTCCGCGCCGCCGCCGATTGCCTCCGCCACGCTCTCGCGCGCTGCCGCCGAGACCATCGGACAGATGTCGCTTGCCGGGTCGTCCCCGGGGCCGACGGTCAGCGCCCCGGCCGCGCGAACAAGCGCTTCGCGCACCTCGGCCCGGCGCCGCTCGTCCCCCACCACGACGCAGACCGAGCCCGCCAAACAGCGCTGGCCGGCGGCGCCGAAGGCCGAGCCCACGACCCCCGGCATCGCCTGGTCAAGATCGGCGTCGGGCATCAGCACCAGCGAGTTTTTCGCCCCGCCCAGCGCCTGTACCCGCTTGCCGGTCGCGGCTGCGCCTTCGGCGACGATCCGCGCCGTCTCCGCCCGGCCGACGAAGGAGACGGCGTCGATCCCAGGGTCGGCGAGGATCGCGCTGACCGCGTCGCGGCCGCCGTGGACGAGGTTGACGACGCCCGGCGGGATCTCGCCGATCGAGTCGACGATCTCGACGATCAGCGCCGCCGGCCGCGGGTCCTGCTCGGATGGCTTGAGCAGGAAGCTGTTGCCGCAGGCGATCGCGTAGGGCAGGAACCAGAGCGGGATCATCGCCGGGAAGTTGAAGGGCGTGATCGCGGCGACCACGCCGACCGGCTGGCGCACCAGCTCGACGTCGACCCGGTCGGCGACGCCCTCGAGCGCCTCGCCCTTGAGCAGGTGGGGGATCGCCGCCGCCGACTCGACCGACTCGACCCCGCGGCCGACCTCGCCGTCGGCATCGGCCAGGGTCTTGCCCATGTCGGCGCAGACCAGCGCGACCAGCTCGTCGCGCCGCCGTTCGAGCCCCTCGCGCAGCGCCAGCAGCGCTCGCGCCCGCCGTTGCGGCGGCACCGCCCGCCACTCGGGCTGCGCCGCTCGCGCCGCTTCGACCGCCTCGCGCACCTGGCGCTCGCCCGAGAGCGGCACCAGCGCCGCGACCTCGCCGCTCACCGGGTCGACGTCGTCGAGCGTGTCGACCGCGTCGGCAGGGTGCCACGCTCCGCCGACGTAGTTGGCCAGCCGCACGACCTCGACCGTGCTCATTGCGCCCTCCAGGCC
>JBKPOW010000085.1:0-3833 GCA_046733275.1 Actinomycetota bacterium
CGGCTCACCGACGCCCAGGGGCGCACGGTCGACTTCCGCAACGCGATCGTGATCATGACCTCGAACATCGGCGCCTCGGAGATCGCCAAGAACACCTCGATCGGCTTCACCGTCGCCGACGAGACCGGCATGTCCTACGACGACATGAAAAACCGGATCATGGGCGACCTGAAAAAAGTCTTCCGGCCGGAGTTCCTCAACCGGATCGACGAGGTGATCGTCTTCCACAAGCTGGCCAAGACCGAGGTCAAGGAGATCATCGACTTGATGATCAACCGCGTCCGCGTCCAGGTAGCCGAGCACGAGCTGCAGCTGGAGCTGAGCGACGAGGCCAAGGACCTGCTGGTCGAGAAGGGCTGGGATCCTTCGATGGGCGCCCGCCCGCTGCGCCGCGCGATCCAGCGCTACATCGAGGACCCGCTCGCCGACGAGGTGCTGCGCCAGGGCCCGATGACTCCGGGCTCGACCGTGCTGGTCGAGCGCGACCCCGCCGGCGACGAGGACGACAAACCGCTCAAGCTGACCATCGTCGCGCCGAAGAAGCCGGCCAAGAAGGCGAAGCCGGAGCCTGAGCCCGAGAAGGTCGGGGACAGCTCGAGCAAATGAGGGAGCCGGGCCGCGTTGCGGTCGGCACCTGGAGCGGGGGACGATTCCTGCGCTTCGGCGAGGCGATCGACGAGGAGCGCCTCGAGGGTCTGCTCAGGCCAGGCGGTGGGATCGACACCGTTCTCACCGCGGATACCTACGGGCAGGGGGAGGCCGACCGGGTGTTGGGACGGGCGCTCGCTGGGGTGCCGCGCGAGCAGTACTCGCTGGTTGGCGCGGTCGGCCACGACTTCTACGAGGGCAAGCGCGACGGGCCGCGGGGGTTCCCGCGCTTCACCGATCCGCGCCTGCGCGGTCCCGACGAGTACGCCGGCTACCTGCGGATGGCGGCAGAGCGCAGCCTCGAGCGGCTCGGCGCCGAGCGCTTCGACCTGCTGCTGCTGCACAACCCCGACCGGATCGGATACTCGAGCGAGGCGGTCTGGGGCGGGATGGCGGCGCTGCGCGACGATGGCCTCGCCGGCCAGATCGGCGTCGCGCCGGGGCCGGCCAACGGCTTCACCCTCGACCTGATCGCCTGCATCGAGCGCTTCGGCGAGCGGATCGATTGGGCGATGATCATCCTCAACCCGTTCGAGCCCTGGCCGGGCGAGCTCTGCCTCGACGCCGCCGCCCGCCACGGGGTCAAGGTGATCACCCGCGTGGTCGACTACGGCGGCCTCTTCTGGGGCGACCTGCGGCCGGGGACGGAGCTGGCGAAGGGCGACCACCGCGCCTTCCGCCCGCAGGGCTGGATCGAGGCCGGGCTGGAGAAGCTCGAGCAAGTGCTGCCGGTCGCCGAACGGGCGCGGCTGACGCCGATCCAGCTCGCTTGCCAGTGGAACCTCGCTCATGCGGCGGTCGAGTGCGTCGTCCCAACCCTGATCCAGGAGGCCGGCGAGGAGGCCTGCCCGATCGAGGCCAAGCGGGTTGAGCTGGCGGCGCTGCCGGCGGAGCAACGGCTGAGCGAGGAGGACGTCGCCGCGATCCGCGCCGTCGGCGACAACACCGGCTGCATGGCGCTGAAGGGCGCCAGCCCGGCGCACGAGGGGCAGGAGCGCCCCGATCGCTGGGCGCTGGACGAAGATCTGACCGCCGTCGGGGAGCGCTGGGGCATAGACCCAGAGCGCGATCTCGTCGGTGCGCACGCCTGATCGCCGCCGGAGGCCGCGATTTACGGCCTTGGGTGACCGATCCGCTTGACAGTGGCCACTCCGATCTCTCCACTCGGGATTAGGCAGACCGCATTCCAGAGCGGAATTTGCCATCCTAGACGAGATGTCTTCGCCGCCCGGGGATGAGCTTCACGAGCTATCGGAACGGCAGGATCCCCGGCTGCTGAGGGCCCTGGACGTGGTCGCGCCGGGAGGCGCGCTGCGCGAGGGCATCGACAACATCGTCCACGCAAGCACCGGCGGCCTGATCGTCGTCGGCGACCCCGGCGACATCTCCCACCTGCTCTCCGGCGGGATCCAGCTCGACATCGACTACACGCCGGCGATGCTCTACCAGGTGGCGAAGATGGACGGGGCGATCGTGCTCAACGCCGAGGCGACGAAGATCGTCTGGGCCAACGTCCAGCTGATGCCCGACCCGACGATCCTCTCGGCCGAGACCGGCACCCGCCACCGCACCGCTGAGCGCGTCTCCAAACAGACCAGCGCCCTGGTGGTGGCGATCTCGCAGCGCCGAGACGTGGTCTCCCTCTACGTCGAGGGCACCAAGTACATCCTGCAGGAGATCCCCGCGGTGCTGGCCAAAGCTAACCAGGGGCTGGCGACGCTCGAGAAGTACCGCGAGCGGCTCGAACAGGTCTCCGACCGCCTCACCATGCTCGAGTTCGAGGGCGGCGGCGTCCTCTACGACGCGCTCACCGTCCTCCAGCGGGCCGAGCTGACCACCCGCATGGCGGTCGAGGTCGAGCGCTACATCGTCGAGCTCGGCACCGAGGGGCGCCTGATCGAGATGCAGCTGGAGGAGACGATGGTCGGCGTCGCCGCCGACAAGTCGGCGCTGATCCGCGACTACTCGGTCGAAGACTCGGAGCAGAACCTCGCCACCGTGCTGCAGTCGCTGGCGCGGATGCCGCACGAGGACGTGCTCGATTTCGGTCGCCTGGGGGAGCTGCTCGGCTACGACCGCAAGCTCAACACGCTCGACTTCCCGGTCGCCCCGCGCGGCTACCGCCTCCTGGGCCGGATCCCCCGCATCCCCAAGCTCGTCGTGCAGAAGATCATCCAGGAGATGGGCGGCCTGGAGGAGGTCCTGGCGGCCTCGAACGCCGATCTCGAGGCGGTCGAGGACGTCGGGCCGACGAGGGCCAAGGACATCCGCGAGGGCCTGCGGCGCCTTCAGGAGGTCGACTTGGCCGACAGGTACTTACAGAGCTGACGGCCAGTGCCGTCACGACAGAAAGGAGCAACCCGATTCCCCAGCTAGAGGAGGCCACCGAGGCAGTTGCCGTCGAAGAGGAAGTCGAGTACATCTGCGACTTCGAGGAGGGCGACAAGGTCGTCTATCCGCATCACGGCGCAGGCCTGGTGATGAAGAAAGAGTCCCGTGAGTTGATGGGCGAGGAGCGTGAGTACCTCACGATCAAGATCCTCCACAACGAACTCACCGTGATGGTTCCCTGCGAGAACGCCGGCAAGGCAGGGCTGCGGCGCGTCATCGACGAAGAGGAAATCAAGAAGGTCACATCGGTCCTCACCGATGACGTGTCCGAGATGCCGAAGAACTGGAACCGGCGCTTCAAGTACAACCGCGAGAAGATCAAGACCGGCGACGTCTTCGAGCTTGCCGAGGTCGTCCGCAACCTCGCCCTCCGTGAGATGGAGAAGGGCCTCTCCACCGGCGAGAAGCAGATGTACACGCGGGCGAAGAAGATCCTCGCCTCGGAGTTCATGTACGCGCTCGACAAGGACGAGGAAGGCGCGGAGGAGTACCTCGACGGGCTGCTGGAGGAGCGCTTCGCCGCCACCGCCTAGCGCTGCGGCGTCCGTCACTGCGGTCATCGCGGCCGCCGGCTCCGGCGAGAGGCTCGGAGCCGGCGGCCCGAAGGCCTTCGTGCCGCTCGCCGGGCGGCCGATGGTCGAGTGGTCCGTCGCGGCGATGCGCGCCGCGGCGGGCATCCGCTCGATCGTCGTCGCCTGCCCGCCTGGGCACGTTCACGATGTCGCTGGCGGTGACGTAGGCGTGGTCGATGGCGGGGCCACCCGGGCCGAATCGGTTGCAAATGCCTTGGTGAC
>JBKPOW010000086.1:0-5853 GCA_046733275.1 Actinomycetota bacterium
CGAGCGCGGCCGATCTCTCCCCCCTCCCGGCGCAAATCGACCCCGAACCCCGGCCGGAAGCCGCCCTTTGCGAGAATGCGTGGCGATGCCACTTCCCACGAATGACCAGGTGACCGAGGCGCTGCGGGGCGTAATCGACCCCGAGCTGCGCCGCTCCATCGTCGAGCTCGGAATGGTGCGCTCGATCGAGATCGAGGAGAGCGGCCGGGTCGAGGTCGTCGTCTCGCTGACCACGGCCGGCTGCCCGATCCGCTCCCACTTCGAACAGGCCGTCGCCCAGCAGGTCTCCCAGCTCGACGGCGTCACCGAGGTCGCCGTCGGCTTCGACGTCCTCTCCGACGAGGAGAAAGGCAACCTGCAGAAGACGCTCGGCCGGGCCAAGCTGCCCGAGGGCGCGCTGGCCCAAGTCAAGAATGTGATCTGCGTCGCCTCGGGTAAGGGCGGCGTCGGCAAGTCGACGATGACCGCCAACCTGGCCGCGGCGCTGACCGCCGAAGGCCACCCCGCCGGCGCGCTCGACTGCGACGTCTACGGCTACTCGATCCCGCGCATGCTCGGTGTCAACCGCAAACCCGACGTCAACGCCGAGCGCAAGATCCTGCCGCTCGAGGCGGCGGGCGGGGTCAAGGTGATGTCGATCGGCTTCTTCGTCGAGGAGAACGCGGCCGTCGTCTGGCGCGGCCCGATGCTGCACAAGGCGATCCAGCAGTTCCTCGAGGACGTCGCCTGGGGCGAGCTGGAGTACCTGCTGCTCGACCTGCCGCCCGGCACCGGCGACGTCTCGATGACCCTCTCCCAGCTGCTGCCGCAGGCGAAGTTCGTGCTGGTCACCACGCCGCAGCCGGCGGCGCAGACGGTGGCCAAGCGCGCCGCCGACATGGCGCAGAAATTCGACCTCGAGCTGCTCGGCGCGATCGAGAACATGTCGGGCTTCACCACCCCCGACGGCGAGCGCTTCACGATCTTCGGCGAGGGCGGCGGCCAGCTGCTCGCCGACGAGCTCGACATCCCCCTTCTGGGCAAGGTGCCGCTCTCAGAGCCGCTGCGCGAGCACGCCGACAACGGCTCCCCCCTGGTCACCGCCGACCCCGACTCGCCCGCTTCGCAGGCGATCCGCCAGGCCGCCCGCGGCATCCTCGCCGCCACCCCCCAGGAGCTGCCGGTCCTGCAGGCCACCCCGGCCGCGGCCGAAACCCCCCCGGTCAGCGGCACCCCGCTGCCGGTCGTTCAATAGCGGGCGCCAGCCTAGTCTTGCCGCTGGCCCTCGGCCTCGGTCAAGGCTGCAACGTCTTCGAGGTCGATCGGCCGGCCGGCAGCGCGCTTCATCCGGATCAGATCGTCGAGAGACGCGATCGCCACCTCAGTGCCATCGAGGTCGACTATCAGCGCGGCTTCGCGGAGCTTCTCGAACGCCCGGCCTCCCTTCGGTTCCTTGAGGATGTGGAGTTGGCCGTGACGGGTGAGCAAGGGCGGCACGATCGCAGCGACCGCCAGACGCTCAGGGTCGCCCGTGGGGAGCTCGGCTTTCTCGATGCCCGGCTCCAAAGGCCGCGCATCGAGCGCGGAAAGCGCCGCCGCCAGTCGTTGGAGATTCTCCGGCTCGGGGTCCGGTGCTACGTCGAGGTCCATGGTCGTGCGGCGATGTCCGTGCACCTGCGTGGCGACTCCACCGATGACGACGTAGTCCACCCCATGCCGGGCAAGAGCCTCGATCAGCTCGCCGACGTCGAGTGGGCGCTCTGCCGACTCATCCGGGGCGCTCACGGTTGACTTCTTCGGGTCGCAGCATGCCCTTCCCTGCGGGCCCGCTCCCCAGCAATGGCGATTTGCGAAGCCAGCCGGTTCCAGCTGATTGCCTCCCGAAGCCGTTCGGCCGGGCTCAGCTGCGCAGCTGCAGCGAGCTCATCCGGATCAACGGGACTCTCCAGCGGCTCGACCTCGAGGACGAGACGCTGCCCAATCGCCAACAGCAACTGCTCGAACCGCTCCAGCGTAGGTGCCTCGACCCCACGCTCGATCCGGCTGATCGCGTCCTGGCTGGTCCCCGCCCGCACGGCAAGAGACTGCTGGCTCAGCCCAGCAGCCTGCCGAACCGCCCGGAGTATGCCTGCAATGTCTTGACACCGCATAAGGTGTCAATTATATAGCTTTCAGCGAGCGCGGGTCAGGAGGCCAGCGTGAGATTGACCGACGCGCGCGGCGACCGTCACCAGCGTCGCCAATCCCCACGAGAGCCGCTTCATATCGGCGCCCCGCTCAGGCTGCGCTCTTGCTCTTGTAGTACTCGGCGTTGATCTCTGCGTATTTGGCCCACTCGGCGGGGAGCTGGTCCTCGGCGAAGCAGGCGTCGACCGGGCAGGCCTCGACACAGGCATCGCAGTCGATGCACTCGTCGGGGTCGATGTAGAGCATCTCGACCGAGTCGTAGTCGGGCTCGTCCGGGGTCGGGTGGATGCAGTCCACCGGGCAGACCTCGACGCACGAGTTGTCCTTCTGGCCTATGCACGGCTCGGCGATGACGTAGGTCATTCGATGCTTTCTCCTGGGTCGACTTTGCGGTGCCCGGCGGGGATTCCGGGCCCCGCCGCGCGCGAACGCACATTTTAGTGACGTGGGCGCGGAGTTGGGTGGCAGGCACCTGGAAATGGGCATGATGTGCCGATGCTGCTGCTGACGGGGGCGACTGGAAGCATCGGATCGCGGCTGCTGCCGCTGTTGCTCGATCGGGGCGAGGACGTGCGCTGCCTTGTGCGCGAGCCGCGCCGACTCGGGCAGCATCGGGTCGACGTGCAGATCGCCCTCGGCGACCTCGGCGAGATGTCGGATCCCTACCTCGTGCGGCAGGCCCTGCGCGGCGTCGACGCGGTGATCCACCTGGCGGCGACGATCCGCGACCAGCCCCCCCACCGGATCGAGGAGCTGAACGGGCTGGCGACCGTGCGCCTGCTGCGCGCCGCCGAGCGCAGCGGCGTCGAGCGCTTCGACTTCTTCAGCGCCCTCGACGCCGCCGTCGCCCAGCGCACCCGGTTCTTCCGCGCCAAGTGGCTGGCGGAGCGAGCGGTCGTCTCGTCTCCCCTGCAGACCACCGTCTTCGCCCCCTCGATCGTCTACGACCGCAGCGACCCCTGGGTGACGCTGCTGCGCCGCTTCTCATTCCTGCCGGCGATGCCGGTCTCCGGCGGCGGGCAGGCGCGCTTCCAGCCGCTCTGGGCCGCCGACGCCGCCCGTTGCGTGATCGCCGGCCTCGACCGCGAGCCGCGCCCACGCTACGAGCTCGCCGGCCCGGAGACGCTCAGCTACGACGAGATGTCCGACCTGGTCAGCCGCGTCGCCGGCCGGCCCCGACCCCTCGTCCACATTCCCCTGCCGATCGTCCGCGCCGGTTTGATCGCCCTTCGCAACGTCTTCGGCGAGGCCGTGTTCGCAACCTGGGAGGAGGCAGAGCTGATGGAGGTGTCGATGACGAGCGAGCGCGGGACTGCGGACGTCGAGGAGTTGGGCGTCGCTCCGCGAAGGATGGGCGATGTCCTGGCGGAGAGCTAGGCGGCCGGCCGCTTCGGCACGGCGCGCCCTCGCTTCGATCGCCGCGGTCGCCCTCTTGGCGCTCGCCGCGACGCCCGCCTCCGCGCTCACCCTGGTGCCGCCGAAGCCGAACGTCTTCTTCGGCGTCAGCGACCGCGGCAGCGTCGAGGAGTTCGACGAATTCACCGCGCTGCTGGGCGGCAAGCACCCGGCGCTGCTCGAGACCTTCCATCCTTGGGGCAACAGCCTCAACAACGCCTACGAACGCTGGCGCGAAACGGGGACGCGGCCGATCCTCCACATCTCGACGATCGACGACCAGACGCTGGCCGAGCTGATCACGCCGCAGCAGATCGCCCTCGGCGCCGGCGACGACTATCTGCTGCAGCTCAACGAGTTCTTCGCCCGACGTGGAGTGCTCGCCTACCTGCGGCCACTGGGCGAGCCCAACCGCTGCCTCAACGCCTGGTCGGCGGTCAACTGCGACGGCAGCCAGAAAGGCGGCGAATACACCACCGGCTGGTACAAGCAGGCGTTCCGCCGGATCGTCGCGATCGTGCGCGGCGGCGCCAGCCTCGAAGGGATCAATCTGACGCTGGCGGAAATCGGCCTGCCGCCGGTCAACCGCACCAAAGGCCCGCCGCCGACGGAACTGCCGGCGGCGCCGGTGAGCGTCATCTGGAGCCCTCTGCCCGGCGGCTCGCCGCGGGTCAGAGGCAACTTCCCAGGCAATTACTGGCCGGGCGCCCGCTGGGTCGATTGGGCCGGCACCGACTTCTACTCGCAGTTCCCCGTCTGGAAGGACCTCAACCGTTTCTACGCGGGCAAGCAGTGGCGGCGCAAGCCGATCGCGATCGCCGAGTGGGGCGTCTACGGCGAAGACGAACCGCGCTTCGTCAAGCAGCTGGTCGCCTGGCTGACCAGGCGCCCGCGGGTGCGCATGTTCGTCTACTACACCGGCTTCGGCCCCGGCTACAACCCCTACGACCTGAAGCTCTACCCGCGCACGACCAATACGCTGCGCCTCAAGGTCCGCCGTGCGACCTTCCTCACCGAAGCGGAATACAACGCGGGCATCCTCCCCCCGCTGCCGCCCAAACCGAAAAAAGGGACGCAGCCGAGCCAGTAAAAGACGAGGGGCCCGATCTCCCGGGCCCCTCGCAAAGCCACTCGCCTGTTGAGACGAGCATACGCCTGGGCAGGCGTGGCTACATCATCCCGCCCATGTCCGGCATGCCGCCGCCCGGCATGCCGCCGCCGGCGCCTTCCTTCTCTGGCGGTTCGGCGATGATCGCCTCGGTCACGAGGATGTTCTTGGCGATCGAGGCGGCGTTCTGCAGCGCCGACCGGGTCACCATCGTCGGGTCGATCACGCCGGCCTTGATCAGATCGCCGTACTCGCCGTTGGCCGCGTTGAGGCCTTCGCCGGCCTTCAGGTCGCGGACCTTGTTGACGACGACCGAGCCCTCCAGGCCGGAGTTCTCGGCGATCTGGCGGACCGGCTCCTCCAGCGCCCGGTGCACGATGCGGGCGCCGGTCTGCTCGTCGGGGTCGTCGAGCTTCTCGGCATCGAGGTCGCTCTGCGCGTTCAGCAGGGCGACGCCGCCGCCCGGCACGACCCCCTCCTCCAGCGCCGCCCGGGTCGCCTGCAGGGCGTCCTCGACACGGTGCTTTTTCTCCTTCATCTCGGTCTCGGTAGCGGCGCCGACCTTGACCACGGCGACACCGCCGGCCAGCTTGGCGAGCCGCTCCTGGAGCTTCTCGCGATCGAAGTCGGAGTCGGTGTTCTCGATCTCCTGCTTGATCTGGTTGATCCGGCCTTTGATGTCCTCGCCGTCGCCGCCGCCGTCGATGATCGTCGTCGTGTCCTTGGAGACGACGACGCGGCGCGCTTTGCCGAGCTGCGAGAGCTGGGTGTTCTCGAGTTTGAGCCCCATCTCCTCGGTGATCACCTCACCGCCGGTGAGGATCGAGATGTCCTCCAGCATCCGCTTGCGGCGATCGCCGAAGCCTGGCGCCTTGACCGCGACGCCGGTGAAGGTGCCACGCAGCTTGTTGACGACCAGGGTCGCGAGGCACTCGCCCTCGACGTCCTCGGCGACGATCAGCAGCGGCTTGCCACCCTGCATCACCTGCTCGAGCACCGGCAGGATGTCCCGCACGGAGCCGATTTTCTGGTTGGCGATGAGGACGTAGGGGTCCTCCAGCACCGCCTCCATGCGGTCCTGGTCGGTGACCATGTACGGGGAGATGTAGCCCTTGTCGAACTGCATCCCCTCGGTGAACTCCAGCTCCATGCCGAAGGTCTGGCCCTCCTCGACGTTGACGACG
>JBKPOW010000087.1:0-1366 GCA_046733275.1 Actinomycetota bacterium
CGTCTCGGCGGCGGCCGGCACCCGGTCGAGATCGCCGTCAGCGGCGCCGACGCCCTGCTCTCGGCCGGCCCGGCCTCCGGCTCGAAGGTCGACATAGTGGTGACGAGCGAACCGGCTGGAGCCGGCCCCGGCCGGACATACGTAGCCGCCGCGCGGGTGCCGCTGCTGGCGCTGCGCCCAGGAGCCGAAGGCACGGGGCCGGGGACGACGACCGCGGCGACCCTGGGCCTGACCAGGCGGCAGGCGCTGCGGCTGATCGCCGCCGAGAGCTTCGCCCGCAAGGTGACGCTGCTGCCCGGCGGTTGAGTTGGACGCCCGCCGCCGGCAGATGGAGGAGCTGGCCGGCTCGCTGCGCGAGCGCCTGATCGCGGCGCGTCGCGATGCGGCCGCCGCCGGCTCGGCGTCGCTCGTCGAGCTGGAGGAGCAGGTGCGCGGCCTGGTCGAAGAGGAAGCCGCTCTGCTTGGTCCGGAAGCGCGAGAGGTACTGGTCGCCAGGGTCCTGCGCGACACCGTCGGGCTCGGGCCGTTGGAGGACCTGCTCGCCGACGCGGAGATCGAGGAGGTGATGGTCAACGGTCCCGATCGGGTGTACGTCGAGCGCCGCGGCCGGATCGAGGCGGTCGGCGCGGTGTTCGCCGACGAGGAAGAGCTGCGCAACACGATCGAGCGCATCCTCGCACCGCTCGGCCGCCGCATCGACGAGCTCAGCCCGATGGTCGACGCCCGGCTCGCCGATGGCTCTCGGGTCAACGCCGTGATCCCGCCGCTGGCGATCGACGGCCCGGCGCTCTCGATCCGGCGCTTCGGCGCCAACCGTCCGGGCCCGCGCGAGCTGGTCGAGCTGGGGACGCTGGACGAGGTCCAGCTGGGGCTGCTCGAGCGGGCGGTGGCGACGCGGCGCAGCATCCTGATCAGCGGCGGCACCGGCTCGGGCAAGACAACCCTGCTCAACGCGCTCTCCGGCTTCGTTTCCCCGGACGAGCGGCTGGTGACGATCGAGGACGCCGCCGAGCTGCGCCTGCAGGGACGGCACGTGGTACGGCTGGAGAGCCGGCCCGCCGGGGTCGAGGGGAGGGGCGAGGTGACGATCCGCGACCTGCTGCGCAACACGCTGCGCATGCGTCCCGACCGGATCGTGATCGGCGAGGTGCGCGGCGCCGAGGCGCTCGACCTGCTGACCGCGCTCAACACCGGCCACCGCGGCGCGCTCTCGACCATTCACGCCAACTCGCCCGCCGACGCGCTGGCGCGACTGGAGACGCTGGCCCTGATGGCCGGCCTCGGGTTGCCGCACGAGGCGATTGCCGCCCAGGTGAGGCGCGGCGTCGACCTCGTCGTCCAGCTGGAGCGCTCGGCCGACGGGGCC
>JBKPOW010000088.1:0-9124 GCA_046733275.1 Actinomycetota bacterium
GAGCGACGGTGATCGAGAAGGTGTTGAAGATCAAGAAGGCGCCGACGAAGAGAGCGACGAAGGCGAAGACGAGCAGCGCGATGCGCAGGAAGCCGAGTTCTTCGTGGATCTGGTCGGAGTTGCGTTCGGCGTTCTCCTTCGCCGTCTCGACCAACAGCGAGGGGTCGCCGACCCGCCGCTGCACCCGCTTCCTCAGCGTCTCTTCCGAGACCCCCTCGTCGGCGGCGATCAGGACCTGGTCGAATTCGCCCCGCTTGGCGGTGATCCGCTGCGCCTCGGGCAGGATCAGCGCGGCGATGCTGGCGCCGCCCCAGGACGCCTCTCCGAGCTTGGTCAAGCCGACGATCTCATACGAGGCGACGCGTTCGACGGAGGCGAGCTTCACCGTGTCGCCGAGACCCAGCCCCGCCTCTTCGGCGGCGCTCTGATCGAGCGAGGCCTCCTTCGCGGTGCGCGGTTTGCGCCCTTCGACGTAGGTCTGGGTTTCGAGGCTCTCGGGGATGTTCGAGGTGATGAACTTGGGAGCGAAGGGGGTGCCGATCTGCTCGTTCTCTTCGTCGAAGAAAGCGCCGCCGGTGAAGATCTGACCGACCGCGACCCGCACCCCGTCGACCTCGCGCACCTCCGGCAGGACATCGGCCTTGAAGCTCGGCGTCTCGCCGGTTTCCTGCCGCACCTCCTCCCTCGCCGTGATCACCACGTCGGTCTTCGCCAGCGAGTCTTCGAAGATTTCGTCGAAGGCGGCGAAGGTGGTGTCGGTGAGGATGTAGGTGCCGGCGACGAAGGCGACGCCGATCACCACCGCGAGGGTCGTGGTCAGGGCGCGCACCCGGCGCGCCCAGAGGCTCTTGAGGGCGAGGGAGGTCAAGCCGACCGGGGCGGCGGCCCATCGCTCTCGATACGGCCGTCGCGCAGGGTGATCAGGCGGTCGGCGTGGGCCGCGGCGGCCGGGTCGTGGGTGACCATGATCACCGTCTGGCCGAACTCGTCGACGGCCTGGCGCAGCAGCCGCAGCACCTCCTCGCTGGCCTTCGAGTCGAGGTTGCCAGTCGGCTCGTCGGCGAAGACGACGGCCGGTTTGGAGACGAGGGCGCGGGCGACGGCGACGCGCTGCTGCTGGCCGCCGGAGAGCTCGGAGGGCCGGTGGGTGCGCCTGTCCTCGAGCCCGACCGTGCGGACCAGCTGCTCGAGCCACTGGGCGTCGGGCTTGCGCCCGGCGATCGAGAGCGGCAGCACCAGGTTCTCCTCGGCGCTGAGGACCGGCAGCAGGTTGAAGAACTGGAAGACGAAGCCGAGCTTGTCGCGGCGCAGTCTGGTCAGGGCGGCGTCGTCGAGGCCGGTCAGCTCCTCGCCGTCGAGGACTACCGTGCCCGCGGTCGGGTTGTCGAGCCCGGCAAGGATGTGCATCAGGGTCGACTTGCCCGACCCCGAGGGGCCCATGATCGCGGTGAAGCGGCCGCGCTCGAAGCCGGTCGAGACGTCGACCAGCGCGTCGACCGCCGTCGCGCCCTCGCCGTAGCGGCGCGATACGCCGGTTGCGATCACGACTTGGCCGTCGGCGGACCTCACAGGCACGGCACAATAGCCTGCGCCGGACATGGCGCTGGCGGACGAATTCGACGGGCTGCTGATCGACCTCGACGGCGTCGTCTGGGTCGGGCGTGAGACGGTGCCGGGCTCGGCGGAGGCGCTGCACTCTTTGATCGACGCTGGGACGGAGATCGTCTTCGTCACCAACAATCCCGGGCGGCCGGCGACCGCGTACGTCGAGCGCCTGCGCGAGGCGGGAATACCCGCCGGAGACGATCGCGTGGTCACCGCCGGGGAAGCGACCGCGGCGTTGGCGGTCGAGCGCCGCGGCGCGGGCAGGACGGCGTTCGCAATCGGCGCGCCGGCTTTCCACGAGACCGTCGCCGAGGCAGGGCTGGAGCTGCTCGAGGGGGAGGCGGCGCGGCGCGCCGAGGTCGTCCTCGTCTCGGGCCACCGCGGCTTCGACTACGACGAGCTCTTGACCGCGACGCTGGCCCTGCAGGGCGGCGCCTCCCTCTTCGCCACCAGCCGCGACCCGACCCTGCCGATGCCGGGCGGCGAGTGGCCCGGGACCGGCGCCGTCCTGGCGGCGGTCGAGACCGCGACCGGGGCGACGGCGGAGATCGGCGGCAAGCCGGAGCCGCACCTCTTCGCGCTGGCGCGCGAGCGGATCGGCTCTGCCGAGAGGGTGGCGATGATCGGCGACCGCGTCTCCTCCGACATCGAGGGGGGCCGGCGCGCGGGCCTGGAGACGATCCTCGTGCTGAGCGGCGCGACCTCGCGCGAGGAAGCGCAGGCTGCCTCGCCGGCGCCCGACCGCGTGGCCGAGGACCTCGCCGCGCTGGCCCGGTCGTGAGCACGGCGACCGAGCCGGCGGCTGCGGTGGCGCGCCCGGGGGCCGCCTTCGCGGGCGTCTTCGCCGTCACCTTCTCCGGCCTGCTCGCGGTCGGCGCCGTGCTGCCGGTCCTGCCCCGCTACATCCACGGCCCGCTCGACGGAGGCGACATCGCGGTCGGCATCGTGATCGGCTCCTACGCCGTCACCGGCCTCCTCCTGCGGCCCTTCGCCGGCCGGTTCGCCGATCGCCGCGGCCGCCGGCAGACCGTCCTGCTCGGCTCCATCCTCGTCGCCTTCGCCGGCTTCCTCTACCTGCTGCCGCTGGGAATACCCGGCCTGATCTTCGCCCGTCTCCTGCTCGGCGCCGGCGAGGGGACGGTGTTCACCGCCGGCTCGGCCTGGATCGTCGACATCGCCCCGCCCGAGCGGCGCGGCCGCGTGATCGGCCTCTACGGCCTCTCGGTCTGGGCGGGGCTCAGCATCGGGCCGCTGGTCGGCGAGCTGCTGCTGCACGCCTCCGGCTACACCCTGGTCTGGCTCTTCGCCGGGGCGGCGCCGCTGGCCGGGGCGCTGATCGCGCTGCGCCTACCGGACCCCTTCCACCCCAAGCCCGGCGACAACGAGCACCACCCCCTGATCGCGCGCGAGGCGGTGCGGCCCGGCATTGCCCTGGCGCTCGCCTCGCTCGGCTACGCGACGGTCGCCTCCTTTGTCGTCCTCCACCTCGACGCACGCGGGATCGGCCACGGCGCCGCGGTCTTCGGCGTCTTCGCGACGATGGTCGTCCTCACCCGCCTGGTCGGCGGCGACCTGCCCGATCGCGTCGGCCCGGTGCGGGTGGCGATCGCCGCGGCGGCGGTCGAGGCGGTCGGCCTGGCGACCATCGGCATCGCCCACAGCCTCGGCGTCGCGATCGCCGGCGCGCTGGCGATGGGCGCGGCCTTCTCGCTGCTCTACCCGTCGCTCTCGCTGATCGTCGTCGGGCGGGTGTCGGAGACGCGGCGCGGCGCGGCGCTGGGCACCTTCACCGCCTTCTTCGACGCCGGGATCGGCTTCGGCGCGCCCCTGGCCGGCATCGCCGCCGCGGTGACCGACTACGAGGGCGCGTTCCTCTTCTCCGCCGTCGTGGCCCTGATGGCGATGGCGACGATCGCGCTGGCCGTCTCCAGCCGCAGCCGTCCAGCCCTGGCCACCCGCCCCTAACCGCGCCGCTGTTCCTTATTCCGAAATAGCAGCGATAGGGAAAAGTGGAGTGGTGGAGTCCGGCACGTCATGCCCCCACTGTTCGTCTTCCGGGTCATTTGGGGATAAGGAACAGTGGAGCTGCTCGCCTGACGGGCGCTCAGCGCTCAGCGCTCGGCGATGAGGAGGGCTTGCGCGGCGCGGCCGATGCGGCCGCGCTCGTCGGAGAGCACAGACTCGGCGGTGCCGATGCCGTTGGGCTGAGGGAGGGTGACCGCGTCGACGCAGACCCACTCGCCCTCCGGCATCCGCTCGAGGTGGAGGCTGAGGTCGACGTTGATGAAGACGTAGCGACGCCAGTCGAGCACGGCGCTGATCCCGTTGCCGACGTCGGCGGCGACCAGGGTGCGCTGCAGCGGCGTCGGCTCCTCGGCGGCGACCAGTGCGTACCGCATCCGCATCCACACCGTCGCCGGCCCCGGCGTGCGGAAGCTGCCCCCCACCGACCGCCACTCCATCGCGGTGTGGTACCCGACCGACTGCCCCGTGGCGAAGAACTCAGGCTCGTGCCCCTCCTTCGGCCCCGGCGGCGCCTCAGGCGTGGTCACCACGTCCTCCGGAATCTCGATCTCGGCGGTCCTGATCCGCCAAGCCCGAGCCTTCATCAGTTCGTTCTCCCCATCGGACAGCGACGCCTCAACCATCTGCACCGACCGCCCCGGCCGCACAATCGACGCCTCGACCCGGACCGGCCCAATAGGCACCGGCCGCAGGATCTCCAGCGTCACCCGAGCCACCTGAAACCCCTGGCCGCCGCCGACCCGCTCCACCTCCCTGCCCAGCAACCCCGACGGCGGCCCCGCATGCTGGGCGTTGGGATCCCAGGGTCCGCGGGTCAGCTCACTCGCAATGAACCCGTCGTGGGTCTTCTCGTAAAAGGCCTCGGGCACGGGCGGGCATCTAAGCAGGCGATGTCGGGGGTCGCCTCGGCAGTGCCTCGCGAAGCGGCTCCGCAGAGTCATTCCAGCCGCGAAGCGGCACGAGATTCCACCGCCGAAGGCGGTGGTGGGCACTGACGAGGTGATCCCCGGCGGCGCCTGCCTGGACGCGCTCCGTACTCTGAATGTGAGACGAAAGGAGAGCGAAGTGGAGAAAGTGAAGAAGTCAGACGAGGAGTGGCGCAAGCAACTGACGCCCGAGCAATACGAGGTCACCCGCAAGGCCGGCACCGAGCGCCCCTTCACCGGCCCCTACGTCGACGAGAAGTCCGAGGGCATGTACCGCTGCGTCTGCTGCGGCACCGAGCTCTTCAGCTCTGACACCAAGTTCGACTCCGGCACCGGCTGGCCCAGCTTCACCGAGCCGGCCAACCTGGAGCAGGTCGAGCTGCGGCCCGACAACAGCCTGATGATGCGCCGCACCGAGGTCGTCTGCAAGCACTGCGACGCCCACCTCGGCCACGTCTTCGACGACGGCCCGCCCGAGCGCGGCGGCCGGCGCTACTGCATCAACGGCTGCGCGCTGACCCTGGACCGCAACTAGCCGCCCCCGGACGCGAAGCGGAGGAGGCGGCGCCTGACCTACTTGACGCCGCCGCCGGCGCCGAGGTAGCTGAAGCGCACGGCCAGGGCAACCGCCTCCGTGCGCGTATCGACCTCCAGCTTGGCGATCGCGTTGCGCACGTGCGTGTGCACGGTCGCCGGGCTGAGCCCGAGGCGCTCGGCGATCTCTTTCACCCGCAGCCCCTCGGCGAGCAGCTCGAGGATCTGCCGCTCGCGCGGCGAGAGGTCGAGCAGTTTCTCCACCTCGGAGGGCTTGCCGCCGGCGAAGTCGCCGCCGAGGAAGGTGCCGCCGCCGGTCACCGCTTTGACCGCGCGGGCGATGTCCTCGGCCGGCGCCGACTTGAGCACGTAGCCGGAGGCGCCGGCGCGCAGGGCGAGCGCCAGCAGGTCGGGCTGGGCGTGCGCGGTGAAGATGATCACCTTCGTCCGCGGGCGGACCTTGAGCACCTCCTTGGTCGCCTCGATCCCGTCGCGTTTGGGCAGCTCGACGTCGATGATCAGGACGTCGGGTTCGAGTTCCTTGACGACCTCGATGACATCGCGGCCGTTGGCGGCCTCGCCGACGATCTGCAGCGCGTTCGAGTTCGACATCCGCGACTTGATCGCATCGCGGACAATCTCGTGGTCGTCGCAGAGGACGACCCGCTTGGCATCACGAACGCTGGCGCTCATTGCGCAAGAATCCTTTCAGGACAGCCATAGGAATACAGAATATTAGGTAGCGTGAATCCGCCTTCCCGATCCTGGCGGTTCTCAATCAGAGCGATCATCGTCCTTCCCACGGCTACAGCGGTCCCATTCAGCGTGTGGACCGCTTGAACAGCTTCGTTATCGGCAGGTCGGTACCTACAACTGAGGCGTCGCGCCTGGTAGTCGGTCGTGTTCGAGCACGAGGTCAGCTCCCGGTAGCGGCCCTGGCTCGGGATCCACGCCTCGCAGTCGTACTTCTTCGCCGCCGGGGCGCCGAGGTCGCCGGCGGCGACGTTGACCACCCGGTAGGGAATCTCCAGCTCGGTGAGGATGCGCTCCTCGATCGCCAGCAGGCGCTCGTGCTCGGCGGCCGACTCGGAGGGCTCTACGAACGAGAACATCTCGACCTTGTCGAACTGGTGGACGCGGAAGATGCCGCGCGTGTCGCGACCGGCGGCGCCGGCCTCGCGGCGAAAGCAGGAGGAGAAGGCGGCGTAGCGCAGCGGTAGCCGGTCGGCCTCGAGGATCTCGCCGGCATGCAGGCCGGCGAGGGCGACCTCGGAGGTGCCGGCGAGGTAGAGGTCGTCCTTGGGGATCTCGTAGATCTGGTCGCGGTCGCCGGGGAGGAAGCCGGTGCCGTAGAGCGCCTCTTCGCGGACCAGGACCGGCGGCACGACCGGCTCGTGGCCCTCGCCGCGGACGAGGTCGAGGGCGTAGCGGACCAGGGCCAGCTCGAGCAGCACCAGGTCCCCCTTGAGATAGGCGAAGCGGGAGCCGGAGAGCCGCGCCGCCGCGTCCATCTCGATCAGGCCCAGCTCGGTGCCGAGCTCGAGATGGTCGCGCGGCTCGAAGTCGAAGCTCGGCCGCTCGCCGACCTCGCGCAGGACGACCGCGTCCTCCTCGGTCATCCCGTCTGGGGCATCTGGGTCGGGCAGGTTGGGCAGGGCGGCGGCGAGCCGCTCGAGCTCCTCCTCGACCTCCTCCAGCTCCGCTTTCCCGGTCTCGATCCGCTCCTTGAGCCCCCCCACCGCCGCCATCAGCTCCTCGGCCTCCTCGCCGCGCTGCTTCGCCTCGCCGATCTGCTTGGAGAGGCTCTTGCGCTCGGCCTGGGCGCCCTCGATCTCGGGCAGCAGCTCGCGCCGGCGGGCGTCGAGCGCCAGCAGCTCGTCGACCTGCTCGGCCGCGCCGCGCCGCGCCAGCGCCGCCTTGACCCGCTCGGGGTCGGAGCGGATCAGCTTCAGGTCGAGCATCGGAGGCTCCCGCTAGGGCGCCGGGCGTTGCGCTTCTTCGGCTTCGCCGCCGGCGTACTCGGCGACGAAGCGGGCCAGCGCCTCGGCATCCTCGCCGACGACGATGTTCTGCGGCATGATCGCGCCGGAGAAGCCGCCGTTCTGGATCGCGAAGAGGGCATCGTCGTAGGTCTCGGTCCGCTGGTCGAGGTTCGGGCCCTGCGCGCGCACGCTGCGGTTTCCGGTCCCCTGGGTGCCGGCGGCGCTGAGGGTATGGCAGCCGCTGCAGTGGGTGGCGAAGAGGACGGCGCCGTTGTAGTTGGGGTCGTCCTTGGAGACCGAGATGCCCTCCTCGCCGAAGCCGCAGGCGGCGAGGGCGAGGCCGGCCAGGGCTGCCGTCGCTATGGCGATCAGGGGTCGCACGCGGCGGGATCATATTGTCCGGGCGAGATGACTGCCGATCCCCGCAGGCCCCCGGCGATGAGCCCGCCCGACCCCGCCGGCTTCCGCGCCGCGATGGCGATGCTGCCCACCGGAGTGACCGTGGTCAGCGCCGCCGGGCCGGAGGGGCCAGCGGGGGCGACGGCCAACGCCGTCTCTTCGCTCTCGATCGAGCCGATGCTGATGCTGGCCTGCCTCGACCGCGGCTCGCGCACGCTGCTCGCCGTGCAGGCGGCCAACCGCTTCGGCATCAGCGTCCTGCACGCCGGTCAGGAGGAGCTCGCCCGCGCCTTCGCCACCAAGGCGCCGGTCGCTGACAAGTGGGAGGGCGTCGCCTGGAGCGATCGCGACGGCGTCCCGGCGATCGACGGCGCCCTCGCCTTCGTCGCCTGCGACCTGCGCGACGTGATCGCCGGCGGCGACCACGTGATCGTCACCGGCGAGGTCACCGCCCTGGAGACGAGCGAAGGGGTCCCCCTCGTCTTCCACGAAGGCGCCTACCGGCCGTTGAGCTGAGTCAGAACGCGCCGCTGGTGCCGGCGGCTCTGAGACCGAGGAAGAGGATCACGCCGCAGCTGACGGCCATGATGCCCATCTCGCGGCGGACTATGGCGAGGGCTAGCGATTCCTGGTCGGCTGCCGGGAGGGATTCGAAATCGAGGTCGCCGAGCTCGCGCTGGGCGGCGCCGGCGCGGGCGCCCTCGGCGAGGAAGGAGACGACCAGGGGCAGGACCCCGTAGAGGTAGTGGAGGTCGTCGCTCTGTTCGTGGCCGGTCATCAGCAACAGGCCGCCGAGCAGGGCCTGGAGGAAGACCGCGAACTGGGCGCCGCGCAGCAGGTACCAGAAGGGAACCGAGGGCCGATCGCGGAGCCAGGCGATGCCGCCGAAGGCGAAGGCGGCGAGGTTGAGGGCGATCAGCGCGCAGCCGACGACGAGGTGGATCGCGGTCACTGGCTAAATCCGTCTGAAAGGGTCGGGATTCGGCTTGCTGATGCGGAAAATCACTATGTAGCAAGTTGTCACAAGGTGGGTGTATAACAGCGAGTGCAGGCGACGACGGCGCGGCGCGAGGCGCCCGCCGGGACGGCCGCCGCATCCCCTCCCACATCGATGTTGAAGAGCTACCTACCGATCCTCGTCTTCGCCCTGCTCGGCCTCGGCGTCGGCACCGCCTTCGTCCTGCTCAACCACGTGATCGGGCCGAAGCGACCGCGCAAGGCGACCGCGGCGAGCCGCCGCCAGGGCGAGCCGTACGAGTCCGGCATCCCTGTCGAGCCCTCGAGCGGGATCCGCTTCGGCGTCACCTTCTACCTGATCGCGATGCTCTTCATCCTCTTCGACATCGAGGTCGTCTTCCTCTATCCGATCGGCGTCATCCTCGAGGACGCTGACAGCCTCTTCGTCCTCGGCGAGCTGGTCGTCTTCGTCGTCCTCCTGCTCGTCGCCTTCGTCTACGTCTGGCGGAAGGGAGCGTTGGATTGGAAGTAGAGCGACAGACGATGCGCAGTCGCCAGCTGCGCGCCCGCGACATGCTGCGCGGCGACCTCGAGGGCGAGGAGCTGGAGCGCTACGTCGAGGAAAAAGTGGTGATGACCAGCTTCGAGAAGATGCTCGGCTGGGCGCGGGCGAACTCCTGCTTCCCGCTCACCTTC
>JBKPOW010000089.1:0-5953 GCA_046733275.1 Actinomycetota bacterium
CAGCTCCTCCGAGCAGCGCCAACCCCGCCGCGGCTACTTCCTCAATCCGGCCAGCCCCTTCGTCATCCACAACTTCATCCTCGATCCCAACGACCCGGCCCGCTTCGACACGCCCGTCCCACCCAACTTCCGCCCGGTCGCCCGCAACGAGTCCTGGCTCCTCTACCGCCGCTGCTAGCCGCGCTCGACCGCCTTCACCGCGGCGTGGGTGGAGGCGGCCAGCTCGGGGTCGGCGAGCTCGACCCCCGGCGGCAGCTCGACGTGCAGCTCGCTCGACGGATCGAGCCGGGCGCGCAGGCCGTGCGAACTCGAGCCGAGGACGTGGCCGCCGCGGGTGCGATCGGCGGAGAGGAAGTGGAGGTGGTAGCCGCCGACCTCGATCCCCTCGGCGTACTCGGGGAAGCGGAAGCCGACCATCGTCCCCTCCACGTCCTCGAGCTCGAAGACGCACTGCCCGGCGACGACCTCGGTCAGCGGCCGGTAGGGCGGGCTCTGCCGCGGGACCGAGCGAGCCCGGACGGAGTCGAAGCGGCCGTCGAGGCGGATCGCGCAGGACGGGGTCCCGGCCGGGACCAGATCGTCGAGGCGCGCCAGCAGGGCAGGGTGGTCGAGCGGACCGTCGATCCGCAGGTCGATCCGGGGCTCGAACCGAGCGACCACGGCGAACGGCGTCTTCGTCGCCGGGTCGATCTCGCCGATCGCGCCGTCGACGTCGGCGCGGTAAAAGCTGCCGTCGAGCGCGACCATCTCGCCGTCGAGGCCGTCGAGCGTGCCGAGGCCGAGATCGCCGTGCTCGGCCAGCTCGCCGAACGTCAGGTCGCCCTCGTAAGCGCCGTCGAGCAGGGCGGCGATCGTCGAGGCCTGGAAGAGCACGTGGTGCTCGTGCCCGGCGTGCAGATCTTCCTCGTGCATCGCCTCCACGTGCAACGCCCTGATCCAGCGCTCGTCGAGCATGCCGGCCAGTCTCCCATGCAAGCATGGCCGTCATGGCAGCGATCGAACTGCGCGGCGTGGTCAAGAGGTTCGGCCCGATCACGGCCGTCGACGGGCTCGACCTCGACGTGCCCGAGGGGATCTGCCTCGGCCTGCTCGGGCCCAACGGCGCCGGCAAGTCGACGACGATGCGCCTGCTCACCGGGCAGGCCCTGCCGGACGCCGGCGAGCTGCGCGCGCTCGGTCACGAGCTGCCGGGGGACGCCAAGGCGGCGCGAGCCGAGATGGGGGTCGTGCCGCAGCTCGACAACCTCGACGTCGACGTCACTGTCGAAGACAACCTGGCCGTCTACGCCCGCCTCTACCGCGTGCCAGACGTCGGCGCGGCGGTCGACCGGGCGCTCGACCTGGCCCGCCTGCGCGACCGCCGCCGCGACGCCGTCGACGAGCTCTCCGGCGGCATGCGCCGCCGCCTTCTGCTCGCCCGTGGCCTCGTCCACGAACCGAAGCTGATCCTGCTCGACGAGCCGACCGTCGGCCTCGATCCGCAGATCCGCACGCAGCTCTGGACCCTGATCGACGACCTGCGCACGCACGGGGTGACGATCCTGATGTCGACCCACTACATCGAGGAGGCCGAGCGCCTTGCCGACGAGGTCGCGGTGATGGCGAACGGCAGGATCATCAGCCGCGGCATCCCGGCCGAGCTGATCGCCGAGCATGCCGGCCGCGAAACGGCCGAGGTCTACGCGCCGCCGGACAGGCTGGCCGAGGTGCGGGCGAATGCCGAGGCCGAGGGACTGCGGGTGCGGCCGGCCGGCCCGGCGGTCGCGATCGTCGGCTCCGAGCAGGGGGGCAACGGCGTCATCCCGGAGGACGCGGTGCGCCGCGCCGCTTCGCTCGAGGACGTCTTCGTCCTTTTGACCGGGGAGGAGGCAGAGTGATGGAGGCCGCTACCACTGAGCCCACCCGCACCCGGCTGCGGCGGCTCGAACCGGCGGCGATCGCCGGCGTGATGAGCCGCGAGGTTGCCAACTTCCGCACCTACTGGCGGGGGACGACCTTCTCCAGCGTGCTCGAACCGATCGTCTACCTGCTCGCCTTCGGCCTCGGTCTCAGCGCCACCCTGGTCGACGAAGTCAACGGCACCCCCTACGTCGAGTACGTGGGCACCGGCATGGTCGCCACCGCGGTGATCTTCTCCAGCGCCCTGCCGGCGATGTTCGGCACCTTCGTCAAGCACCGCTTCCAGAACACCTACGACGCGATCCTCGCCGCGCCGGTCGACGTCGAGGAGCTGGTAACCGCCGAGATGCTCTGGATCGGCCTGCGCGCCAGCGTCTACGGCTGCGTGCCGCTGCTGGTCACGATCGGCTTCGGCCTCGACCCCGCTTTGGGCATGCTGCTGACGCCGATCTTCTGCCTCGCCACCGCCCTCGGCTTCGCCGGCTTCGGCATCGCGATGGCGGCGACCGTCGCCAAGATCGACCAGTTCAACTACGTGACGGCGCTCTTCGTCACGCCGCTCTTCCTCGTCTCGGGCGCTTTCTTCCCGATCGACGAACTGCCGCAGGGCGTCCAGGTCGTCGCCCAGCTAAACCCGTTGCACCAGCTGGTCGAACTGGTCCGCGGCGGCGCCTTCGGCTTCGACCCGATCGACGCCGTCCGCTTCGCCGGCCTAGTTGCCTTCGCCCTGGTCATGTGGCGGATCGCCGTTCGCCAGATGTCGAAGCGCTTGATCGACTAGAGATTGAAAATGGACCGTGCGCCCCGCCTTCGAAGCGAGGTCCCCGGGCATGTCCATCGGGGTTGGCTCGAGCCGGGCTCGCCTGCGGCACCCGCGGCTTCCGCTTAAGGCTGCTTCCTTCCGGACCTGACCTGGTTCACGTGCCTACGTCGCGCAGGACCCGGCCGTCAACGCCGCCCCCGGTGGACCGGTCCCGAAAACCAGCCCCTCAGAACGGGATTCGGCCCCGCTAGAGCGGATTGCGGGTTACAGGGCACCGCTGATTCCCCGCCTAGCACGGTCCACTCCCGATCCTACCGTCGGCGTCGCGCGGTTGCCCTCAGCCTGCCCGGTAGGAGACCAGTTCCTCACGCCCAGAGGCACCCGAGACATCGAGGGCCATCACGGGGCCAACGCCAGGCGCATAGAGCTTGTACTCGAGCGCGCGCGGCTCTAGCGGCACAAGGTCCTTGGTCAGGACCACCTGGTTGAAGTGGCCGAAGGGGACTTCCACCTGCTCACTCACGCTCAGCACCTTCGCCCTGTCCTCCGCCTCCCCGGCGTAGTACTCCTGGCGGTAAGCCAGCCCGGGACGTGGCTCGGCCGGCATCGCGATCCCTGGTTGGGCGCCGTCCACACCCGCCTCCCAAGACCCCGCCCTGGAGACGACCTCCCCGTCTGCGTACTCGGCCGTCTTCTCACCCAGGTACCAGACGTTGCCGGCCGCGTCCTGCGCGTACCAATCGTCGGTCACCTCGACAGGCTTGCCAGCCGCGCTGACGACGTCGTGCACCACGCGGGCCTCGACCCCGTTGGCGATCTGCCTGGTCTTGTTCGTAACCGTGACTACGACCCGTTGGATGCCGCCTTCGCCTTCGCTCTCTCGGTAGACCCAACGGCTGGCGGGCCGCATCGGCCAGTAGCGATTCTCGATCTCGACGCTGAATTCCGCTGGGTCGAGGTCGACTCGCTCAGCACCCTGCGGAAGCGCCGCGGCGGCGTCGCGCCCGCTCTCGCCACATCCGGCCGCGAAGAGCGGAACGAGCAGAAGGAGACCGACCACCACTGTCGCGTGCCTGGGACTCCCGGCCGACATCGACCTTCATGGTACGGACGGACGTAGGATCGGGGTCGCCTTGATCGAGGTCGACGCCGAGTCCTTCTTCGCCATCGTCGTGATCGCGGCCCTGGCCGCGATCACGGTGGCGATCGTGCCGCGCCGCTTCGCCCCGCCGGTCGTCGTGGTCGAGCTGCTGCTGGGGATCGCGATCGGCCCCGAAGTGCTCGAGATCGCCGAAACCGACGACTTCATCGAGTTCTTCTCCAGCCTCGGCCTCGGCATGCTCTTCTTCTTCGCCGGCTACGAGCTCGACTTCGAGCGGATCAAGGGCCGGCCGCTGGCGCTCGGCGCGCTCGGCTGGCTGCTCTCGATCGCGCTCGCCTACGGCATCGGCGGCGCCCTCGCCGCCGCCGGCATCGTCGTCTCCTTCCTCTACACCGGCTCGGCGATGGCGACGACCGCGATTGGCACGCTGATCCCGATCCTGCGCGACAACGGTGAGCTGCGGACGAGGTTCGGTACCTACTTGCTGGCCGCCGGTGGGATCGGTGAGTTCGGCCCCATCCTGCTGGTGACGCTGGTCCTCTCCACCGCCAACCCGCTACACGAGGCGGCGATCCTGGTCGCCTTCGTCGTCCTCGCGCTGGCACTGGCGCTGGTCTCCGTCCGTCTCGCCTGGCGCGGCTGGCCGGCGCTGGAGCGGACCTTCGAGTCGAGCAGCCAGTTGGCCGTGCGGATCACCGTCGTGCTCGTCTTCGGCCTCGTCCTGCTCGCCAGCAACCTCGGCCTCGACGTGCTGCTCGGCGGCTTCGTCGCCGGCATGATCGTGCGGCTGGCGCTGAAGGGGCGCGAGCTGCAGGTCTTCGAGTCGAAGCTGACCGCGGTCGGCTTCGGCTTCTTCGTTCCCTTCTTCTTCGTCACCAGCGGGGTCGAGTTCGACCTGGCGGCGCTCGGCTCGGCGACCGCCATGCTCAAGCTGGCGATGTTCTTCGTCCTTTTCCTCGTCGTCCGTGGCACGCCGGCGATGCTGCTCTACCGCAGCGTGCTCAAGGCCCGCCAGCGGGCGGCGCTCGCCTTCTACTCCGCTACCGAGCTGCCGCTGGTAGTCGCGATCACGACGATCGCGACCGAATCGGGCCACATGAAGACCTCGACCGCCGCCGGCCTGGTCGGCGCGGCGATGCTCTCCACGCTCGTCTTCCCCTTCGTCGCCCGCGCCCTGCTAGAGCGGGCGATCGAGACCGGCGACACCGGGGCCCCGGCGGCGACTCCCGGCGTCGTATGATCGACGGCCCGGGCGCGTAGCTCAGTGGGAGAGCGCTCCCCTCACACGGGAGAGGTCGCTGGTTCGAGCCCAGCCGCGCCCATCCCCCCTCGGCCGAAGAAGCCTCAGGGCTGTTGGAGGACGGAGAGGATGTTGCCCGCCGGGTCCTTGAACCAGGCGATCGCCGGGCCGCGGCCGCGGGCGATGCCCTTCTCGTCCTGGTCGAAGCCGTCGTAGCGCTCGATGGATACGCCGCGGGAGGAGAGCTCGTCGACCGCCGCATCGACGTCGTCGACCTCGAAGTTGAGGATCGTGTAGGTGGCCGGGACGAAGTCCGGTTTGCGGTAGAGGAATACGTCGCCGCCGGTGAGTTTCAGGGCCATGACGCCGTTCTCCTCGTCCAGCACCGCCACGTTCAGGCCGAGGGTCTCGGCGTAGAAGCGCTTCGCCTCGTCGGTATCGGGGACCGCGAAACCGCTGGTGGCTTTGGCATCGGCAAGCATGTGAGCTCCCTTCGTCGCTGAAGACCGGCCTCTGACCGACCCTACCCTGCGAGCTCGGGAATGAACCGCCGCAGGTGCGCGTCGATCGTGCGGCGCACCCACTCCTGCGTCTCCGCGTCGGCCATCCGGTAGCGGCCGAGCAGCATCTTCTGGTCGCCGAGGGGCAGGCCGGCGATCTCCCAGCTCACCGCGAGCCGCTCGAAGAGCATCTCGGAGCGGCGGCGCCAGGCGTCCTCCTGGCTGGTCGCGGCGGTCACCGGTCCCTCGCCGAGCTTGGCGATCGTGCCCGCGCTCAGCGTCTGGCGCAGGGCGAGGACGTTGCCCTCCGCGTCGCGATACTCGATCGCCGGCGCCGGCTGCCGCGGCCGCCGCTTCTTGCGCTTCGCCATCGCTCCGGAGTCTGCCCGATCACTCGTCTTCCGCCGCGGGCCGCCGGCGCGCCCGCTTGCGCTCACCCGCCTGGCGCT
>JBKPOW010000090.1:0-10363 GCA_046733275.1 Actinomycetota bacterium
CCCCCCCCCCCCCCCCCCCCCCCCCCCCCCCCCCCCCCCCCCCCCCCACCACGATCTTCACCCCGGCGACGTCGACCCAGGCGGTGAAGGCTCGCGGCGCCTTCTTCGGGCAGCGCGCGTAGTCCTCTTTGTAGCCGCCGAAGATCGTCGCTATGCCGCCGGGGATGGTCACGGTGCGAGTCTTGGTGCACTTCCAGGAGGTGATCGCCTTGCCGGTCTTCGAGCGGGCGAAGATGTGCCAGGTCGGCGGCGTCCAGGTCGCCAGCCGGATGTTTTCGTAATCGGCCTCGAGCGGCGGATATGGGCCTTCGGAGAAGGACTCCCCGGTTTCTTCGGGGATCGGCTCGCCCAGGAAGCCAGACGCGTACAACGTGTTCGAGGGCAGGTCGCCGCCGGGCCTGAAGACGCGGCCGAGCCAGTAGACGGGAATGTCGATCGCCGGGTCGTCGAGCCCGACTTCGGCGTCCGAGCGTTCAACTTTCGTGTAGGGGGTCGGCCTGCGGATGTGGGCCTGCTGGAGCGGCGCCAGCTCGGCGACGACGCGGTCGTTGGTGGCGACAGACGCACCCGTGGCGACTACCACCGCGACGGTGCTGCCGCTGCGCCAGGCGAGGAACGAGGCCTTTTGCTTGCCGCGGATCAGGTAGGGGTACCAGGCCTGCGCCGTGTGGAAGAGGCGCGTCTGCGCACCGACCCTGGCGCTCGTCTCCACTTCCCGCGGCGGGCCGCCACGCAACAGGCGGCCGAGCATGGTGGGGACCAGATGCCAGGCGTCGACGGCGGCCGCGGCGGTGCCGAGCGCCATTGCGCCGCTGAAGACGACCGGCGCGGCCGGCTCCTGTCCGGGGATCGTAAAGCGGCTGACATAGGCGGCGATGCAGCCCTTGGCGCGGTACATGCGCGCGAACTCGGCCACCGGGTCGGGCTTGTCGGATGAGCGGCTGAAGGCTTCGCAGAGGAGGCCGTCGCCTCCTCTTCCCTCGCCGAGGTAGCCGTTGCCGTAGCCCGTTGGCAGGTCGGGCAGTCGCAGGACCAGCCGCGACTGGTCGAACTTCGGCGGGCGGTAGCCGTCAGCGGCATCGCTCGAGGAGTCGCTGAGCAGCACGACCCCGAGCGCGACCGCGAGCGCCGCGAGGAACGCGACGGCGCCGACACGGAAGCCGGGCAAGAGCGTCATGCGGCGCGAGTATAGGAGCGCCCGGTACGGCAGGAGGAGGAGGGTTCGGTGAAGCTGGGGCGTTGCTAGGCTCGGCGCGATGGCTGGAGACACGATTTCGTTTGCGCGCGGGGCGCCCTCCGCCGACATCCTGCCCAAGGACGCGGTGCGCGAGGCCGCGGCCACGGCGCTGGCCGAGGATTGGGAAAAGGCGCTCTCCTACGGGACCGGGATCGGGCATCCGGGGCTTTGCCAGTGGGTGGCGGAGCGGCAGGGGGGGCTCGACGCGGGGCAGGTGATGATCGCCAACGGCTCGCTGGAGGCGGGCTGGATGCTGTTCGAGCACCTGCTCGAGCCCGGCGACCGGGTGATCGTCGAGCAGCCGACCTACGACCGCACGCTCTTGATGCTGCAGCGGCTGGGGGTCGAGCTGGTGCCGGTGCCGCTGGAGGCCGACGGGCTCGACGTCGCCGCGGTCGAGGCGGCGCTGGACGAGGGCCCGCTCAAGCTCGCCCACGTCATCCCCAACTTCCACAACCCGGCCGGCTGCACGCTCTCGGCCGCGAAGCGCACGCGCATGGTCGAGCTGGCCGCCGAGCACGGCTTCTGGATCTTCGAGGACGACCCCTACCGCGAGCTGCCATTCGAGGGCGAGGCGCTGGAGTCGATGCTCTCGATCGACTCCGCCGAGCGCGTGATCCACGCCTCCTCCTTCTCCAAGACCGTCAGCCCGGGCGTGCGGGTCGGCTACCTGGCGGGGCCCGGAGCGGAGATCGCGGCGCTGGCCAAGCGCGCCAACGAGACCTACATCTCGCCCAACATGCTGGCCGAGGCTGTGGTGCTGGAGCTCTGCCGCTCCGGCGCGCTCGACCGCAACATCGAGTTCGTCAAGGGTGCCCTGCGCGACCGCCGCGACGCCCTGGTCGAGGCGCTGCGCGAGCAGATCCCGGAGGCCGAGTTCGTCGTACCCGAGGGCGGCTACTTCCTCTGGCTCGACCTCGCCGAGGGCACCGACACGCCCGCGCTGCTGGCCGAGGCCAAGGGTGAGGGCGTCGCCTTCGTCGCCGGCCCCGACTTCATGATCGACGGCGGCCGCAACAGCCTGCGGCTCTCCTTCGCCAGCGTCCCACCGGATCGCATCCCCCAGGGCGTAGCCCGCATAGCCCGCGCCCTGGAGCGAGTCCGCGCCGGCTCGCCCGCCTGACGCATCCGACTTTCACCCCACTAGAGGTGGGTCAATGTCGGCTGCGCTACCTGCCGTAGCGATCCGAGGACAGCACGAGCTGCTCTGGGATCGCCGCTCGCGGCGGCGGCGCCGGGTCGGCGCGGACCGAGACCGTCTCGGCGACGCTGCGGGAGACTGTGTGCGGGCCGTCGGCGGAGGCGATCGTCACGCTCTCCTCGTCGCTGTCCTGGACCGTGCCCGCCAGGCCCGGCTCCAACCCCGCCTCTTTGAGGTAGTGCAGCAGCTCCTCGGCCTCGTTCTCGAAGCGCAGCACGGTGACCGAGGCACCCGCCTGCACATCGGCCAGCAGAGAGCCGGTCTCGCGCGCGCCCTCGACGATCGGGTGGCCGTGCGGGCAGGTGGTCGCGTCGCCGATCGCCGCCCGCATGCGCTCCTCGAGCACCGGCGACATCGCGTGCTCGATCCGCTCTGCCTCCTCGTGCACCTCGTCCCAGGGGATGCCCAGCACGTCGGTGAGGAAGCGCTCGATCATGCGGTGGCGGCGGACGATGTGGCTGGCGTGCTCGCGCCCGGAGCCGGTGAAGGCGAGCGATTTGTCGGCGTTGCGCTCGACGTACCCGTCGTCGACCAGGCGGCCGACCATCTCGTGCACGGTGGGGGGCGAGAGCTGCATGGCGCGGGCGATGTTGGCGCCGGTCATCGGCAGCCCGGCCTCTTCCAGCCAGAACATGATCTCCAGGTACTCCTGCTCGGCGACCGTCGCTCCCTCCATGGTCCCGATACTAGCTGCGGCGGCCGGGCGCTCAGCGCTCCATCAGGCTGGAGACGACCGCCTCGTAGAAGCCGTCGCCCATCGCGCCCTCGGTGACGGTGACGTTGTCCCAGGCGGCGAGGGCGGCGCGCAGGCCTGGGTCGCGCTCGGGGGCGTTGGCGACGACGAAGAAGCGGCCGACCGCGGCGGCGACCTCGAGGTCCTCGACCGAGTCGCCGACGGCGATGCAATCGGCCGGGTCGAAGCCGCGGGCGCGGGCGTGGGCAGCGACCGCGTTGGCCTTGCTGACCATCTGCGGCACCAGGTGGTAGGCGTGGGCGGGGCCGTCGATCGCGGGCATCTCGCGGGCGATCGCGCCGTTGTCGAGCAGCCGCAGGTCGTCGTGGCCCTGGGCGACGAGCAGCTCGTTGGCCTCGCCGACATCGACCTTGCCGCGGAAGAGGTGGGAGAGGATGCGACCGTGGTGCCAGGGCGCGTGGTACTCGAGCCGCCCCTCGAAGCGCTCGAAGAGCATCTTGGGGATGCCGCGCGCCTCGATCTTCTCGTAGACGGTGCCGTCCTCGTCCGGGACGAGGTTGCCGGTGAGCAGCGTCGTCTCGCCCTCGATCGCGAAGGCGCAGCCGGCCTCGTAGATGTATGAGGTCTGGCCCATCAGCCGGGCCGCCTCGTGCACCTGCGGCTCGCGCCGGCCGGACATGATCACCACCTCGACCCCGGCCCGGTGGCAGGCGTCGAGCGCCCGCGCCTGGGCCAGCGAGAACGCCCCCTCGGCGTCGCGGAAGAGCGAGCTGCCCCGGCCGAGCAGGGTGCCGTCGAGGTCGGTGTAGACGCAACTGAGGGCCAACGCCGCTGTTACGGTAGCGACGTGGGATCGGTACGGGAGGAGTGCCAGATGAGGCTGGCTGGCGTAACGATGGCCCTGCTCGCGTTGCTGCTCGGCGCGGCCGCCAGCGCCAGCGCCGCGGGGCCGATGGTCGTGCAGCTCGACGGCAAGGTCGTCGTTGCTGGCGGTGTGACTCCCCGCTTCGGCATGCTTGCACGGCTCAATCCCGATGGTCGGCTCGACCCGAGTTTTGGCGACGGCGGGATCGCCATCGATCGAAGCTCGGCGCCCTTCACCGAGATCGTCGTCCAGCCGGACGGGAAGATCGTCGCCCTAAGCTCCTCGGTCCGGTTGAGCCGCTACCGGGCGGACGGAAGCCCCGACCTCGGCTTCGGCGAGGACGGGAAGGCGATCAGCCGTGGGGCGGAAGGCAGCCCTGCCCACATTGCGCTCCTCCCGGAGGGGCGAATCGCCCTCGCCAGCGCCGACGTACGTGCCAAAATTCCCCCCAGGCAAGACACGCATACGTACGTTTTCGCCGCCGACGGCCGCTCGGCCGAGCCCGTAAGCGAGGTAAGCCTGGTGGGGCCGTTCGGCGCCCTCGCCTCGCGGGGCGATGGTTCGTTGTTGGCGGTTGGCTTCAGCTCGCCCCCCGTCAGCCCATATGGGGAGAACCAGGGCTTCCTCGCACGCCTCGTGCCCGGGACCGGCTCGCCCTACGACCCAGCCTTCGGCGGTGGCGCCGGGTTGGCACCGGTCTCCTACACGGGGTCGCTTCCCTTCCTCTACGCGCTCCTCCCGGTCCCAGATGGGATCTACGCCGCCGGAAGCGCCGCGGACCACGTCATCCTCGCACGCTTCTCCGCGGAGGGCCTCCTCGACGGCGAGTTCGGCTCGGGTGGCTTTGCCGATGCGTCGCCTGGGCCGGGGTTCTCCTGGGCCGCCGATCTTGCCATCCAACCGGACGGGAAGATCGTCGCCGCCGGCACGGTCAGCAGCCAGGCGGGGAAGGCCGGCGCCTACTGTGAGACCTGCATGCGCCCGCTGCTGCTCCGCTTCCTGCCCAGCGGCGCCCTCGATCCGGCTTTCGGAGAAGGCGGAGTGGTCCGGGTGCCCGGGCCGTCCGGGATTCCCCTGCCGGCGATAGGGCAGGCGGTGGCCTCGCTGGCCGATGGTCGGACCGTGGTCGCCGGAAGGCTCGGGACGGGCCGGCCGGGAACGATCGTCGCTCGCGTGCAGCAGAACGGGGAGCTGGACCGCGGCTTTGGCGAGGGGGGCGTCGCAACGATCGATGCTTGTCCGGGTGGCGCTGTCGTCCAGCGCCTCAGCGGCTGCCTGCCTTCGGTGCGGGCCCGGCTGCGGGTCCGCCGCTCCTCAGGCCGGGGTGTCGCGCTTCGCCTGGGGATCCGGCCGAGCTTGCGCTGGGCGCGTATCACTGGGTTCGAGTTGAGCCTGCCCAGACAGCTGGCGACGATCGAGGGTCGCGGCCGGCGCATCGAGACGACGCTCGTCGGGAACGATGGCCGGCAACGCCCGGTGAGGGTCGCGATGACCCAGCGGGAGTTGAGGGGGTTCTTCAGGAGCATGGGCTCGACGTCGATTTCGCTGAACGTCCCCCCCGGCGTGCTGAAGAGGACGGAAGCGGTACCTGCGGGACGGAAGCTCCAGTTTCGGCTCGCGGTGTCGTTCAGGGCGGGGGCTTTCGGCCATGACGAAGCCGGCACGCACGTCGTCCTCCTGCGGCGCGCGCTGGGTTGACCGTGCGCCAATGCGACTAAGCTCGGCTGGGTGCCGCCGCACCCGCCGACCTGGGCCCTCTTGGGGGGAAGTCTCGAGCTCGAGCAGCCCGTGGTGGCAGGGATCGTCAACGTCACGACCGACTCGATGTTCGAAGGAGCGCGTAGTGGAACGCCGGAGCGCGCGATCGAGGATGGAGAGCGACTGGTCGAGTTGGGGTTCGACATGTTGGACGTCGGCGCTGTGGCGGCGCGCAGCGGGCCGCCGGTGGCGGCCGAGGACGAGGCGGCGGCGCTGGTGCCGGCGATCGGAGGGCTGGTGGAGGCGACGCGCGGGGCGGGTGGTCCCGAGGGCAACAAAAGCGCCGGGGCGGGAATCCCCATATCCGCCGACACTTTCTCGCCCGACGTCGCGCGACGGGCGCTGGCGGCGGGGGCGGTCGCGATCAACGACATCTCGGGCGGCTCGGAGGAGATGTTCGAGCTGGTCGCGGAGAGCGGCTGCGGCTACGTGCTGATGCACATCGAGGGGCCGCCGCGGGTAGACAGGCCGCCGCGCGGGTACGGCGACGTGGTCGAGCACCTGAAGGCGTGGTTCGGGGGGAGACTCGAGGCGGCCTCGCGACTTGGGGTGGCAGAGGAGCAGATCGCGATCGACCCCGGCCTCGACTTCGACCTCACCACCGAGCAGGACCTGGAGATCCTGCGGCGGCTCGGCGAGCTGCGCTCGCTCGGCCTGCCGCTCTACGTCTCGCTCTCGCGCAAGGACTTCATCGGCGCCGTGCTGGCGGGGAGCTGGGAGGGGCGGCTGCCGCCGGGCGAGCGCGAGTGGGGCACGGTCGCGGCGGCGACCCTGGCCGTGTGCGAGGGCGCCGACATCCTGCGGATCCACGACCGCAGCACGCTGCAGGCGGTACGGGTAGCTGGGCGGATCCGTGGCTAAGAGCCTGCTGGAGACGCCCTGGTCGATCACGATCGACCCAGCCCGGCGCGACGGTCGCATCGTCGCCGAGAGCAGCGAACCGGAACGATCCGCCAAGCCGGTGGCGATGCCGCGCTCGCTCGACCCCGGCCTGGTCGAGGCGCTCGGCCGCGCCGGCATCGAGCGCCTTTACTCGCACCAGCGCGACGCGCTGAAAGCCGCCGCCGCCTCCAACCTCGTGATCACCAGCGGCACCGCCTCGGGCAAGAGCTTGGCCTTCAACCTGCCGGTGCTCGACGGGATCGCGCGCGACCCCAAGCGGCGGGCGCTCTACCTCTACCCGACCAAGGCGCTCGCCCAGGACCAGGCGCGCAAGCTGGCGGCGCTGCGCCCGCCCGGCCTGCGCGAGGCGATCTACGACGGCGACACCCCGCGCGAGGAGCGGCCCTCGATCCGCCGCCGCAACAACCTCGTCCTGACCAACCCCGACATGCTCCACGTCGGCCTCCTGCCCCACCACAAGAGCTGGGGCGACTTCCTCGCCAACCTCGGCTGGGTCGTGGTCGACGAGGCGCACACCTACCGCGGCGTCTTCGGCTCGCACGTCGCCAACGTGCTGCGGCGGCTGCGGCGGATCGCCCGCGCCTACGGTGCCGAGCCGCGCTTCCTGCTGACCTCGGCGACGATCGCCAACCCGGTCGACCTCGCCGAGCGCCTGGTCGGCGAGCCGTTCGAGCTGATCGACGACGACGGCGCGCCGCGCAGCGGCCGCGAGATAGCGATGTGGAACCCGCCGCTGCTCGACAAGGCAAGCGGCACCCGCCGCTCGGCGCTCTCCGAGGCGGCCGAGCTGCTGGTTGAGCTGGTCTCCCACGGCGTGCGCACGATCTGCTTCCTCAAAAGCCGGCGCGGGATCGAGCTGATCCAGCGCTTCGCCCGCGAGGCGCTGGAGCGGCGCGGCAAGCCCGAGCTGGCGGCACGGATCGCCCCTTACCGCGGCGGCTACACGCCGCAGCAGCGGCGTGAGATCGAGGCGCGGCTGGCGAGCGGCGACCTGCTCGCCGTGGTCGCGACCGACGCGCTCGAGCTGGGGATCGACATTGGCGAGCTCAACGCGGCGATCTGCGTCACCTTTCCCGGGACCGTGGCGAGCCTGCGGCAGATGTGGGGGCGGGCGGGGCGGCAGCGACGCGGCCTCGCCGTCTACGTCGCCGGCGCCGACGCGCTCGACCAGTTCTTCTGTCGCCACCCGGACGAGTTCATCGGCCGCCCGGTGGAGGCGGCGATCCTCGACCACGAGAGCGAGCAGATCGCCGCGCGCCACATGGTCGCCGCCGCCTACGAGCTGCCGCTGAGCGAGGAGGACGAGTCGGTCTTCGGCCCCGGTTGGCGCGACCGGGCCGAGCGGCTCGTCTCGGCCGGGCAGCTGCGCCGCGCCGGCGGGCGGGTGCTGCCGCGCAGCGGCGAGTTCGTCGCCTCGAAGATCGCCCTGCGCTCGGCCTCGGCCGACTCGGTCGCGGTGATCGAGCGCGACTCGGGCGAGATGCTCGGCCTGGTCGAGGCCGAGCGCGCCTTCACCACGATCCACCCTGGCGCCGTCTACCTCCACCTAGGTCGCTCCTACGAGGTCGAGCAGCTCGACGTCGAGGGGCGGCGGGCGATCGTCTCCCGCTTCGACGGCGACTGGTACACGCGGCCGAAAAAGGAGACCGAGATCTACATCGAACGGATCCGCGAGCAGCGGACCGCCGCCGGGGTCGAGCTGCACTTCGGCGAGGTCTCGGTCAGCGAGCAGGTGATCGCCTTTCAGCGGGTCTCGATCTCCGAGCAGGAGCCGATCGACATCGTCGCCCTCGAGCTGCCCGAGCAGCACTTCGTCACCCAGGCGCTCTGGTACGTATTGCCGGAGAGGCTCAGCGGGGCGCTGCCGCCGGACGTGCTGCTCGGCGCCCTGCACGCGACGGAGCACGGGCAGATCGCGGTGCTGCCGCTGATCGCGATGTGCGACCGCTGGGACATCGGCGGCCTCTCCACCAACGTTCACTTCCAGACCGGCCGCTCGACGATCTTCATATACGACGGTCACCCGGGCGGGGTGGGGATCACGCTGCGCGGCTACGAGCAGTTCGAGCGCCTGCTCGGCGACGCCGAGCGCTTGATCGGAGAGTGCCCCTGCGAGTCCGGCTGCCCCTCGTGCGTGCAGAGCCCCAAGTGCGGCAACCTCAACGAACCGCTGCACAAGGCCGGTGCGCTGGAGCTGATGCGGACGATGATCTCCTCATGAAGAGACAGATCGCAGTCATCGGCAACGGCAGTTGCGAGAAAGGCTCGGAGGCCTGGGACCTGGCCGAGGAGGTCGGGCGGCGGCTGGCGGAGGCCGGCGTGACGGTCGTCTGCGGCGGGCGCGGCGGCGTGATGGAGGCCGCCGCACGGGGCGCGGCGCAGGCGGGCGGCGAGGCGATCGGGATCGTGCCGGGCCTCTCGATCGAGGAAGCGAACCCGCACTGCACGCACGTCGTCGCCAGCGCGATCGGCTACGCCCGCAACCTGGCGGTGGTCGCCAGCGGCGAGGCGGTGATCGCGATCGGCGGCGAGTGGGGGACGCTCTCGGAGATCGGCCATGCTCGCAACTTCGGCAAGACCGTGGTCGCCCTGCGCAGCTGGGGCCTCATAGGCCGCGAGCGGATGGAGGGCGCCCCCGGCGTGACTCCAATCGAGACGGCCGAGGAGGCAGTGGCCGCCGCCCTCGACGCCATCGGTCGCTGATCCGTCACGAAGCGAATACAATAGATTTACGCTTCGACGAAGTCGACAGGCGTTTCGAAGTGGTCGATCGGCGTTCCAGCGGCGGCTTCCGCGGGGTCACTCAGCTGGTGGCCAGAGCTCGCGGATCGCGAGGATCGCGAAGGCGTGTGACCACGCGAGCGGCGTGGTCGAGGCGGGGTGGCCGCTCTGCGTGTCGACCCGCTCCGGGAGGAGCCCTAACGGCGTAGTGGCGTAGCGCAGGTCGGCCATGAGGGCCAAGGCGGCGCGGCGGTCGCGACGAGCGGCGACCGGGCGACCCACACGCTCTTCTCGCGCCAGCGCGGCCAGCGACCAGGCGGTCCAGGCCGTCGGCGCGGTCCAGGGATCTTCGCCACCGTCCCACTCCTCCGACGGGAGCAGCCCGAAGCGGCTCTCCCGCTTGGCGACGAGCTCCAGGAGGGTACGGCGAACGGCGGGGAAGAGACCCGGCAGGGGGAACGGGCGCACCGTCCAGGCCGCGGCGGTGTCGAGGCCCGATGCGGGCTCGCCGGCGACCCGCACCAGGCCCCGCGCAGTGGCAAACGCATGGCGAATGCGACGCGAATCGAGCCCGGACGCGATCGCGTTGCCGAGGTAGTCGCCGTCGCCTTTCTCCTGGTAGTCGGCACGCCCGAGCCAATTGCCCTGCTGAGGGCTCGTCGCGATGCCGGCTGCGCTTGCCGCGGCAGCGACCCAGCCGGCCGCGTCGCCTTGGGCATCCCGCCCGGGGACGGGGGCGCCGGTGCTGTCGAACCGCGCCGCCGCGTCGAGGTCGAGTCCGCGCAGGAAGCGGACGACCCGGCGCGCCTCCTGCCGGTAGCCGGCCGTGGCGAGGGCGACGGCGACCGCAGCCGCGTCGCGCGGCCAGACGTAGGCCCACCCGGGGGCCGCCCCCGCGACCGCGGCTCCGCTCTCCCGATCGACGAACGCCCGCAGCACCAGCAGCGAGCGCCGGTACATCGACCGCGCCCAAGCCGGTGCCCC
>JBKPOW010000091.1:0-28507 GCA_046733275.1 Actinomycetota bacterium
ATATGTCGGTCTTCCCAGGGGTAAAGAAACTTCCCTTGACCGCGTTCCCTGGCGGCAAAGGGTCGGCCGATGTCTCCGGCCAGCTGCTGCCAGTTGCTTCTCTTAGCCTCCAGGTATTTGGGGGCGCGGTGGATCCCTCTAACGGAGATTTCTATCTCACGGGGTTCTCTCACGATGAGGAAGACATAGATGTCATTCAGCTCGACTCGAGCGGCGCGCAAGTTTCGATCATCAAGCTGCCGGACAAAGGGGAGTTGAATGCCGGAGCAATCGGTAGAGGCATCGCGGTGGATGGCACCTCGGGAAGGTTGTATGTGGCCGACATTGAAGGCGATCAAAATCCCGAAGGCCGAATCTACGGCCCCGGAATCCCGGTGAGCCCTCCCACCGCGGCGATCGACCCAGCGTCTTCGGTCACTTTCGAAGGCGCCCACTTCTCCGGCACGGTCAACTCCGGCGGAACCGGCGAAGCGCAGAACACCACCTACCGCTTCGAATGCGCTCCGCAGTGCCCGGGGCTGGAAGGCGACCGCTCGATCCCAAGCGACGGCCTCGATCACGCGGTCTCTGACGACGCCGAGGGCCTGCAGGACGGAACCCTGTACGAAGTCACGCTGATCGCCAAGAACCTCGCCGGCGAAGTCAAAGACACGGTTAGCTTCGAAACCGAAGCCAAACCGCCTGTCACGGCCCCGGAGTTGACGATCGATCCGGTCAGCGCGATCACCGCGACGAGCGCCCATCTCAGCGGCGCCGTCGACCCCGGCGGCGCCGATGAGCTCCAGGAGACCACCTACCGCTTCGAATACAGCTCAGACGGTGTCATCTGGCAGCTGCTGCCGATACAGGGCCCGATCACCGGGGAAGGCCCCCAACCGGTCTCGGCTGACCTGGAAGGCCTCAAACCCAACACGAGCTACTCGGTCCGCCTGCGCGCCGAGAACCTGGGCGGGGAGGTCTTCTCCGCAATGCCGAATCCGAGCTTCACCACGGCGCTCTCCCCACCGGCGGTCGAGGCGACCGCGGCGACCGAGGTCCGCACCGGCTCCGCGCAGCTGAACGCCCGCGTCAACCCGAACAACTCGCCAACGACCTACTACTTCCAGTGGGGCCAGGGCGATTGCGCCTCTAACCCCTGCGCCTCGGCGCCGGCCACTCAAGACGGAGACGCCGGGGCAGGCGGTACCTATGTCTTCGTCCACGCCCCGCTCTCCGGCCTAGCCCCCGCCACCACCTACAGCTACCGGGTGCTCGGCGAAGGCCCCGGTGGCGACTCGACCTCTGCCTCGCGGAGCTTCACCACCGCCGCGGTCCCTGGCCCGTGCCTGAACGAAGCCCTGCGAATCGGCGCCTCGGCTGCCCTGCCGGACTGTCGCGCCTATGAGATGGTCTCGCCGCCGCGAAAGAACGGTGGCGACATCTCCACTTTTCCAAGACGCACCCGCAGCGCCACCGACGGCAACGCGGTCAGCTACCTCTCGCCCTCCGGCTTCGCCGATGCGATCGGCAACAACGCCAAAGGCGCCGAATACGTCAGCCGGCGCACCGCGGACGGCTGGGGCGTGCACGGCATCACCCCCCAGCACGAAGCCCCGTTCTTCCCCTCGATCTTCGCCGAGAGCCAGTACGTCGGCCCCTTCTCGCCCGACCTCTCCAAGGCGCTGTTCAGGAGCCTCACCCCGATACCGGGTGTGACCACACCAGAGGTCGCCGGTGTCGCGAACATCTACCTCGGCAGCGACCTCGGCGACGGTCAGCCGACAATGCAGCTGCTGAGCGACTCGGTCAACCAGCTGGGGATAGACGTCACCCAACCTGAAAACAGCTACAAGCCCCACATCCAGGTCGCCGACGCCTCGGCCGATCTCTCTCACGTACTCTTCGAGTCGACCGACAACCTCACCGCCGACGCGACGGGCTCGGGGGGGAAGGCCTATGAGTGGGCCGACGGCAGCCTGCGGCTTGCGGGGATTCTCCCCGACAGCGCCTGCGCCACCCCGCCCTGTCCCGCGCCGGCCTCGGCGGCGGGAATGGGTGGCGGGGCCCTGAACCTCAACGGCTTCGGCGGCGGCACCAATGTCGAACTTCAGCATGCGATGTCGGAGTCGGGGGAGAGGATCTTCTTCACCGCGGGAGCCTTGGTGCTGTCGAATGGCGCCGAAGGGTTGCCCGGAGCGGGCGATCGTCTGGCTGGCAGCCTCTACCTGCGCGAAGGCGGCGTCAGCACGGTTCAGATAGACGCCAGCGAGCGGAGCACCCCGGGGCCGAAAACTGGACTCTCGCTCTTTCAGATGGCTACTCCCGATGGGAGCAAAGCCTTCTTCCTCTCGACCAAGGCGCTGGTGGACGACGACGAAGACGGGGCGGAGAGGGATCTGTATGAGTACGACGTCGACGCTCCGGACGGCTCACACCTGCGACTTCTCACCCCGGACGGGGTAGTCGATACGCCACTGTTCATCGTCGGCAGCGTGATCGGCGTCAGCGAAAACGGTGAGTATGTCTATGCGCTAGGGGGAGCGAACGAAAAAGGCTTCTATCTCCTGCGCGACGGGGAAGCCCGGCAGGTTGCCGTCAAGGACCCCGAACTCTCTTGGGGCGAGCAGAGCACGTTCGCGTTCAACTGGGCGCGGGTGTCGCCCGACGGCAAGCGGGTCCTGATTGGCTCGATGAGTGACCAGGGCTTGGGCTATGACAATCACAGCCCGAAATGCGTTTTCTCGAGTCGAAGTGGCACGTCAGGCCAGTGCATCGAGCTATTCATCTACGACGCGAACAGCGACGAATTGGTGTGCGCGTCCTGCAACCCCTCCGGCGCGCCCCCCCGCGAAGACGCCTCCTTCTACAAAACCTTCATGGCGACCGGCGACTCCTCGATGCAGTCGCTGCCCCAGCCCTTCACCTCTGACGGGAAAAGGCTCTTCTTCGACAGCACCGACCCGCTGGTCAAAGCCGACACCGACGGGAAGCTCGACGTCTATGAGTACGACACCGAAAGCGGCAAGCTGGCGCTGATCTCGAGCGGACAGTGCAACTGCGACTCCTACTTCGGCGCGGCGAGCCCGAGTGGCGACGATGTCTTCATCACCACCCGCGAGCAGCTGGTGCGGGCTGACGTCGACAACCTCTATGACCTCTATGACGTGCGGGTGGGGGGCGGGATCGCCTCCCAGAACGCGGTGGCGGCGGCCGAATGCGAAGGCGACGCCTGCCAGGCGCCGCCGCTGGCGCCGAACGACCCGACCCCCTCGAGCTCGGGCTACGCCGGGCCGGCGAACCCGCGAACGGCCCGCAAGCCGCGCAAAGGCAAGGCGCGCTGCGCGAAGGCGCGTGGGCAGCAGGCGAAGCGAGCGAAGCGCAAATGCAGGGCGAGACAGGCGAAACGAGCGCAGAGGCGCTCCAGGGAGGCGGGACGATGAGGTTCTTCGCGATCAAGCAGGCAGGCTTTGCGGCGGTGCTCGTGTTCATCGCACTGATGGCGCCGAATCTGGCCTCTGCTGCGGATTACGGAATCGAGTCCTTCGACACGAGGATCGACGCCAGTGCCGGCGGAGGTTCCTTCTCGCAGGCCGCCGGGCACCCCTACGCGATCACCAACCACATCGAATGGAGCAATCACCCCGACCCCGACGTCGATGGGGTGGTGAGGCCCAACGCCGACCCGATGAACGCGCTGGTCCAGCTGCCGCCGGGCTTCGTCGGCAATCCGACCGCGGCGCCGACCTGCACGGCGGCTGAGCTGATCGGGGATCCGGAAATCCTCAAACCTACGGATTGCCCGGTCAACGCGCAGGTGGGGGTGTCGACGCTGGAGTTCAACTTCTCGCCACTGCTTCCCCCCGCTGGCACCTTCCCGCTGTTCAACATGACCCCGCCGAGCGGCTTGGCGGCGCGCTTCGGAATGAAGGTCGCCGGCACCCTGATCTACTTCGACGCGGGCGTACGCGACGACGGCAGCTATGGCCTCCAGGTCGGCAGCCGCAAGATCCCCGAGGCGCTGCGGCTGATCTCCAGCGACGTGACCTTCTGGGGGGTGCCGGCCGATCCCTCCCACGACCGCGAACGCTGTGATGCCGCCGCCTCCGGCTTCGACCAGGCGGCCGGCTGCGGCCCGCTGGAACCCGCGAACGGCCGCGGCGAATTCCCCAGCGACGTCCCACCAACCGCCTTCCTGCGACTCCCCACCTCCTGCGCCGAACCCGGCGTCGGCCTTGAATGGACCCTCGACACCGACTCCTGGCAGAACCCGGGCGTCTTCTCCCACGCGAGCTTCCTCACCCACGAAGCTCCCTTCTGGGATGAAGGGGGCGCCCCGGGCCCAGAACAGGGCCCCGAGGACTGCGACCTCGTGCCCTTCTCGCCGACGATCGCGACCACTCCCTCCCAACACAGCGCCGGCAGCCCGACCGGGTTGCACGTGCAGGTCAATGTCTCTAACGAAGGCATCCTCAACCCCGACGGAATCGGCCAGTCGGACCTGAAGAAAGCCGTGGTCACCCTGCCGGAGGGGATGACGATCAACCCCTCCCAGGCGGAGGGCCTGAACGTCTGCGCCAAGGCCCAGTACCAACAGGAGCGCCTCGCGATGGCCCCCGGCGAAGGCTGCCCGGCCGACTCGAAGATCGGCGCCGTGGTCGTCCACACCCCATTGCTGGGAGACGAGCTGGACGGAGCCGTCTACGTCGCCCAGTCTGACGATCCCCAGACCTCCAAAAGGAGAGCCGAGAACCCCTTCGACTCCCTCCTGGCCATCTACATCGTCATCCGCGACCCCGAACGCGGCATCTACATCAAGATCCCGGGAAGAGTCGACCCCGACCCGAGGACCGGCCAGATCGTCACCACCTTCGACGACCTGCCCCAGCTGCCCTTCGAGAGCTTCGACTTCCGCTTCCGCGAGGGGCCGAGGGCGCCGCTCTCGACCCCGACGAGCTGCGGCGCCTTCCAGACCAAGGCCCTCTTCTACCCCTGGGCGCGGCCGAATGAGCCGATCACCACGACCAGCTCCTTTGTGGTCGACTCCGGCGTCGGCGGCGGCCCCTGCCCGGCGGCCGGAGTCCCCCCCTTCCACCCGGGCTTCAGCGCGGGGGCCCTGAACAACAACGCCGGCTCCTACAGCCCCTTCGTCATGCGCCTGACCCGCTCTGACGGCGAACAGGACATGACCAAGTTCTCCTCGATCCTGCCCCCGGGAGTCAGCGCCAAGATCGCCGGCGTCTCCAAATGCCCCGAGGAGACGATCGCCCAGGTCGCCCAAAAGAGCGGCATCGAAGAGCGCCAGAGCCCATCTTGCCCGGCCAACTCTGAGATCGGCCACATCGTCGCCGGCGCGGGAGTCGGCTCGGTCCTCACCTACGTGCCCGGCAAGGTCTACCTCGCCGGCCCCTACCACGGCGCCCCTCTGAGCGCCCTGGTCATCACCCCCGCCGTCGCCGGTCCCTTCGACGTCGGCAACGTCATCACCAGAGAGGCGCTGACCCTCGATCCGAAGACCGCCGAAGTCCACGTCGACGGCGATCGCTCAGACCCGATCCCCCACATCCTCAAGGGGATCCCGCTGAGCGTCCGCGACATCCGCGTCTACGTCGACCGTCCCAGCTTCACGATCAACCCGACCTCTTGTGACCCATCGCAGGTCAAGGCGACCCTGTTCGGGTCCTTCCTTGACGTGATCAGCCCAGCCGATGACGTCCCGGTCGGGCTCGCCTCGCGCTTCCAGGCGGCCAACTGCGCGGCGCTCGGCTTCAAGCCGAGGCTCTCACTGCTCCTGAAGGGCGGCGCCAGGCGCGGGGCCTTCCCGGCGCTGAGGGCAGAGGTGCGGCCCCGGGCAGGCGACGCGAACCTAAAGAAAGCCGTAGTCACCCTGCCGCGCTCCGCCTTCCTCGAACAGGGCCACATCGGCACGATCTGCACCCGCGTTCAGTTCGCCGCCAAGGCCTGTCCCGAGCGCTCGATCTACGGCCACGTCAAAGCCTGGACCCCGCTGCTCGACGAGCCGCTCGAGGGACCGGTCTACCTCAGGTCTTCAAACCACAAGCTGCCAGACCTGGTGCTCTCCCTGCACGGCGTCGTCGACATCGAGGCGGTCGGAAGGATCGACTCCATCCACGGCGCCATCCGCTCCTCCTTTGAAGCGATCCCCGACGCCCCGGTCACCAAAGTGCTCTTGACGATGCAGGGCGGTAAGAAGGGCCTGATCGTCAACAGCCGCAACCTCTGCGGCAAGACGCCGAAGGCAAACGCGGAGTTCAGCGGCCAAAACGGCAAGCCCCACGACTTCAGGCCCGCCGTCAAGAGCACTTGCCGCAAGGCAAAGCAGGCAAAGCACTAACCCAAAACAGGGAGGGAATAGATGTTCTCGTTACTGCGAAACCGCTTCGGAGTCCCAGGGGTGATCTCGGTGATCGCCCTGGTCTTCGCGATGCTCGGCGGGGCTTATGCGGCAAATGACAACGGCTCCGGCAATGCGACCGCTTCGGCAAAAGCCAAAAAAGGGCCGAGGGGACCCAGGGGACCCAGAGGCCCGGAGGGTCCGCAGGGTCCGGCGGGGCCCGCTGGCCCGGCAGGATCGGCAGGACTGAGGGGGCCCGAGGGACCCGAAGGCGCCCAGGGAGCGGTCGGTCCCAAAGGGGCCACCGGCAACGCCGGGCCCAAAGGGGACACCGGGGCGACGGGGCCTGAAGGCTCGCCTTGGACTGCCGGCGGGACGCTGCCGAGTGGGAAGACCGAGACGGGGAGCTGGTTGGTCTCACGCGAGAATGAAGCAGGCGGAGGCGCCTACACGGCGCTCTCCTTCCCACTGCCGCTTCCCGCGCCATTGTCGCAAGAAGAAAAAGTCCACGTGCTCGCCGTCGGAGAAGGCGGTACGGCGGATTGTCCTGGCACGTACGCGGCGCCCAAAGCCGCGCCTGGGAACGCTTGCCTCTACACCAACGTAAGCAATCTGCTCAATTCGCTTGGCGCCGCGAAAAGCAACGTCGGGGGGCTCTTACTCGCCGCTCAGTTCGAAGAAGGCCCCGAAGCCGTGGCCTTCGGCAACTTCGCCGTGACCGCGCCGTAGCGCTCAGATTCGGCTGCGCTTCGGTTGTGAGGTGAGAACGGCCCGGCAATTGCCGGGCCGTTCGCGTTTTGCGGGGGAGTGAAGGGGAGGTATCGCCAGAAGAACCGTGCCGCAAACATGCCGCATGTCTGCCGGCGTCTCGCTGCGCGGGCTGTCAAGTCTGAACCCCTGCGCATCCATAGTAGGTTCCGACCGCGATGAAAGTGACTGACCGGTCAACGGGGCCACTCGGGCCCGGCGGCAAGTAAGCAGCCTCGAGTGGTTGCAGGGAAACAGTTATCGGTGTCCTCGCTTTGACCTCCTCGACGCCAACTGCTGAGGAGTGGCTCGCCACCGGGCCGCTCGAACGGCTCGGTGGGAACGTGGCGGTGCGCTCCTCCGCGCTCAGCGAGGTCGGCTCATGCCCCGAACAGGATTCGAACCTGTGGCCTACTCCTTAGGAGGGAGTCGCTCTATCCAGCTGAGCTATCACGTCGCCACTCTCGCAGTCGCTCACCTGCGTGGTAGCGAACCGAACGACCGCGGCCGGTCTGTTCGACCAGACCGCTGTCCAGCAGTCGCCTGAAGTCGTTGCTGGCGCTGGCCGGTGATATCGCAGCCTCCTGGCTGTAGGTGGCTCGATCGCTGCCGCCGACCAGGCTCTGCTCGAGCGCGATCACGAACCGCTCCGGCCAGCCCCGTTCTGCGACCAGCTCTTCGAGGAAGCCCCAGCGCTTCGCCGCCTCCTCGATCTGGCCCAGGCGCTGTCGCGCTTGAGCGATGTGAGCGTCGACGCAGAAGCCGACCCAGCCGGCGGTATCGCGATGAGGCTGGTAGCTGCCGCCCTGCACGTCGCGCAGGGCCGCGTAGTAGTCGGCGGTGTGGTTGCCGAGGTACTCCTCGATCGAGGAGAACTCCGGCGAGATCAACCCCTCACGGGCGAGGACCAGGGATTGGATGATGCGCGAGATCCGCCCGTTGCCGTCGCGGAAGGGGTGGACCGAGATCACATTCAGGTGAGCCAGGGCCGCCTTGACGATCACGTCGATGTCTTCCTCCCCTTCCAGCCAATCGACGATCTCCCCGATGAGCTGAGGGACCTCCTCACCGGGCGGGCTCTGGTAGTCGAGCCTTCCGCCGGGGCCGGTGACGGCGATTTCCCCCGTGCGCCAGAGGCCGGGATCCCTGTCGCGCTGGAAGTAGCAGGCGTCGAAGTGGAGGTCGAGGATCACCCGGTCGAGCCATCGAAAGGAAGGGTCCTCCGCCATCACCCCGACGTGGTCCATCGCCCGCGCGTAGCAGGACACCGCCATCCGGTTCTCGTCGTCGGTCTCCGGTTGCTTCGCGGCCGTGGTCAAAGCGATCGCTTCGGCGGGATCGACGCTGTAGCCCTCGATCGAGGTGGAGCCCTCGATCGAGCTGGCCCGGACCTCTCGTCGCAGGCTGCCGATCCAGCGAGTGGGCCGGGTCACCTCTGCGCCCAGCTGTTGCCGAAGCTCATGAAGGGTGGCGAGTCGCTCGTCGAGCCCCTCGTCATGCTCTGGCTGCATGTAAATCATCGACGCATTATACATATAAGCGTCTAATCGCACATACAGCTAACGCCCCGAAACAGGATTTCGAACAAGGTCGGAGCGTCATGGGATCGAAAACGCGTGACGCGCGATAATCGGCTCATCCGCCCCGGTAGCTCAGCCGGATAGAGCGCCGCTCTCCTAAAGCGGAGGCCGCTGGTTCGAATCCAGCCCGGGGCGCTTTGCCTTCGCGTTGTCTCGGCGCCTCCCCAAAGTTGACCCTTGACGAGCGCCTCGATAACGAGCGAGTATTAGAAGCGCCTTATGCCGGATGATCCAGTCAATCCCCAAGGTGCCCCTGGTCCTGCCAACCCAGGAGGCTCGGATAGCAACACGACCAAAATCACGGTCGGCGTAATTGCTGGCATCGCGGCCCTCGCCATTGCCATCCTCCTTGCGAGCAACGGAACTGACTCTGACGATTCCTGCACGCTGTCCGTAGCAGCCGTGGGCGCGATTGCGCTTGCCGCCAATCACGGCAAGTCGGCCAATGCTGTCATCGAGAGTGCGGCCTTCGCGCCAATATGTAGCTCACTCGTCAAGACGGTGATCAACGAACCGGAAGAACAGGTTGAAGCCGAAATTGAGGGCCCTAGCGGCGAATCTGTTGACTTTGAAGGCACCGGTGAAGAACTTTTATCGCCTGCCCCCTCGTCGCCACCGAGCACCGTTCCGAACTTCCAGCGCATCCTTGATTGCGTTCGTTCCTACGAACTGGAAGTCTTGGTCGACCTCTGTGTAGACGAAGCGATCGAACCAACCGTTTAACCCTCTCGGATTCTTGACATGCAGCGTGCGCTGACCCCGGACAGCGCATCCTCGTCTGCCAGCGCTCCATCTCTTTAGGCAGCGAAGCGTCTCGCTGCCTAAATCGACTTAAAACGCGCCTAATCGAGCCGAATCCTTGGCCGTCGGCAACGGGCCGTAATTCGCTTTGCAACGCCGAAAATCTGGACTGGGCAGGGTCGCTTAGGAGGGAGTCGCTCTATCCAGCTGAGCTATCGGGGCCAGCTTGGGAATCGTAGAGCTATCGGCTGGCCGTGCTACCGACGCGGCGGGCGAAGTGGTGGGCGGCGATGACTAGGCCGGCATTGAGGTAGAGGCGGTGGGCGTCGGATCGGTCTAGGCCGACGCCGGAGTCGAGGTGGAGCTGGTCGCAGCTGAGTCGCTCGGCCTCCTCCTCGAGCCAGGCGAGGAGGCGGCGGCCGTGGCCGCGACGGCGTGACGTCGGCCGGGTCGAGAGGTCGTCGACGTAGAGGTAGTGGCCCCAGGCGAGGTTGTTGCCGACGCGGAAGCCGGCAACCGCCGCCGCCCTCTTCTCGCCCTCTTCGAATGCCGCAGCAAGGCGGTAGCCCTCGCGTCGCTGCACCTCGTCCACCTGGCGGACGAACGCCGCCTCGTCGGTCAGCTCGGCGCGCAGGGCTCTCATCGCCTCGAAGGCGAGGCCCGTTTCCGGCGGGAGAAGCTCGCGGATCACGAGGACTCGTAGAGGCTCTCGACCGCCAGCTCCTGGGCGCGGCGGCTCCAGAGCTTGACCTGGAGGAAGACGTCGTCGCCGTAGCCCTCGAGGGCGTCGAGGGCGACGAGGGTGAAGCGTTGGTCGGAGACGACCTCCTGGTCGACCGTCTCCGTGTCCAGCTCCGCCGTGGCGGCGACGGCGCCGGGGACGAGCGGGCGGCCCCAGACCAGGGTGACGTCGCCGGCGCGGCCGCTCTCGCCGCGCCACTTGCCGATCACGTCGTCGTTGAGGTCGATCCGCCAGTCCGGGTTGTCCTTGGCGAGCACGTCGGTGAAGTCGGCGGTCGTGCGGAAGTCGATCGGCTCGCCACCCTCGGGCTGGACGTAGGAGACGTGGCCGAATAGCTCCAAGGTGCGGGGCCCGGCCACCTCACCGTCTGACGAGTCGTTGTCCTCGGGGGCCTGGACACGCCCGGTTGCCGGCACCCAGACCCGCCCGCCCCAGGCACGCTCCGGGAACCACTCAATCGCTTCTGGGGCCGACACACCCCCGGGCAGATCCTCGATCCGCTCGCAGGCCGCGCGGAACTCGTCCGCCAGCCGCTCGGCGAAGCGCCCGTGCGGGATCCCCTCCTGGGTCGAGTCGGCAATGAAGCGCGGGATCGGACGGGGATTCGGCGTCACGCGGTCGATCCTACGGTTGCCACAAGGCAAAGGGTCACACGCGTCCCAGCAGCTCGCGCAGGTCGGCAGCCGCCCGTTCCGGCGGGTAGACGTTGATGTCGACGCCGGCGCCGAGCTCGAGGCCCGCCTTGATCGAGAGGCGGGGGGCGATGTCGACGTGCCAGTGGAAGTGCTCGGTGCCGCGCGGCGCCGTCACCACCCAGAGGTTCATCTCCCGCGGGCCGTCGAAGCGCTCGGCGAGGAGGCGCATCGCCGTGCGGAGCATCGCCGTCCCGGCGCCATCCTCCTCGAAGCGCGCCGCCGGAGTGCGCGGCACGACCCGCAACTCGTAGGGCGAGCGCGAGGCCCAGGGGCAGATCAGCGCCGCCTCCTCGTCCATCGCCACCAGCCGCTCGCGCCGTCGCACCTCCTCGACCAGGACGTCGCTGAGCAGGCCGCCGCCGGTGGTGCGTTCGCTGTAGGCGCCGACCCGCTCGCGCTCGCGCGCGACGGCGACCGGGACGAAGGGCAGCGCGTAGAGCTGGGCGTGGGTGTGGGGGAGGGACGCCCCCGCTCTCGCGCCCTCGTTCACCACCAGCTGCACGTAAGCCGCCTCGGAGTGGGCGCGCATCCGCGCCCGCCAGGTCTCGACCGCGCCGAGAAAGCGCTCCTCGCTCAGCTCGGCCATCGCGGTGACGTGCTCGGGGGCATTGACGATCACCTCGTGGCCGCCCACCGCGGGTCGCGCCTGGAAGAGCTCGGGCGCGCTGTCCGGTCGCGGCTCGTCCTCCCCCTCGCCCAGCGCCGGATACAGGTTCGGCACCACACGGCTCGTCCAGCCCGGCGTGTCCGCATCGCCGCCCCCCGGCCGCACCGCGTACACCTCCGGCGGCGTCTTCTCCTCGCTGCCCTCGCAGAAGGGGCACCCTTCGGCGCCCTTCTCGTCGCTGCCCGCCCGCTCGAACCCGTGCGGCCGGTCGGCCCGCCCGGGCGCGAGGATCGTCCGCAGCCCGGTCAGCTGGTCGATGCGGATCTCGGGGGAGCTCAACTCGGCGGCGGTTTGGATCCGTCGCCGCTCCCGGTCGACTCGAGAAACGGTTTGAGCATGTCCATCGGCAGGGGGAAGACCACGGTCGTGTTCTGGTTGCTGCCGATCTCGAGCAGGGTCTGCAGGTAGCGCAGCTGCAGGCCGGCGGGGTTGGTGCTGATGATGTCGGCCGCGTCGGTGAGCTTCTGCGCCGCCTGAAACTCGCCCTCGGAGTTGATGATCTTGGCGCGGCGCTCGCGCTCGGCCTCGGCCTGGCGCGCCATCGCCCGCTGCATCTGCTCGGGGATTTCGACGTCCTTGATCTCGACCGCGGTCACCTTCACGCCCCAGGGCTCGGTCGACTCGTCGATGATCGTCTGCAGCTCTTCGTTGAGCCGCTCGCGCTCGGAGAGCAGCTGGTCGAGTTCGGCCTTGCCGAGCACGGAGCGCAGCGCCGTCTGGGCGATCTGCGACGTCGCCAGCAGGTAGTTCTCGACCTCGACGATCGCCCGGTCGGAGTCGACCACGCGGAAGTAGGCGACGGCGTTGACGCTGGAGGGGACGTTGTCGCGGGTGATCACCTCCTGCGGCGGGATGTTGAGCGTCACGGTGCGCAGGTCGACCCGTTCCATCCGGTCGATCAACGGGATCAGCAGGATCAGCCCGGGTCCCTTCTGGGCGATCAAGCGGCCGAGCCTGAAGATCACGCCGCGCTCGTACTCGCGCAGCACCCGCACCGAGGCGCCGAGCCCGATTGCCCCGAAGAAGAGAAGGACCAGGAACACCCCGACCACCACGTCCATCAGCTAGCTCCTTCCTCCGCGCCGGTAGGTGACGGCTCGGGCCGGACCAGAAGGGTCAGGCCCTCGATTGCCTCGACCGTGACTCTATCCCCCGGGCGCAGCGGCGCCCCGTCGCCCCGCAGGCGGGCGCGCCAGAGCGCCCCCTCGATCCACACCTGGCCCTCGGGGTCGAGCGAGGTGCGCACCTCGGCCGGCGCGCCGATCAGCTCCTCGTGCCCGGCGCGCACCGGCTGATCGCGATGGGCTTCCAGCACCTTGCGGCTGACGAAATAGAAGCTGAGGAGGGAGAGCAGGCCGAGGGTGATCAGCGCCGGCCCCGCCCACTCGCTGACGCTGGAATCCGAGTCGGCGGTAAGGGCGATCACGCCGCCGGCGATCAGTCCGGCCGCGCCGAGCACCGCGAGCACCCCGCCGGTCGGCAGCAGCAGCTCGGACAGCAGCAGCGCCATTCCGATCAGTGCGACGAGGACGAAGAGGTCCATGCCGGGGATTATCCGCCCTCGGCGGGCGCCCCGGCGCTGAGCGCGTAGCGCTCGATGTCGGCGCGCAGCTCGGCGAGGTCCTCGTAGTTCCCCTGCTTGGTGTAGACGAGCTCGCCTTCGTCGTCGTAGAAGGCGGTGGCGGGAAGGGCGAAGGCATCGACGCCGGCGGAGATCCCCTCGTCCGGGTCCTCGTAACTGGGGTATGGAACCGGCTCTTCGCGCAGGAAGGTGCGGGCGGCGTCGGCGGAGTCCTGGCTGTCGATGCCGAGGAAGGCGACGCGCTTGCCGTAGGCGGCGGCGGCCTTCTGGAAGTGAGGGAACTCGAAGCGGCAGGGCCCGCACCAGGAGGCCCAGACGTTGGCCACCACCGGGTAGCCGCGCAGTGCCGCCAACCGCTTCTCGTAGGCGTCGACCCCACCCGGCAGCAGGTCGTTGGCCTGCCGGTGCAGCGACGCCAGCGGCGGCGGCGCCCCCGCCAGGACTTTGTCGTAGTCGGGGTGCTCGCCGCCCTCGCCATGCGAGGAGCCGCAGCCGCCGAGCAGGAGGGTGAGGCTGCCGAGCGCGAGAGCGAGGAGAGATAGAACGACTGGGTACGGCGCCGAGCGCCTCACCTGCAGCTGAGAACTCTGGGAATACTCATCGCGGTCCAGGTGCCCTACAATAGGGACGTCTGGCTCGCCTGATGCGAGCCGCTCGAGATCGCCGGGGATGGAGGCTCAAGCTAACCCTCGGCACCCTCACGTAAGTCTTCCGGCGGCAGCCTCGCGCCGCTGCCTGGAGTGGACGGACAAGCCTGTCATGGCCAACACCAGCGACGTTGCCGCAGCGGCGGCAGTTCCCTCAAGCGCCGACATCGAGCGGGCGGCGGAGTTTGCCCGCGAGTCCTTCCTGCTCGACGGCGAGGGACCCGAGGTGCTGGCGCCCGGCACGCCGCGGCGGCGGGCCCTCGACACGGCGCTGAAGGAGCTGGACGAAGGGGCGGAGCACCCGTCGATCCAGTGGCGGCGCGATTTCTCGCTGCTGCTCGGGTTGGAGCGGCTGCTGGGAGAGGAGCCGCCCAAGCTGCGCGACGGCGCCGAGCTCAACCCGCACCAGGTCGATGCCCTCTCCGGCACCCTGACCGAGCTGATGTCAGAGCAGCAGACGGCGGCCGAAAACGGCGCCGGCCCGTCGGCGCCCGCATCCGACGAGACGGTCGAGCAGTCCGCTGCCGCCGAAAACGGCGCCGGCGAGGAGGACGAGGAGGAGCCGGAGGAGCTGGCCCCCGACGAGGAGCCGCAGGACTGGGAGGAAGAGCCAGCCGAGGAGGACGAGGAGGAGTCCCTCGCCGAGGCGGCCGACGACCCGGGCGCCGCCCGCCGCTTCTGGTTCGAGCACGCGACCGGCGCCGGCAAGACCGTCGCCGCGGTCGGCTTCATCGACGCCTCGCGCACGGGCGGCGTGCTGATCCTCACCCACCGCCGCAACCTGGTCGAACAGTTCATCGGCGAGATCTCCGACCGCGGTTACAAGGAGCGCCTGCGCCCGCCGCTGCTCGGCGACCGCGACGACGCCGAAGGGCCTGTCACGGTCGAGACCTACCAGTGGTTCGTGCGCAACCACAAGCAGGTCTCCGACGCCTACTCGATCGTCATCTGCGACGAGGCGCACACCGCGCTGGGCGAGAAAACCAGCGCCTGCATCCGCGCCTGGACCGGCCCGGTCTTCATCGGCATGACCGCTACCGGGGCGCTGATCGCCCGCCACGTCGCCGACCTCTTCCCCACCCAGACCTCGCGCTTCGACCTCGCCCAGGCGGCGCGCCGCGGCGTGATCGCGCCGCTGCGCTGCATGCGCATCCCGCCGGGGCCGGGGGTGCGGACGATCGCCAAGGTGCCGCTGCGCAAAGGCGAGGTCGACCAGGACTTCGACCAGGAGGAGCTGGCCGCGCTGCTCGACCAGGAGCCCTTCAACGTCGCCATCGCCGACCTCTACAAGACGCGCTTCAGCAAGACCCCCGGCGTCCTCTACACCGCCGGCGTGCAGCACGCCAAGAACGTCGCGAAAGCTTTCAAGGACGCGGGGATCGTCGCCCGCGCCGTCTCCGGCGAGACGCCGAAGCGGGAACTGGCCGAGATCCTCGCCGCCTTCGAGCGCGGCGAGGTCGACGTGCTCTGCAACGCGATGCTGCTCGCCGAGGGCTGGAACTCGCCGAGGGCGACGATCTGCATGCACCTGGCGCCGACCGCCTCGCGGCGGATCTACCAGCAGCGGGTCGGCCGCGTCACCCGGCGCGCGCCGGGCAAGGAGGCCGGCCTGGTAATCGACTTTGCCCACCCGGCGACGACCCACGACGAGACGATCGTCACCCTGCACAGCCTGCTTGACCGCGACGTCTACCGCGGCGGCGCGATCGTCGTCGGTCCGGTGCGGCGGGGACGCGGCCGCCGGGTGCGGGTCGAGCGGCGGATCGTCCCCGTCTCACAGGACTCCGAAAAGCGCACGCAGGTGCTCGAACGCGAGCTCTGGCGGATCGCGGTCGAGAACCTCGACTACCCCGAGCAGCACGCCTGGGCGGCGCTGGCCGGGGCGCGGGTCAACCCGCAGAACTGGCGCCGGGCGCGCTCGATGCTGCAGAACGACAAGACCAAGGAGCTGCGCCGCCGCTTCCTGCTCACCTGCGTGCAGCGCAACCGCAACTCGCAGCTGCGGCTGAAAGCGCTGGCCGAGATCGCCGACCTGCGCGACGGCGACGCCTTCGACGACGCGATCGACATCGTCGGCACCTGGGCGCGCGAGGACAAGCGCGCCGGGACCAAGTGCCTGCTGCAGGCGCTGGTCGACAAGCGGATCGGCCGCCGCGACCAGGCGCAGGCATGGGTCTGGCGGCTCGCCTCCTACACCCGCGAGCTGCACGAAGAGTACGCGGTGCAGCGCTGGCCGGAGACGAAGCGGTTGCTCGGGCTGCTGGTCAACTCCTCCGGGCGGGCGCACGGGCGCAACGCGCGGCGGCTGGTGCACGGGGCGCGCAAACAGGACCGCCGCCTGGCGGTGGCGCTGCTCGCCGCCGCCGTCTCGCACACGCCGGAAGGCGAGGAGGTGCTGCGCGGGGCGCGGATGCGGATGGCCCGCAAGCCCTCGGCGACGGCGCGTGAACTGCTGCGCAACTTCCCTAAAGGGGGCAAGCGCCGGCGCAAACGGAAAAAAGCGAAGAAAGACTCAGAGGCGAAGGTGGACGTCACCGGCGCCGAGCAGGAGGCGACCCCCTCCAGCAACGGTGACGGCGAGGTGCCCCCGGTCGTCGATGCCGTCGGCGACTCCTGAGCCGTCCTCCCAGGCGACCTCGCGGCCGCGCAGGGCGTCGCGGGCGCGCCAGGCGGCGAGGGTCTCGTCGCGGTCCGCCTCGACCCAGCGGTCGAGGTGATGGTTTAGGACTGCGGCCGCCGCGAGCGGGGTCGGGGGGAGCCTCGTCGGGCTCGCGTTCGCGAGGAGTTCCCGCCGAGACTCCCCCCGACCCCCCACGGTCCAGTCGAAGAGCGAGGTCGCTGTGTCACGGAGCTCACGCGGAAACTCGTGGGCAGCTATTGAGAGGTTCAGGCCGACGCCGATCACCGCCCAGCTGTCCTGGGGCTTGGCCTCGATGAGGGCGCCTGCGACCTTGCGGCCGTCGATCCAGATGTCGTTCGGCCACTTGATCGCGCACTTGATGCCGGGCGCAAGCTTCTCCGCCGCGTCGCAGACAGCGAGCGGGACGGCGAGGGGGAGCAGCAGGTGGCGCTCGTCGAGTGGCTTGAGGATCGCCGAGTAGAGGAGGGCCTTGCCTGGCGGAGCGGTCCAGGTGCGGCCTTGGCGGCCGCGGCCGGCGGTCTGCTCGGCTGCGGTGACGACAGTTCCGCCTGGGGCGCCCGCTTCGACCAGCTCTCGAGCGCGGGCGTTGGTCGAGTCGGTGACGCGGTAGTGCCTGTGCGGCGCGCCGAAGCTCCCTCCTTCCCGCATCATGGAACTTTGCACCCCCTATAGGGGATACAAGAGTCCATCATGCGCCGGCATCGGCCCGCAGGGCCTCGACCAGGCCGTCGACGTCGTGGCGATCGGCTTCTACGTGGACCTCTAGCCCGGCGCCACGGGCGGCATCGCTGGTGATTGGGCCGATCGAGACGATGCGGGCGCCCTGGGGGAAGCGGTCGCCGAGCGCCTCGGTCAGGTTGGTCACGGTCGAGGAGGAGGTGAAGGTGACGTAATCGGCAGACTGGGCCGCCTCGATCGCCTCGGGGGCGGGCGTCTCGCGCACCGTCTCGTAGAGGGCGACGACGTCGACCTCGGCGCCCCGCTCGCGCAGCGCGTCGGGAAGGACGTCGCGCGCCTCAGCTGCGCGGGCGACGAGGACGCGCTTGCCGTCGACGTCGACCGGCGCCAGAGCTTCGACCAGGGCCTCGGCGACGAATCGCTCCGGCACGAGGTCGGCGGTGATCCCATGTTGGGCGAGGGTTTTCGCAGTGCCGGGGCCTATTGCTGAGATCGTCCCGCCGGCCAACGCCCGAGCGTCGAGTCCGGCGTCACCCAGCGCTTCGAACAAGAGATGTGCCCCGTTCGGGCTCGTGATGCACACCAGCGCGTACTCGCCGATCCGCTCGACCGCCTGCCGCACCTCCTCGCTCTCCACCAGCGGCTCGATCCGGATCGCCGGCAGCTCGACCACGTCGGCGCCGAGACCGCGCAAGGTCGCAGCCAGGCCGCTGGCCTGCGCTCGCGCCCGCGTCACGACGACGCGCTTGCCGTGCAACGGCCGCCGCTCGAGCCAGGTCAGCTCCTCGCGCCGCTCGACCACCGGCCCGACGACGATCAGAGCCGGCGCGCCGATGCCCTCGCGATCGACCGCCTCGGCAAGGGTGCCGAGCGTGGCGACGACGGTGCGCTGGCCGGCCATCGTGCCGCGCTCGACCGCCGCGGCGGGCTCTTCGGCGTCGCGGCCGGCGGCGATTAGCGCCGCGGCGTTCTCGCCGAGGCGCCTGACCCCCATGTAGAAGACGAGCGTGCCGGGGAAGCGGGCCAGCGCCTCCCACTCGAGCGCGGTCTCCTCCTTCTCCGGACCCTCGTGCCCGGTGACGAAGGCGACGGCGGAGGCGTCGTCGCGGTGGGTGACAGGGATGCCGGCGTAGGCGCTCGCCGCCACGCCGGCGGTGATGCCGGGGACGACCTCGAACTCGACCCCCGCTGCGCGCAGCGCCTCGCCCTCCTCGCCGCCACGGCCGAAGACGAACGGGTCGCCGCCCTTGAGCCGCACGACGCTTTTGCCGGTCCGTGCTGCCTGGATCAGGCGCTCACCGATCTCCTCCTGGGAGATCGAAGGCTTGCCCGGCGCCTTGCCGACGTAGACCAGCTCGGCGTCGACTCGGGCGCCGTCGAGCGCACCCGGCGGGATCAGGCGGTCGTGGAAGACCGCGTCGGCCGAGGCGATCAGCTCCAGCGACCGCGCCGTCATCAGCCCAGGATCGCCCGGCCCGGCACCGACCAGATACACCACACCGGGCCGCGCGTTCATTCCGTGGTGACCTTTGTCGGTATAGGACACATTTCTATCCACTGAAGAATTCAACCGGTGAGTGCCTCGGCGCGGTCGAGGATGTCGCGGGCGCCGGCGCCGAGCAGGCGCTCGGCGAGGAGGGCGCCGGCCGCGGCGGGCTCGGCGTCGTCGCCCTCCACCCTGTCGCGTATCCACTCGCTGCCGTCGGGCAGGCCGACGAAGGCCTCGAGCACTAGGCCGCTCTCGTCTCCGTCTCCCTCCGCTGCGCCGGCGAGGCGCGCGTGGACACCGATCGGCGTCGAGCAGGTGGCGTCGAGCAAGGCTACGACCGCGCGCTCTGCGGTCAGCTCTCGCAGTGCGGTCTCGTCGCCGATCGCCCCCGCCGCGGCGATCGCCTCCGCGTCGTCACGGCGGGCCTGCAGGACGAGCGCGCCCTGTCCCGCCGCCGGGGTCATTGCGTCGGCCGGGATCGAGAACGAAGCCTCGTCCTCGCGCCCAAGTCGCCGCAGGCCCGCCGCGGCAAGCACGATCGCGTCGAACTCTCCCTCGGCGAGCTTGCGCAGACGCGTGTCGACGTTGCCATGCAACTCGCTCACCTCCAGGTCTGGCCGCGCCGCAAGCAGCTGCGCCTGGCGTCGCAGGCTGGCCGTGCCCACCCGTGCGCCCTTCGGCACATCGTCGAGGGACGTCTCCCTGTGGCTCCTTTGTTGGGATGTGTCCGACAAAGGAGCCACATCCCCTATCCACACATCTGCTGGATCCTCTCGCTTGGGCACTCCGGCGATGACCAGCCCCTCCGGCATCTCGGCCGGCACGTCCTTTGCCGAGTGCACCCCGATATCCGCTTCTCCCTCGAGGAGGGCCAGCTCCACACCCCGCACGAAGCGCGCCTTGTCTCCGGGCTCCCCGTCGGAGGAGACCTCGACCAGCTCGCCGCCGCCGAGCAGCTCGGCGACCTGCTTCGCCTGCGCCATCGCAAGCGCGCTGCCTCTGGTGGCGAGGCGCAACGCCATTCGCGTCCTCAGCCGGACTCGCGGCCCTTGCGGCGCTCTGCGATGTCCGTCACGTCGGCGCCGCCCGTCTCGCCCTCGGGCTCAGTTTCGGCGTCCAACCCGAACAGCTCGCGCAGGGCGCTTACGTACAGGTAGGCCTCGTCGCTGCCGGCCGAGCGCTTCATCCGCAGCGTCGGCTCGTGCAGCAAGCGGGAGACGATCGCCCTTGCCAGCGCGGCCAGGCGCTCGCGGTCGGCCTCGCCCAGGATCTCCCAGCGGTCCTCGTTCTCGGCCAGCAGCCGCTCGACGATCTCGTCCGCGCGCTCGCGCAGCGAGGCGATCGTCGGCACCACCTCGAGCGAGGCGAGCCAGCGCTCGAAGCGGTCCAGCTCGGCGGCGATGATCGGCTCGGCCCGCCGCGCCTCGCCCTCGCGGTCGCCGGCGTTGCGCTCGACGATTTGCTGCACGTCGTCGATGTCGTGCAGGCTGACCCCGGCGATCTCGCGGCACTCGGGCTCGATGTCGCGCGGCACGGCGATGTCGACCAGGAGTAGCGGTCGGCCGTGCCTTGTCTCCATCACCTGGCCGAGCCCTTCGCGCTCGACGATGTGGTGGGGCGAGTTGGTCGCCGAGACGACGATGTCGGCCGCCTGCAGCTGCTCGGGCAGCTCCTCGAAGCGGACCGCCTCGCCCTTGAAGCGCTGCGCCAGGCCGATCGCGCGGTCGTAGTGGCGGTTGGCGACGAAGACGCTCGCCGCGCCCTGCGCCACCAGCGCCCTGGCGACCAGCTCGGCGGTCTCGCCGGCGCCGATCACCAGCACCCGCTTCTCAACCAGCTCGCCGACCGTGCGCCGCGCCAGGTCGACCGCGACCGAGGGAATCGAGACGTTCTTCTCGCCGATCGCGGTCTCCTCGCGCACGCGGCCGCCGGCGGCGAGCGCGCCGCGGAAGAGACGGTTGAGGATCGGCCCGGTGGCGCCCTCGACCAGGGCCAGCTCGTAGGCGCGTTTGACCTGTCCCTGGATCTCGGCCTCGCCGACGATCATCGAGTCGAGCCCGGCAGTGACCTGGAAGAGGTGGTGGGCGGCTTCGCCCGCCCGCAGCGAGTAGAGGTGGCCGAGCAGCTCGGTCGGGCGGATCTCCGCCTGGCGCGTGAGAACGCCGAGCGCGCTCGACTCCGCTTCGACCGCGTCGGAGACGATCAGGTAGAGCTCGGTGCGATTGCAGGTGGAGATCGCCGCCGCCTCGTGGATCCCATCGACCGCGGTCAGCTCGTGCAGCGCGCCGACCGCGCGCCCCTCGGTCAGCGAGAGGCGCTCGCGCAGGTCGAGCGGCGCCGTCTTGTGCGAGACGCCCAGCGCCAGCAGCTCAGACATCGGCCGAGATCTCCTCGCGCTCGCGCGCGGCCTGGCCGTCGCCGTTGGCGCGGTGCTCGACGAAGCCGGCGAGTTCTCTCAGCTCGCGCTCGATCCGCTGCAGTTTCGCCGCCATGATCGCGACGTAGACGACGATCAGGACGAGGAAGACGACGTAGGCGCCGGCGACGTACTTGCCCGCCTCGTCGAGCGGCAGCGCGGGGGCGGCGATCGGCAGCATCAGCTCACCTCCGGGGCGACGCGGGAGGAGCCACCCGGCGACGGCGCGTCGAGCGCCCGGCGCAGGCGCTTCAGCTGCCCGGAGGCGCTCTTCGCGGTCAGCTCGAACTTGACCAGGGTCACCCAGAGCAGGCCGATCGCGACCAGGCTGACGAGGAAGGTGAACATCATCTCGCCCGGCAGGCCGCCGTTGGCGGTGGCGAAGGTGCGCGGGTGGACGAGGCTCTCGGCCATCCGCACGGCGATGAAATTGAGTGGGACGAAGGCCCCCGCCACGATCGCGAAGACCGAGGCGTAGCGCGCCTGCCGCTCGCGGTCCTCGATCGCGTAGCGGAAGGGGTAGTAGGTCGCGTACATCAGGAAGACGATCAGGAAGCTGACCAGCGTCGGCTCGTCCCACACCCACCAGTGCCCCCACGAGGCCTTGGCCCAGATCGAGCCGGTGATCAGCACGGCGACACCGAAGATCACCGACATGTGAATCGAGACGTAGGAGTAGGCGTCCCAGCGAGAGTCGCCGCTGTGCAGGTGGAGGATCGCGAAGACGCCACCGACCACGAAGCCGACCAGCGCCACGATCGCCAGCGGCACGTGCAGGTAGAAGATCTTTTGGATGAAGCCCTGGTCGGCGTCGAGCGGCGCGTAGAAGAAGACCAGCGAGAGCGAGGCGGCGAGCGCCGCGACGGTCGCGATCGAGAGGGGTCTCAGGCCTTTGCCGTACATGCGTTGGGCGCGGTGGGGAGGTGGTCTGGCGCCTCAGTCCTCGAGGAGGAAGTCGAACACCGCGTATCCGACCAAGAGGAAGACCAAATCGTATAGGCCGAGCACCGCAAGCCAGGTGCCGAAGCGCTCGTAACCGGGCCCGCCCACGGCCAGCAATGGCTCCAGCGCGCCGGTGGCGGCGATCGAGAGCGGCAGCGCCAGCGGCAGCAGGACGAGGGGCGCCAGCAGGTCGCGGGCGCGCGAGTTGACCGCCATCGAGGAGATCAGCGTGCCGGTCGCGGCGAGACCGACGTCGCCGAGCAGGACGACGAGGGCGAGCGGCGGCAGGGCCGCGGCGGAGTCGAGGAAGAAGACGGCGAAGACTGGGACGACGACCAGCTCCAGCGCGACCAGGTAGACGAGCAGCGCCGCCGCCTTGGCGGCGAAGAGGGCGGTGCGGTCGATCGGCGCGAGGCGGATCGCGTCGAAGCCGCCCTCCTCGCGCTCGGCGACAAAGAGGCGGTTGATGCCGAGGATCGCGGCGAATAGCAGCGTCACCCAGAGCACGCCGGCGGCGAGGTCGCCGGAGAGCGCCGTGCGGTCGAGGCCGAAGCGGAAGACGACGAAGGTGGTGACGGCGAAGAGCGCCATCGCCGGCAGCGACTGCAGGGTGCGCAGCTCGGCGCGCAGGTCCTTGCCGAGGATGGCGACAAAGGCCGTGCGCGAGGGAGTCATGCCGCGACCGCCGCCGGTTCGTCGATGCCGAGCGTGAGCACCTTGTCGGCCTTGGGCCAAAAGCGCTCGGGGTCGTGGGTGACGACGACGCGGGTGCGGCCGGTGCCGGGTCCGATCAGCTGGTGGGCCAGCTCGCGTCCCTCGGCGTCGAGGTTGGAGTCGGGCTCGTCGAGCAGCAGCAACTCCGGCTCGTGCAGGACGCAGCGGCAGATCGCCAGCCGCTGCCGCATCCCTGCCGAGAGCTCGGCGACCCGGTCATCCGCCCGGCGCTCCATTTCGACGGCGGAGAGCAGGGCGGAGATGCGCGCCTCGGTCACCTCGCGCCCGATGCCGTGCAGGCGGGCGTGGAAGCGAAGGTTCTCGCGCCCGCTCAGGTCGCGGTAGAGCATCGGCTCGTGGCCGAGGAAGCCGATCCGGCCGCGTGCCTTCCACGCCTCACCCGGTAGGCGCGCACCCAGCACGTGCACCTCGCCGCCGCCGGGCCGCAGGAGGGTGGCGAGGACGCGCAGCAGAGTGGTCTTGCCGGCACCGTTCGGACCCAGCACCAGCAACGTCTCCCCCTCACGGACCGAGAGGTCCACCCCGGCCAGGACGGCGCGTTCGCCGTAGTCGCGGCGCAGGCCGCGCAGCTCGATCGCCTCGCCGATCGTCATCTCATCACCTTCCACTGTTCCTTATGTCCGTATGGCGAGGAAAAGGAACAGTGGAAGCGTCAACTGCGGCGCTTGCGCAGCGTGCGCGCGCCGACCGCGAGCAGCGGCCCGGCGCCCTCGCGCAGCGCCTTGGTCCGCGTCGCGCCTTTGCCGTAGAGCAGCTTGGCCGATGCGCGCACCGCTTCGCCCAGGGTGCGGTCGTAGGGATGCCACCAGAAGTCGCGCGTGAGGCCGGGCTCCCAGGCGTTCATCTTCACGTTGACGCACTCGTAGAAGCCGAATTTGGAGTGCGAGCGGCCGACGCCGGAGTCCTTGACCCCGCCCCAAGCGCACTGGCAGGCGCCGTGGCTGAAGGAGTGGTCGTTGACCCAGACCATGCCGGACTCGATCCGCCGCGCGATCCGCGCGCCCTTCTGCCGGTCCTTGGTCCAGACCGAGGCGCCGAGGCCGAACTCGGAGTCGTTGGCGAGCTCGATCGCCTCCTGCTCGGAGTCGACGACGACGATCGGCAGCACCGGGCCGAAGACCTCCTCGCGCATGATCCGCATCTCGTGCGTCACACCGGTGAGCACGGTCGGGGCGACGAACTTGCCGGGGAAGCCGGCGACCTCGGTCGGGCCGCCGCAGAGCTTGGTCGCGCCGGAGGCGACCGCGTCCTCGATCAGGTCGACGACGATCTCGTACTGCCCCTCGGAGGTCATCGGGCCGATCTCGGTCTCCCACTCGAGCGGGCTGCCGAGGCGAAGCTTCTGCGCTTCGTGGGCGACGCCCTCGACGAAGCGGTCGGCGACCTCGCGCACGACGTAGACCCGCTCGATCCCCGAGCAGGTCTGGCCGGCGTTGGCGAAGCCGCCCCAGACGGCGCCGGAGATCGCGTTGTCGAGGTCGGCGTCGGCGCAGACGATCATCGGGTCCTTGCCGCCGAGCTCGAGCACCGAGCCCTTCAGCTGGCCGGCGCAGACCTCGCCGACCTTGCGGCCGATCTCGACCGAGCCGGTGAAGAAGATCTTGCCGGCGCTGGAGCGAGCGAGCGCGTCGCCGACGGCGCCGCCGCCGTGGACGACGCGGACCAGACCCTCCGGCAGGCCCCCCTTCTCGAAGACGCGACGGATCGCCTCGCCCAGCAGCGGCGTCAGGCTGGCCGGCTTGAGCACGACGCCGTTGCCCGCCATCAGCGCGATCGCCACCTCGCCGAAGGGGATTGACCAGGGATAGTTCCAGGGCGCGATCACGCCGACGACGCCGATCGGCTCGTAGGTGAAGCGACCTTTCTTGCTGGCGAGGAAGGCCTGGCTCATCCGCACCTTCTCGTCGGCGAGGATCTTGGGGCCGGCCTTGGCGCACCAGTGCAGCGCGTCGACGGTCGGCAGCAGCTCCATCGTGTAGGCCTCGGTACGCGGCTTGCCCTGCTCGTTGACGAGCAGTTCGGCGAGCTCGTCGATGTCGTCGAGCAGCGCGTCGGCGGCGCGCCTCAGGTAGGCGCCGCGGGCCTTGGGGGTGAGCTCGGCCCAGGCGGGCTGGATGCGGGCGACGTCGTCGACCACGGCCTGGACCTGGTCGGGCGTAATGGTGGGGACGGAGCCGACCAGCTCGCCCGTGGCGGGGTTGAAGGACTCGAGGGTGGACTGGGCGGCTTGGGGCTGCGTGGCGATCTCCATGAGGCCGATTGTAGGGGGAGACGGGGGAGGTGTCGCCGGAGCAACAGCCGTGGAGGCTCCGCCGACACCTCCCCCGTCTCCCTCATACTCGACTCAGTGAACGACCGTCTTTTCGAGGCCGACCCAGGATCCCCGCGGGAAGAGATAGCTGCCGATGCTCCGTTGGCCGTGCGGATGAGGCCGAGAAGCTTGGATGAGCTGGTTGGGCAGGAGCATGTGCTGGGGGAGGGGTCCGCTCTGCGCACCGCCATCGAAAGCGGTCATCCCCATAGCGCCATCTTGTACGGGCCGCCGGGGTCGGGGAAGACGACGTTGGCGCGGATCGCCGCTTCGCGGGCCGATGGGGCGTTCGAGGAGGAGTCGGCGGTGAACGCCGGCAAAGCGGAGATCCGCGGCGTGATCCAGCGGGCGCGGGAGCGGCGGCGGGCGAACGGGCGGCCGACGATCCTCTTCCTCGACGAGATCCACCGCTTCAACAAGGCGCAGCAGGACGCGCTGCTGCCGGCGGTCGAGGAGGGGCTGCTGACGATGATCGGGGCGACCACCGAGAACCCCTACTTCGAGGTCAACTCGGCCCTGCTCTCGCGCTGCCAGATCTACGAGCTGCAGCCGCTCTCGGCCGAGCAGGTCGAGGAGCTGCTGCGACGGGCGCTCGCCGACCCCGAGCGCGGCCTCGCCGAGCCGCCGCCGGTCGAGGATGCCGCGCTGGAGATGCTGGCGCGGCGCTCCGGCGGCGACGCCCGCGTCGCCCTCTCTGCCCTGGAGCGGGCAGTCGAGCGCGCAGCCGACTTTGACCCCCCTGGAGGTGGGTCAAAATCGGCTGCGATCGACGTCGCCGCGGTCGAGGACGCGCTGCAGCGCAAGGCGCTGGACTACGACCGCGAGGGCGACCGCCACTACGACTTCGTCTCGGCCTGGATCAAGGCGACGCGCGGCTCCGACGTCGATGCCTCGCTCTACTACCTGGCGGTGATGCTCGAGGGCGGCGAGGACCCGCGCTTCATCGCCCGCCGCATGGTCATCCTCGCCTCCGAGGACGTCGGCAACGCCGACCCGCAGGCGCTGCTCGTCGCCGACGCGGCGGCCCGCGCTGTCGACCGGGTCGGCCTGCCCGAGTGCGCGCTCAACCTCGCCCAGGCCGCCGTCTACCTCGCCCTCGCCCCCAAGTCCAACGCCTCCTACAAAGCGCTCGGCCGCGCCCGCGGCGAGGTGCGCGAGCACGGCGCCAAGACGCCCCCCGACTACCTGCGAGACGCCCATTACCCGGGTGCGAGCAAGCTCGGCCGCGGCGAGGGCTACCGCTACGCCCACGACGAGCCGGGTGCCGTCAGCGACCAGTCGCTGATGCCGCCCGGCATGGAGGGATCGCGGTTCTACCAGCCGACCGATCGCGGCTTCGAGGCGGAGCTTGGAAGGCGCCTGGAGGCGCTCCGCAAGCGGCTTTCCAAGGGCCCTGCGAGCCCCTAGCCCCAAGCGCAACTTCTTCGTAGACGCCGTGTTTCAAGAGGCGGCTTTCCAAGCTAGAGCCAGGGAGAGCCGACACACCGGCCGGAGGCCTGGACTGGGGGTCTCCGGCCGGGACGTAACAGGGGGAATACAGGGGGGACCGACGACCGCGCGCTCCGCGGTCGTCGGGCGGTCCCGGGGGTCCTTTTCGGGCGCCGGTATCGTCTGCAGCGATGGCCTCAGAACCGCGTCTCACCCTCCACGTGGTCCCGTTCTCTCACCCCTGCCTGGCGGTGAGCGCGGCGCTCGACCGGCTCGGGCATGAGTACGAGACGGTGGAACTGGTCACCGGGCAGCAGGCCGAGGAGGTCGAAAGGGTCTACGGCGAGGGGCGGCGTACGGTCCCCGGGCTGCTAATCGACGATGAGCCGGTGCACGGGACGTCGGCGATCTTCGCCCGCCTCGACCAGCTGAATCCCGAGGCCGGGCTCTACCCGGCGGCGGTCGCCGAGCAGATCCGCGAGGTCGAGCCCGGGCTTGCCGAGGACGTCCAGATGAGCGCCCGGGTGCTGGTCTTCGGCGCGCTCCACTTCCGTCCCGAGTCGATGGGGACCTTCGCCGGGGCGGGACAGCTCGACCCGGCCGGCACCGACTTCGCGATCAAGGCGATGCGACGCGCCTGGCGCTACTTGGAGATCGACGCCCAGCGGGTCCACGCCACGCTGCAGGGGCTGCCGGGTCAGCTCGACGCGGTCGACCGCTTGCTGGAGGAGGGTGCGATCGGTGGCGCGGAGCCGACCGCCGCCGACTTCCAACTCGGCTCCTCGCTGCACCTCATGGTCCAGATCGGCGACGTGCGGCCGCTGATCGAGGAGCGGCCGGCGGCGAAGCTCCTCTCCCTCTTCGACCCCGGCAAGGGCGACGTCCCCGCCGGGGCCTTCCCGCCCGGCTGGACTCCGTGAGCGAGAAGCTCAGACTCGGCGGCATGGCGCTGCGCAACGGCCTACTGATCCACGGGCCGACCCACTGGGCCGCGGCGGTGCGAGACGACGCCGGCGAAGTCGTCGTCGCCTCCGCGCGCAAACCGGAGCTGGCGCCGAAGCTGGCCCAACGGGTGCCGGGGTTGCGGGGACCGTTGAAGCTGGCCGAGGCGATGGCGGTGCTGCCGATCGTGCGGCGGCGGATGCCGGAGGCTCGGTTGCCGTTCGAGGACCGCCGCGTGCTGGCTGCGATCGGCCTGACGCTGGTCGCCACCGCCGCGCTGCGCCGCCGGATGGCGGGCGGGGCCCTGCGCGAGGGGCTGGTGCAGGCGCTCGGCGCCACCCCTGCCGTGATCGCCCTCAGCGACCGCGACCTGGCCGCCTACCACGGGGTCGAGCACAAGGCGATCGCCGCCTACGAGCAGGGGGTGGACGACCCGGCCGGGGTGCCGAAGGAGCACGACCGCTGCGGCTCCAACCTGATCGCGCCGATGATGCTGCTCTCCGCCGGCGGCACGGTCGCGCTCGAGCGGCTGGTCGAACGGCCGAGCCCGCTGGCGCGCGCCGCGGTCGGCCTCGGCGGCGCCTCGCTCGCGGTCGAGATGTTCGCCTGGAGCGACCGCAACCACGGCGCTCCTCTAGCCGAGGCTTTCCACACCCCCGGCCGCGAGATCCAGCGCCGGCTGGCGACCAAGGAGCCGACGCCCGAGCAGCTGCAGGTGGGGATCGCCGCGCTGGCCGAGATCCTCCGCGTCGAGGAGACGGGCCGCGACGAGGGCGAGCCCCCGCCGGCGACCTAGCTGTCCATCTAGACTCCCGCCCCGATGTTCGGAAGGATCGACCACATCGGCGTCGCCGTCGAGGACCTCGACGCGGCGATCGATCTCTACCAGGGCAGCTTCGAGATGGAGCTGGCCCACCGCGAGACGGTCGAGTCGCAGGGGGTCGAGGCGGTCCTGCTCGACGTCGGCGACGGGCACGTCGAGCTGCTGCGGCCGCTCGGCCCCGAGACCGCGGTCGGCAAGTTCCTCGCCCGCAAGGGGCCCGGCCTGCACCACGTCGCCTACGCGGTCGAGGACATCGACGCGGCGCTGGAGAGGATCGCCGCCGCCGGGATCGAGCGGATCGACCAGCAGCCGCGGACCGGCATCCGCCAGAGCCGGGTCGCCTTCCTGCACCCCCGCTCGACCGGCGGGG
>JBKPOW010000092.1:0-6081 GCA_046733275.1 Actinomycetota bacterium
CTAGACGCAGTGCTCCCCCATCGCCCAGCCGCCGTAGCGGGCGATGTACTTGAACCGCGCCGCCTCGTCGGCGGGGGCGGCGCCGATGATCGTGTTCTCCATCGCGCCGTTCTCCTCGAGCACCTCGCGCAGCTGGACCACGGTCGACATCCGCTGGCCGATCGCGACGTAGATGCAGATCAGATCCTTGTCCTTGTTGTTGATGATCGTGTCGATCGCGATCGCCGTCTTGCCGGTCTGACGGTCGCCAATGATCAGCTCTCGCTGGCCGCGGCCGATCGGGATCATCCCGTCGATCGACATCAGCCCGGTCTGTACCGGCTCGGTCACCGGCTGGCGCTGGACGACGCCGGGGGCTTTGAACTCGGCCGGGCGGCTCTGCGAGGTCGCCACCTCGCCCTTGTCGTCGAGCGGGCGGCCGAGCGGGTCGACCATGCGGCCGAGCAGCTCCTCGCCGACCGGGATCTGCAGCAGATGGCCGGTGCGCTTGACCGTGTCGCCCTCGACGATCTTGTCCCACTCGCCGAAGAGCACGGCACCGACGTTGTCGGCCTCGAGGTTGAGGGCGAGGCCGGTGACGCCGTGCGGCAGGTCGAGCATCTCCAGCGCCATGCAGTTGTCGAGGCCGTGGATGCGGGCGATCCCGTCGGCGACGGACAGCACGGTGCCTACCTCCGAGAGGTCGGCGCTGCCGGTGTCCAGTCCCTCGATCCTCTCTCTGAGGATCGACGCGATCTCGTCGGGCTTGATCTCCATCGGGTGCTCTCTGCCTCCTTACGCCGCTTGGGCGACGCTCTTTCGAAGTTTCTCCAAACGACTGCGAATGCTCGCGTCCAGGACCATGTTGCCTACCTGCAGGACGATGCCGCCGAGGATCTCGTCGTCGACGCGGCTGGCCAGCTCGACCTTCTGGCCCGTCTGACGCTCGATCTCCTCGCCGATCTTGGCCACCACGGCCGGGTCCAGCTCGACCGCGCTGGTCACGGTCACGTCGATGCGCTTGTTCTCCCGCTTCCAGAGCTGCTCGAACTCGCGCCGCATGCGGAAGACCTCGGTCGTCCGCCCCTTCTCGATCAGCAGCTCGAGGAAGTTGAGCAGCTCGGGGTCGGCGCCGCTGACCGCGCGCCGCAGTCCCTCGATTTTCTCCGCCGAGGAGAAGTGGGGGCTGAAGAGGAAGACCTGCAGGTTGCGGTCGGCTTCGACCGCGTCGGCGAACTGCGCCAGGTCGGCGCCGATCGCGTCGAGCTTGCCCTTCTCCCTGGCGACCTCGAAGAGCGCCTCGGCGTATACGCGTGCGGCCTCCATCAGTTGCGCGAACCCTCCGCTCCGGAGAGGCTGCTGAAGTCGACCTCGTTCAGCGCCTCCTCGACCAGGCGACGCTGGTCCTCGGCGCTGAGGCTCTTGCGGGTCACCTTCTCGGTGGCGAGCACGGTCAGGTCGGCGACCTCCTTGCGGATCTGCTCGAGCGAGCGCCGCGTCTCCGCTTCGATGTCGCGCTTCGCCGCGGAGACCAGCTCCTCGCGTCTCTCCTTACCGGCGCTGGTCGCCTCGCTTTCGGCGACCTCGGCGGCTTTGCGGGCGCGGGCCATGATGTCGTCGGCCTGCTCGCGCGCCTCGGCGAGGCGCCCGCGGTACTCCTCGAGCAGCTCGTCGGATTCGCGCCGCTGCCGCTCGGCCGCCTCGATCGACTCGGCGATCGCCTTGGCGCGCTTGTCGAGCGCCTCCTGGATCCTGGGGAAGGCGACCTTGCTCAACACCCACATGGTGAAGAGGAAGATGACCAGCGTCCAGATCATCAGGCCGAGGCCCGGCGAGACCAGGAAGCTGCCGCCTTCTTCCTCCCCATGCGCGGCCGCCTCGGTCGCGAGGACGAGGAAGCCCGCTATGTCACCGGCAAGTAGCTCCACGCGATCGACCTAGAGGAAGAAAGCGATCAGGCCGAAGATGAAGGTGTAGAAGGCGACCGCCTCGGTCAGCGCGAAGCCGAGCCAGCGGATGCTCTGCAGCTCGTCTTTCATCTCCGGCTGGCGGGCGACCGACTCGATCTCCTTGCCGAAGATGAAGCCGACGCCGATGCCGGCGCCGATCGAGCCGAGCCCGGCGCCGACGCCGAGCGCAATCGCCTTGCCGGCGTCCGTCACACCTTCGTCGGTGACCTCGGCAATCGGTAGGGACATGAGATCCATCGAGTTCGACTTCCTTTCGTTTTTTAGTGGCTGGCGGAGGTGGCTCCGCCGATGTAGATCGCGGTCAGGGTCGAGAAGATAAATGCCTGCAGGGTGGCGACCAGGCCGACCTCGAAGATGAAGAAGACGAAGGCCATCGGGAAGGTGAGCGCGCCCAGCGCGGCGATGCCGAGCAGCACGGCAAGCCCGCCGCCCATGAAGAGCAGCAGCAGGTGGCCGGCGAGGATGTTGGCGAAGAGACGCACGGAGAGGGAGATCAGCCGCACGAAGTGCGAGATCACCTCGATCAGGAAGATCGCTGCCTTGCCGATCGGGTTCATCTCCTCCAGCCCGGGGGGCAGCCAGCCGGCGAAGTAGGGGATGAAGCCCTTGGCCCGGATCCCTTCGACGTGGTAGGAGACCCAGACCACGAGCGTCAGGACCAGCGGGATCGAGATGTTGGCGGTGGCGGCGTAGAGGGCGAAGGCGGGGACCTCGATGCCGAGGATGTCGACCGGGTGCTCGGTGTTGGTCGGCAACGGCAGGAAGCCGATCATGTTGGAGAACCAGATGAAGAAGAAGAGCGCGGCGAGGAAGGGGAACCAGCGTGCCGCCAGCTTGGGGTCCATGTTGCCGCCGGTGATGTTGTTCTTGGTCAGGTCGTAGGCGACCTCGATCGCGGTCTGCACCCGGTTCGGCTTCTCCGTCATGCGGCGTGAGATCCAGACCATCGTCAAGATCGTCAGGCCGCTGGCGAGGGCGAGGTAGACGACCGCCTTGTTGATGCTGAGGTCGAGGCTGCCGAGGTGGATGTCGAGCCAGGTCTCGAGCTTGAACTCGTTCTGCGGCTGGAAGCTTTCGTTTTTGCCGTCGCTGCCGAAGATCAGCACCATCAGGATCGTTACCGCGAAGTAGACGCCGAAGCCGATCAGGACCTTGGCCTTGGTGCTCACTGCGCCGCCCCCTGCCCCTCGGGCTCGGACTCGAAGAGGTAGACGATGCCCTGCGCGGCGAAGGAGACGGTAAAGAGGACGGCGAGCAGGACCGCGGCGGCGAGGCCGGCGTCGCGGTCGGCGATCCCGGCGAGCAGCGCCGCGGTGACCATCAGCCAGACGCGGCCGAGCATGGTCGCGGCGAGCGCCCCCATCGCCCGCTGACGATTCCCGCCGGCCAGCTCCGCGGCGATGCGGCGGCCGGCGAGCACCTGGATCCCCCGCTGGGCGAGCCAGGCGGCCGCGGCGATGGCGTAGCCGAGCAGGGGCAGCCCGCCGAGGACGAAGACGGCGAGGGCGGCGGCAAGCGCCAGGAGGTCGACGTGCTTGGGAGGGGACATAACGTCAGAAAGGTCTCGAAACCTCGGAGAAGTTGAGCGGCATTACCGCGTAAAACGCCCGGCGGGGGCCGGGCGAGTGGTACCAATGACTATATCCCAAAGGGCCGACGATCCGCTTTCTAGAGCCGATTCGTGAGGTTTGTCACAACCTCGCACAAAGTCCTACTGGCGGGGCACGATCGCTTCGAACTCGCCGGTCTCGGGGTCGACCAGGCCGAACTCCCCCGTCTCCGGGTCGACGCGGCCGAAGCGGCGCAGCTTGAGGATCTCGAGCACGTAGACGAGGTAGACGCTGGCGGCCAGAGCGGCGAGGCCGAAGACGCCGATCACGGCGCTCCAGAGGAGGTCGAAGTTGCCGTGGTCGTCGCTGTAGGGGACGAAGCGCAGGGCGAGGGCGAGGGCGGCCATGACGAAGGTCCAGCCGTAGAGGTAGGCCAGCGTGCGCCGCTGCGAGAAGCCGATGTTGGCCATGCGGTGGTGGAAGTGCCAACGGTCGGCTTTGTAGACCGGGCGGCCGTATTTGAGCCGCTTGGCGACGACGAAGCCGGTGTCGAGGATCGGCACGGTGAGCACGATCAGCGGCAGGAAGAGGGCGATGACGGCGTTGGTCTTCAGGGCGCCCTGTACAGCGACGACGCCGAGCAGGAAGCCGAGCAGGTTGGAGCCGGTGTCGCCCATGAAGGTGCTGGCCGGCGGGAAGCCGTGGCGGAGGAAGCCGAGCGAGGCGCCGGCGGTGAGCGCGGCGAGGATCCCCGCGGGGTTGCGGTCGAGCGAGAGCGCGATCACGGCGAGGGCGACGCCGGAGATGACGCAGACGCCGGCGGCGAGGCCGTCGACGCCGTCGATCAGGTTGATCACGTTGATCATCGCGACGATGCCGATCGTCGTGCCGACGTCGCCGAGGTCGATCGCGCCGCTGCCCGGCAGGCCGAGCAGCTCCACCGACCCAGGGTTGAGCTGACCGAGGAAGGGGACGGTGAAGCTGTCGACGGTCACCCCGGCCGAGACGGGGATGACCACGGCCGCGGTCTGTCCCAGCAGCTTCGCTCCCGCGCTCAGCTCGTAGAGGTCGTCGAGCATGCCGACCGCGGTGATCAGCGCCGCGCCGGCAAGGATCGCCCGCGTCTCGGCGTCCCACGGCAGCCAGATCAGGGCGGCGGCGAGGACGGCGGCGAAGATCGCCAGCCCCCCCAGGCGCGGCGTCGGCGCGGCGTGCAGGGAACGCTGGTCGTCGGGGACGTCGATCGCGCCGATCCGCCGCGCCAGGCGGTCGGTGACGGGTACCAGCAGCAACGCCAGTACCCCCGCGAGGAGGAAGGCGAGCAGCGCTTCGACCGCGGCCGGCATCGTCCCAGGCTAGTTCGCGTACCTGTCGAACCAGAGCGTGAACGCCATCAGCCCCCAGAGCTGGCGGCTGAAATCCTCGCGGCCGGTGCAGTGCGCGTCGAGGAGGCCGGTCACCGTCGCCGGGTCGAGCCAGCCCTGGCGCGAGAGCGTCTCGGCGGAGAGCGTCTCGCGGGCGAAGCCCTGCAGCGGCCCGCGCAGCCAGGCGGCGACTGGGATCGAGAAGCCCTGCTTGGGCCCGCGTAGCACCTCCTTCGGGAGCAGCGGCGCCAGGGCGCGGCGCAGCAGCCGCTTCTTCGCCAGGCCGCGCACCTTGAGCGGCGTCGCCAGCCCGAGCGCCGTCGCCGCCACCTCGTTGTCGAGGAAGGGCACGCGCAGCTCCAGCGAGTGGGCCATGCTGGAGCGGTCGGTCTTGACCAGCAGGTCGTCGACCAGGTAGTTGCCGAGGTCGACGTCCTGCAGGCGGGCCAGCGGCTCCGCCCCGGCCGTCTCGGCGTAGCGCTCGCGGTAGAGGTCGACCGGGTCCCAGCCCGGGTCGCGGTTGCCGAGCAGTGCCGCCTGCAGCTCGCGCGAGAAGATCTCCTTCCAGGCGTGGTGGCGCTCCAGCGGCGGCAGGCGGGCGCCGCGGGCGAAGCGCTTGGCTTTGTAGTCGAAGCTGACCTTCTCGTCGGAGCTGGGCAGACGCTCGATCAGCGGCGCGGCGAGGGCGGCGAGGCGGCCGATGCGCGGCGCTAGCAGGTCGGCGACGTAGGTGTAGTAGCCGCCGAACAGCTCGTCTCCCCCCTCGCCCGAGAGGGCGACCTTGACCTCGCCCGCCGCCAGCTCGGAGACGAGGTAGGTCGGCAGCGCCGAGGAGTCGCCGAAGGGCTCGTCGAAGGCCGCGACCAGCTTGGGTAGCAGCTCGACCGCGTCGGGGCGGAGGACGATCTCGTGGTGCTCGGTGCCGTAGCGCTGGGCGACGAGCCGCGCCCGGTCGAGCTCGTCAAAGCTCGCCTCCTCGAACCCGACCGAGAAGGTCTTCACCGGCTCGGCCTGCTCGCCGGCGGCGAGGGCGACGAGGCCGGCCGAGTCGACGCCGCCGGAGAGCAGGACGCCGACCGGGACGTCGGCGACGAGGTGGGCGCGGACGCTGTCGTCGAGCACCTCGCGCAACTCGGCGGCGAGGGCGTCGATCGAGCCGCGGCGCTCCTCGCCGTCCGGGGGCGGGCCGGGGCGCGCGTAGCGGCGCAGCCGCACCTC
>JBKPOW010000093.1:0-16076 GCA_046733275.1 Actinomycetota bacterium
GCCGACGGCGTCCGCGACGCCCTCGCCCGCGCCCGCACCGCCACCGCCCTGCCCGACGAACCGCCGGGGCGCGTCGCCGCCGCCCGCCTCTGGCCGATCGGCCTCACCGCCCTGATCGCCGGCGCACTCGGCGCGATCTACCCCGGCGTCGCCGCGATCGGCGCCGGCTACGCCCTGCTCGTATCGCTGATGCTGCGCACCCGCGAGGCGGCGGTGCTCGGCATCGAGCAGCGCGACGGCGTCAAGTTCTACGTCGTCCCCAGCTCCGCCCTGCGCCCGATCGAGCTCGTCCGCACCCCCGGCCTGCGCAGCGACCGCCTCAACCAGGCGTAGCTAGGGCTTCAACAGCTTCTGGAGCTCGCGCCAGCCGCGGCTGTTGGCGATGTCGTCGGGGCCGAGCCAGGCACGGCGGGCGGTGGCGACGCCGTAGGCCATGTTGCTCAGCGTGTCGACGCCGTGGGCATCGGTGTTGAGGACGATCCGCGCGCCGGCTTCCCTGGCGAGGCGGGCGTGGTGCTCGGAGAGGTCGCGGCGGTTGGGGTTGCCGTTGATCTCCAGCATCGTGCCGGTGCGCGCGGCCGCCTCGACCACCGCCACGACGTCGATGCCGTAGGGCTCGCGGCGGCCGATCAGACGGCCGGTGAGGTGGCCGATGCAGTCGACGTGCGGGTCCTCGATCGCGGTGAGGACGCGCTCGGTCATCGCCCTATCGCCGACCGAGAAGGAGGTGTGGACGCTGGCGACGACCCAGTCGAGCGCCTCGAGCAGGTCGTCCGGGTAGTCGAGCGCGCCGTCGAGGCCGATGTTCGCCTCGGTCCCGGCGAGCAGGCGGAAGCCGCGCACCCCCTCGTTCCACTCGCGCACCTCCTCGATCCGCCGCCAGAGCTGCTCGTCGGTGACGTGGTTGCCGAAGCCGTGGGTGGCGGAGTGGTCGGTGATCGCCAGGTAGGCGTAGCCGCGATCGCGCGCTGCCGCCGCCATCTCCTCCAGCGTGTTGCGCCCGTCCGAGAGAGTGGTGTGGGAGTGCAGGTCGCCGCGGATGTCCTCGACCGAGACGAGATCCGGCAGCTCCCCCTCGCGCGCCGCCCTCAGCTCGCCCCGCCCCTCGCGCAGCTCGGGCTCGATGTAGGAGTAGCCGAGCCGGTCGTAGACCTCCTCCTCGGAGGCACAGAGGGTGGTCTCGCCGCTCTCGGTGTCGGCGATGCCGTGCTCGGAGACCGAGAGGCCGCGCGCCACCGCCTCTTCGCGCAGCTGCACGTTGTGCGCCTGCGAGCCGGTGAAGTGCTGCAGCAGGTTGCCGAAGGCCTCCGGCGCGACTATGCGCAGGTCGACCGAGATGCCGTTGTGAGTCTGGGCGCGAACGCCGTTCGGGCCGGGGCTGCCGGCGACGGCGATCAAGGCATGGCCGGCGAGGTGCTCGGCCAGGTCCTGGGGACGCTCGGCGGTCGCGATCAGGTCGATGTCCTTGCAGGTCTCCCCCCAGCGGCGCACCGAGCCCGCCACCTCGACCCGGTTCGCCGCCGGGTGCTCGCGCAAAGCCGCCGCCAGCTCCTCGGCGATCGGCTTCACCTTCGAAAGCAGAAGACGACCCGGCCCCTCCCCGGGCTCGCCCAGCCGCTCCAGCGAGGCGAGGACATTCTCCTCGGCCTTCGGGCCGAGCCCCTTGACGTCGCGCACCTTTTCCGCCTCGGCCGCCACCTTCAGGTCCTCGAGCGAGGCGACGCCGAGCTCGTCGAAGAGCCGCTTGGCGGTTTTCGCCCCGACGCCGGGGACGCGCGTCACCTCGATCAGCGTCGGCGGGAACTTCGCCTTCAGCTTCACCGCGGCGGGGATCTCCCCGGTCGCCAGCAGCGCGTCGATCTTCTCCGCCAGCGTCTTGCCGACGCCGGGGATCTCGGTCGTCCGTCCCTGCGCCGCCAGCTCGGCGACCGAGACGGGGCTCTCGCGGATCGCCTTGGCGGCGGTCGAGTAGGCGAGCACCCTGTATTTGACCGCGCCGTCGAGCTCGTAGAGGACGCCCAGCTCTTCGAAGGCGGCGGCGATCTCGGCATTCGTCATAAGCTGCAAGCTAGCCTTCCGGCGCCTCGCTATACTTTCTGAAGTATTGAGCGCTGAACCTCGACTCGCAGGAGACCGATACCAGTGACCGGCAAGCTCACCGACGTGACCGACGCCACTTTCAAAGCCGACGTGCTGGAGGCCGAGGGCCCCGTTCTAGTCGACTTCTGGGCCCCCTGGTGCGGCCCCTGCCGCGTCGTCCACCCGGTCCTCGAGGAGATCGACGCCGAGCGCGAGGAGCTGAAGATCCTCAGCCTCAACGTCGACGAGAACCAGCAGACCGCGGCCCAGTACGAAGTGCTCTCGATCCCCACCCTGCTCCTCTTCAAGGACGGGGCGCTGGTGAAGAAAGTGGTCGGGGCGATGCCGAAGCGCAAGCTCGAGGCCGAGCTGGAGCCGGCGCTCGCCTAGGGCGCGCTGCGCGAGACCCCCAAGGCGGCAAGGCAGGACCGAGCGGCTTTACCTAGGCTGCCGGGGTCATGCCATTCGTCCACGTCCACTGGTTCGAGGGCCGCAGCGAGGAGCAGAAGGCGGAGATCGCCAGGCGGATCGAAGCGGCGCTGATCGAGGTCGCCGGCGCCGCCCCCGAGCACTGCTGGGTGAAGTTCTCCGACTCGAAGAAGACCGACTTCATCGTCGGCGAGCCGGCCGACCTGGGCGAGTAGAGCCGGACCGGACGGCTAGCGAGGGGCGGCCACGACCGCGGCGGCGCCCTGCTCGTCGGCTTCCGCCTCGACCGCGCGGATCGTCTCGAACATCTGCGGGTCTTTGTCGAAGCGCCGGTCGAGGATCGGGTTGAGGATGCCGCGCAGGGCGGAGACGTAGCGCCACCACTTCGGCGCGAAGACGCGCGGGGCGCGCTCTTCGATCCCGCGCACGGTCGCGGCGGCGGCCTCGTCCGGACCGATCCGCTTGAACAGCCAAGCTGGCGCGTTTTTCTGCAGGCGGTCGGAGTGCTTGCGCGCGAGCCCCTCCTGGACGAGCTTGGTGTCGACCCAGCCGTAGTAGGCGACGCCGGCGCTGGCGCCGAGCGGCATCAGCTCCGCCCGCAGGCCCCGCCCCAGCGCCTCGACCCCCGCCTTGGCGACGGCATAGGGGCTATTGAGCACGCCGTTGGCGAAGGAGTAGACCGAGCCGGTGACGAGGATGTGGCCCTTGCGCTCGACGATCTGCGGCAGCGCCGCGCGCACGGTGCGCCAGACGCCGAGCATGTCGACGTCGAAGACCCGCTCCCACTCCTCGCTGCCGATGCCGCGCACGGTGGCCACCTGCGACTGGGCGATGCCGGCGTTGGCGACGGCGACGTCGAGTCCGCCGAAGCGCTCGACCGTCTCTGAGACGGCGCGCATGATCGCCGCGTCGTCGGTGACGTCGGCACCTATCCCGATCGCCCGCTCGCCGATCCGCTCGGCCGCCTCGCGCGCCTGCTCGGGGTCGATGTCGACCACCGCCACCGAGGCGCCGCGCAGGTGCATCTGGCGAACGGTCTCGAAGCCGATGCCGCGGGCGGCGCCGGTGACCAGCGCCACCTTGCCGTTCAGGTCGAGGCGAGTAGCCATGCCGCGCGCAGGTTAGTGGAGAATCACCTGCTCATGCCAGGCTTCAGAGCGGTCGACCCGAAGCAGTCCTTCCCCGAGCTCGAGCAGCGGGTGCTCGAGCGCTGGCGCGAGCGCGACGTCTTCCGCCGCTCGCTTGCCAACCGGGAGGGGGCCGAGGTCTGGAGCTTCTACGAGGGACCGCCGACGGCCAACGGCCGTCCCGGCTCCCACCACGTGCTCTCACGCGTCTTCAAGGACGTCTACCCCCGCTACCGCACGATGCGCGGCTACCGGGTGCCGCGCAAGGCGGGCTGGGACTGCCACGGCCTGCCGGTCGAGCTCGAGGTCGAGAAGCAGCTGGGCATCTCCTCCAAGCACGAGATCGAGGAGTACGGCATCGCCGAGTTCAACCGCCGCTGCCGCGAGTCGGTCTTCGAGTACGTCGAGGAGTGGAACCGGCTGACCGAGCGGATCGGCTTCTGGATCGACCTCGACGATCCCTACGTCACGCTGGAGAACGAGTACATCGAGTCCGTCTGGTGGTCGCTGGCGGAGCTGTGGAAGAAGGACCTGCTCTATGAGGGCCACAAGGTCGTCCCCTACTGCCCGCGCTGCGGCACGGCGCTCTCCTCGCACGAGGTCGCGCTCGGCTACCAGGACGTCGAGGACCCCTCCATATATGTGCGCTTTCCGTTGCTTGACTCCGAGGGCGAGTCGCTGCTGGTCTGGACGACCACCCCGTGGACGCTGCCCGGCAACGTCGCCGTCGCGGTCGCGCCCGAGGTCACCTATGTGAAAGCCCGGGTCGGGGAGGAGACGCTGGTCATCGCCGAGCCGCTGGTCGAGCGCGTGCTGGGCGAGGGCGCCGAGGTTGTCGAGCGCCTGCCGGGCTCGGCGCTGGTCGGGCGTCACTACAAGGGCCCGGTGTTCGACCTGAACGACCGCGAGCCGGGCGGCTTCCCCGTGGTCGCCGGCGAGTTCGTTACCACCGAGGACGGCACGGGCCTCGTCCACATCGCGCCCGCGTTCGGCGAGGACGACTACGCAGTCGCGGCCGAGAACGACATCTTCGACCCCACCCAGCACGGCACCCTCTACAACCCGGTCCGCCCCGACGGCACCTTCGACGAGCGGGTCGCCCGCTTCGAGGGCCGCTTCGTCAAGGACGCCGAGGTGACCCGTGCGCTGATTGACGATCTCGCCGATCGCGGCCTGCTCTTCCGCGAGCAGGTCTACGAGCACGCCTACCCGCACTGCTGGCGCTGCGGCACGCCCCTGCTCTACTTCGCCAAGTCGAGCTGGTACGTCGCCACCTCGCGCGCCCGTGACGACCTGCTTGCCAACAACGAGCGGATCGGCTGGCACCCGGAGCACATCAAGCACGGCCGCTTCGGCAAATGGCTCGAGAACAACGTCGACTGGGCGCTCTCGCGCGACCGCTACTGGGGCACCCCGCTGCCGATCTGGGAGTGCACAGGGGAGGGCTGCGAGGGTCGCTTCTGCGCCGGCTCGGTCGCCGAGCTGCGCGAGCGCGCCGGCGGCAATGTGCCCGACGACCTGCACCGCCCCTACATCGACGAGGTGACGGTGGAGTGCGACCGCTGCGGCGGCGAGATGCGCCGGGTCGAGTCGGTGATCGACACCTGGTACGACAGCGGTGCGATGCCCTTCGCCCAGTTCCACTATCCCTTCGAGAACCAGGAGCTGTTCGAGGAGCGCTTTCCGGCCGACTTCATCTGCGAGGCGATCGACCAGACGCGCGGCTGGTTCTACACCCTGCTCGCCGAGTCGACCCTGCTCTTCGACGCCAGCAGCTACCGCAACTGCGTCTGCCTCGGCCTGATCCTCGACCCCGAAGGGCAGAAGATGTCGAAGAGCAAGGGCAACGTGGTCGAACCGTGGGACGTGATCGAGGCCCACGGCGCCGACGCCTTCCGTTGGTACTACCTGACCTCGCAGCAGCCCTGGTCGGGCTACCGCTTCTCGGTCGACACCGTGGGCGAGTCGGTGCGCCAGTTCCTGCTGACGCTGTGGAACACCTACTCCTTCTGGGTGCTCTACGCGGATGCGGAGGGTCTCGGCCCTGAGGACTTCGACCGCACCAGCGGGGTGGAGGACCTGGACCGCTGGGCGCTCTCTCGACTGCAGTCGACGGTCCTCGCCGTGCGGGAGCACATGGACGGCTTCGACTGCACCGCCGCCGGACGCGCGATCGCCGAGTTCATCGACGAGCTGTCCAACTGGTACGTGCGACTCTCGCGGCGGCGCTTCTGGGAGGGCGACCGCGCGGCGTTCACCACCTTGCGCCACTGCCTGCTCGAGGCCGCGGCGATGCTGGCGCCTTTTACGCCTTTTCTGGCCGACGAGATCCACCTCAACCTGATCGGCGGCGAAAAGGGGGACACCGGCGATCTGCCCGACTCGGTCCACCTACGCGATTTCCCCGAGCCGGATTCGTCGCTCGTCGACCCCGATCTCGAGGCGGCGATGGGGGCGGTGCGGCTGACGGTCGAGCTTGGGCGGGCCGCCCGCGCCCAGGCCAAGGCGAAGGTGCGCCAGCCGCTGCGCAAAGCCGTGATCGTCGCCAACGACACCGAGCGCGCCGCGATCGAGGCCAGCGCCGAGCTGGTCAAGGCGGAGCTGAACGTGAAGGAGCTCGAGTTCGTCGCCGAGGAGTCGGAGCTGGTCAGCTACGCGGTCAAGCCCAACTACCGCTCGCTCGGGCCGCGCTTCGGCAAGCGGATGCCGCAGGTCGCCGCGGCGGTCGAGGCCCTCGACCCGGTCCACGTCGCCGCGGTGATGGCCGAGGGCGGCGAGGTCGGGATCAACATCGACGGCGCCGACCACACGATCGGCACCGACGAGGTGACCCTCTCGCTGCGGCCGCTGGACGGCTACGAGGTCGAGGCGGAGGCGGGCCACGCGGTCGCCCTGCAGCTCGAGCTCGACGACGAGCTGCGTCGCGAGGGCCTTGCCCGCGAGATCGTCCACGCGGTGCAGAACGCGCGCAAAGAGGCGGGCCTGGAGATCACCGACCGGATCGAACTCAACCTCGGCGGCGACGAGGAGCTGCTCGCAGCAGCCCGCGAGCACCAGCCCTACATCGCCGGCGAGGTGCTCGCCACCGCCGTCGCCTACGACGGCGCCGACGGCGTCACCGCCACCCTCGACGGCCGCGAGCTGCGGATCGGAATATCCGCGGTCTGAGGGGGAGAGTTCGCTCCGACGCGCACTTAGGAGGGCGTGCGTCTGACAAGACACGCGAAGAACAGAGCCCGCCGACTGGGAATTTCCCGAATCGATGCCGAATCGGTAGTGGCCAACCCGATGTGCACTGATATGGATGAAATGGGAAAGTTTCGCTACCTTGGAGAGGTGCGGGGAATTCGCGTTCGAGTCGTCGTCGCTATAGATGAGCCCGATCTGATCGTCACTATCCATCCGAGGTGATGCGTTGAAGGCCGAGTACGACAGCCAAGCCGACGCCCTATCGATCGACCTGGTCGAGGTCGATCATTGGGATGCCGGAGAGTCGATCGACGACACCTACTGCCACGTCTCCCTACGGGGACGACAGCCGGTCAACGTGGAGTTGCTCAACCCCCGTAATCATCTCGATCTACTAGGCGTCGCAGCCGACCGTTTTCGGCTGGACGCCGGGTCATTGCGTGCGGCGGCCCAAGCAGCTCTTGAGGCTCCAGACCGGGCGGTCACGCTTGATGCCAGTGGTCACATGGCGGCCTAAAGGCGCCGGCTCAGCTCCTCAAGCAGGAAGACGAAGGACTCGTAGGGCTCGCCGGTGGCGCGGGTGAGGCCGATCTCGCAGGTGCGGTTGCTGCTCAGGTAGGCGGCGAAGTGGCGGCCGGAGCGCTCGGCGGCGGCGAGCTCCTCGGCCTGTGGACGGGTCGCGGCGGCGGTCAGCTCCGGGTGGGAGATGCCGCGGTCGCCGGCGAAGCCGCAGCAGGTCGCCGAGGGGGCGACGTAGACGTCCTCGGCGAGGGCGTTCGCCAGGCGGCGCAGGCGCGGGGCGTGGCCCATCTGGCGGGTGGCGCAGGTCGGGTGCACGGTGGCGGAGCCGACCCGGCGCTCGATCCGCAGTCGCTGCAGCAGCCGGTCGTGCGCCCAGGCAACCGAGTCGAGGATCGTCATCGCCGCGAGGCGCTCGGCATTCTCCTCGCTCAACACCCCCTCGCCCGGCTCGGCGACCGCGTGGGTGCAGGAGGCGGCGTCGACTACCACCGGCAGCTCGCCCTCGCCGCTCCAACGCCAGAGCCGCTCGACCATCTCGTTGGCCTTGTGGCGATGGGCCTCCTCGTAGCCTTTGGAGGCCCATGGCAGGCCGCAGCAGCTGCCGGCCGGCTCGTCCGGAATCCAGACCGGCAGGCCGGCGCGGGCGGAGACCGCGACCAGCGCCTCGGCCAGGCTCCCCAGCCGGCCGTCCCCGTTCGCGCGCGCGCCGCCGGAGCTGTAGCGGCCGAAGATGCGGTTGGTGCAGCTCGGCACGTAGACGGCCGCGGCGCCGGCGCGCTCGCTGGGCGGCAGCTTCGCCGTGGCCGCCGGTGGCAGGCCCGCACCGCGCTTGGTCCGCCGCGCCAGCGGCCCGCCGATTCTTAGCGCCGCATGGGAGGCCTTCTCGATCGCCCCCCAGCGCTTCGCGCCGCGCAGCGCCCAGACTTCGGCCCGCGGCGAGTGGCGCTCCGCGCGCAGCTCCTTGACCAGCTTGCCGGTGTCGATCCCGAGCGGGCAGGCGAGGCGGCAGGAGCCGTCGACCGCGCAGGTGTCGAGGCCGTCGTACTCGTACTCCTCCTCCAGCGCCAGGCGCAGCGGCGAGCCCTCCGGCTGGCGGGCGATCTCGCGCCGCAGGACGATCCGCTGCCGCGGCGTCGTCGTCAGGTCGCGGCTCGGGCAGACCGGCTCGCAGAAGCCGCACTCGACGCAGGTGCTGGCCGCCTCCTCCTCCACCTCGGGCATGGTTTTGAGGTTGCGCAGGTGCACGCCCGGATCGCGGTTGAGGACGACGCCGGGGGCAAGCACTCCCTCGGGATCGGCCAGCCGCTTCACCCGCCACATCAGCTCGGTCGCCTTCGCCCCCCACTCGCGTTCGACGTAGGGGCTCATGTTGATCCCGGTCCCGTGCTCCGCCTTGAGCGAGCCGTCGTACTTGTCGACGATCAGCTCGACCAGCTTCGCCATGAAGGACTCGTAGCGCTCGAGGTCCTCCTGCTTGGAGAAGTCCGGGGTGAGCATGAAGTGCAGGTTGCCGGCGGAGGCGTGGCCGGCGACGCCGGGCAGGAAGCCGTGCTCGCCGAGCAGCGCCTGCAGGTCGCGAGCCCCCTCGGCGATCCGCTCGGGCGGCACGCAGACGTCCTCGACGATCAACGCCGTGCCGGGCAGGCGCAGCCGGCCGACCAGGCCATGCAGGCCCTCGCGCACGCGCCAGGCGAGCTCGATCTCCTCCGCCTGGCCGCTGAAGGCGACCGGCCTGATCGTCTCGTGCGCGGCGAGGATCTCCCCCGCCCTGCCGACCTGGGAGTCGAGCTCGGCCTCGCCGGCGCCGCCGTACTCGACCAGCAGCACCGCCGACTCGGGCGGCAACTCTTTCCACTCCTGCGGCGCGCCGACCATGTTCCAGGCGGCCGTGATCAGCGCCGGCGCGACCATCAGCTCGACCGCGGTGGCGCCGCTCTCGACCAGGTCGCGTACCGGCGCGATCGCCGCGTCGATGCTGGGGAAGTGGACCCAGGCCGTCGTCGTCCGCGCCGGCAGCGGCACGGTGTCGAAGACCGCCTCGGCGACGAAGCCGAGCGTCCCCTCGGAACCGACCAGCAGGCGGCGAAAGATCTCCAACGGCTCGTCGGCGTCGAGGAAGGCGCAGAGCCGGTAGCCGGTCGTGTTCTTGATCGCGAACTTGCGCCGGATGCGCTCGCTCAGCTCGGCGTCGGCGCGGACCTCGTCGCGGATCGCCGCCAGGCCGGCAACCAGCTCCGGCTCCTCGGCCGCGAAGCGCACGGCCGCCCCGGGGGCGGCCGTGTCGATCGTGGTCCCCGAGGGCAAGACGAAGGTCAGCGAGCGCACGGTCGAGTAGGAGTCGTGGCGGGTGCCGCAGCGCATCCCGCCGGAGTTGTTGGCGATCACGCCGCCGACGGTGGCGATGTCGGTGCTCGCCGGATCCGGACCGAGCTTGCGCCCGAGCGGGGCGAGGACCCGGTTGGCGTGGCCGAGCACGGTGCCGGGCTTGACCCGGGCCAGCGCTCCGTCCTGCACGACCGCGACGCCGCCGAAGTGGCGCCGCACGTCGACCAGGATGCCGTCGCCCTGCCCCTGGCCGTTGAGGCTGGTGCCGCCGGCGCGGAAGACGACCGGCACGTCATTGGCGCGACCGTAGGCGAGGGTCTTCGCCACGTCGCCGGCGTCGTGCGCCATCACCACCGCTCGCGGCAGCAACCGGTAGGGGCTGGCGTCGGAGGCGTAGCGGACGATGTCGCTCGCCCGCGCCAGCACCCTGTCGGCGCCGAGCAGCTCCTCCAGCTCGCCGCGCAGCGGCTGTGCGGCTCCCGCCGCGAGTGACTCAGGAGCGCGGTCAGGGGCGGCTGTGCTCATCGCCGATCAGGTTAATGACGCGGCCCAGGGGCCGCCAGGCAAGGACGCAGGGAGGGACGACGAGGGGAGCGCACTACAGTGCGTGACCCGAGGAGGCAGACCGAGGACGCCGCATGGCGGTTCCTGGGACCGTCATTTAGAAGAGCGACATGCCCGGTTGAACCGGGACTTCGACCAGCTCCGGACGGGAGGAGGAGAGCGCCTTGACGAGCGCCTCGCGGACCTCGTCGCGGCTGCTCGCCACCGCGGTCGAGACGCCGTAGCCGGCGGCGACGGCGGCGACGTCGAGCGCCGGCAGGTCGAGCCCGGGCGCGCCCTGCACCGACTCGATTTCGGCGAACCACTTGAGGATCGCGTACTCGGAGTTGCGCAGGACGAGGAAGGTGACCGACGCCTCGTGGGCAACGGCGCTCCAGAAGCCGCTGACGGCGTACTGGACCGAGCCCTCGCCGATCACGCAGACGACGGGGCGGTCGGGCTGGGCGAGCTGCACGCCGACCGAGGCGGCAAGACCGAAGCCGAGGCCGCCGCCGGCGCTGAAGTAATAGCTGCCCGGGCGCGAGAGGCGCAGCTGGTTGCGCAGCGCCAGCGTGCTTGCCGGCGACTCAAGCACGACGATGCCGTCCTCGGGCAGCGCCTCGGCCAGGGCGGAGTGCACGGTGGAGGAGTTGAGCGGGTCCTCGGCCGGAATTTCGGTCGGGCCGGGATTCGGCTCCGGCACCGGACGGGTCGACTCGGGCACCGCCTCCAGCAGCGCCGCCAGGGTGAGGCCGACGTCGGCGACGATCGCGTAGCCCATCGGCGCCCGCGCCGCCTCGTCGGGGTCGCTGGTGATCGCGACCAGCGTCGCTCCCTCGGGCAGGAGGGGACCGGGGATGTGCGGGTAGTAGGGGAAGACCGAGCTGCCGGCGACGAGGATCAGGTCGTGGCCCTCGAGCGTCTGCGCCACTGGCCCGATCGCCGGCGGCAGCACGCCGCGGAAGTTGGGATGCCCCTCGGGGAAGCCGAGCTTGCCGCCGCCGGTGGCGGGCGTCGCCCAGACCGGCAGCCGCTGGCGCTCGGCCAGGCCGACAGCCGCCTCCCAGCCGCCGCCGGGATCGATGTCGGGGCCGGCGACCATCACCGGGTTGCTCGCCTCGTCGAGGTGGGCGGCGAGCCTCCGCACCGCATCGGGCGAGGCGACGGCGCGGCCGTCGACGCGCCGTTTGACGACCTCGGCTGCATCCGTCTCGTCGACCTCGGCCTCCCAGTCGTCCATCGGAATCGAGACGAAGACGGGGCCCTGCGGCGGCAACGAGGCCATGTGGATGCCGTGGGCGAGGGCGAGCGGCACGTCCTCGGCCCGCGCGGGCTCGTGCGACCACTTGACCAGCGGGTGGGGCAGGCGGATCGCGTCGCGGTTGGTCAGGTTCGCCTGCAGGCCGATCTGCGCGCGCGCCTGCTGACCGGCGGTGATCACCAGCGGCGAGTGGTTGGCCTGGGCGTTGAAGATCGCCCCCATCGCATTGCCCACCCCGGGCGCGGTGTGCAGGTTGGCGATCGCGGCGCGGCCGGAGGCCTGCGCGTAGCCGTCAGCCATGCCGACGACAACGGCCTCCTGCAAGCCGAGCACGTAGCGGAAGTCGCCGGGGAAGTCGGCGAGCATCGGCAGCTCGGTCGACCCGGGGTTGCCGAAGATCGTCGTCATCCCCTGGGTACGGAGCAGGTCGAAGCTCGCGTCGCGGACGGTTGGCATCGGCGGGCACCCTATTCCAGGAGTTGAGTTGCGGCATTCAAGTCGCCTGGAAATGCATGTCGATGAAGACCGGGACGTGCCAGGGACGTTCGACAACCCGCAGCATCGCCAGGGGTCGATTTCTGCCTTTGTGGCGCTGACGCTCACGGCGCTGATCGCCAGCCTCACCTTCGCTCCCGTGGCAAGCGCGGCGCCGATTCCCACCCGCTTCGTCTACGGCAGCGGCGAAATCGTCTCGATCCCCGCCTCGATCCCGCACGAAGAAGGCGACATGGTCGACCGCCGCATCGTCCCCAACCTGCGCTGGATCGCGCAGCGCTACCCGATCTACGTCACCGACGGCTACTCGGGCAAGCTGCCCAACGGCGAGCACGCCGGCTGCCGTGGCTGCCACGTCAAGCACTCCGACCACTACAACGGCCTCGCCGTCGACATCGTCCCGCTCGACGGGTCGGGCCGCTGCGACGCCGCTTGGCGCGGCATCACCAATCTCGCCCGCTGGGCCGAGCCGGTGCAGAACCAGCCGCGCGGCCCCTTTCGCTGGGTCGGCTACGACGGCGACGCCGGCCACGGCTGCGGCCACCACCTGCACCTCTCCTGGGAACACGCGCTCGCGCCGATGTTCGAGCTGGCCGAATGGGTCGAGGTCTTCCCGGTGCGCAACCAGGCCGTCGCCCAGCAGCCCGAGCCGCGGCCGCGGCCACGCGGCGGCATCTCGGTGGCACAGGTGGGCGGCGTCGGCGCGGGCGACTAGGGCTGGCCCTAGGATGCGGCCGATGCGCCGCCTTGCGACCGCGGTACTTGCCTTGGGCCTGCTCGGTGCGGCCGGGTGTGGCGATAGCGACGACTCGACCCCGGTCGCCTGCCTCGAAGGGCCGCGGGCTTACCTCGCCGCGCTCGAGGACGCGCCCCAAGAGGTCCTGCTGGGGGACGAGACGCCGATCTCGGACTGCCTCGCCGAGAACCAGGCCGGCGGCGCCCTGGCCGAAGTCGGCGCGGCGATGCTGACCTCGGCGACCAAGCTCAACGCGGAAGCGCGGGCGCAGCCAGGCGGGGCGGCGAACCTCCGGCTCGGCTACCTGCTCGGCGCGGCCCAGCGGGGCGCCAACCGCAGCGCCGGCATCCACGCCGAGCTGGTCCGCCGCCTCTCGGCCGCCGCCCGCTACAGCCCCGACAACCGGCCGCTGCCTCCCGCCTTTTTGCGCGCCTACCGGCGCGGTTACGCCGCCGGCATGACGCAGGGCTGAATACGCTGCGCGCATAATGCGACTCGATGGAGGACTGACGTGACGGAGCAGTTGTGGGGAGGCGAGACCACGAAGGCTGTAGAGAACTTTCCGGTATCCGGCCAGCGGGTGCCGGTGCCAGTGATCCGCTGGCTGGGGCGGCTGAAGGCCGCCGCGGCGCGGGCCAACGGCGAGCTCGGCATCCTCGACGCCGACCTGGCGGCACGGATCGCCGATGCCGGCGACGCGGTCGCCGCCGGCGAGCACGACGACCAGTTCCCCATCGACGTCTTCCAGACCGGCTCGGGCACCTCCTCCAACATGAACGCCAACGAGGTGGTCGCCAAGCTGGCCGGCGAGGGGGCCCATCCCAACGACCACGTCAACATGGGCCAGTCCTCCAACGACGTCTTCCCCTCCGCCGTTCACCTGGCGGCGCTGGACGAGGTCACCCACGACCTGATGCCGGCGATGGAGGCGCTACAGGCCGCGCTCGCGGAGAAAGCCGAGCGCTTCGCCGACACGGTCAAGTCCGGCCGCACCCACCTGATGGACGCGGTCCCGGTGACCCTCGGCCAGGAGTTCGGTGGCTACGCCGCGCAGGTGCGGCTCGGAATCCAGCGGGTCGAGGGCACGCTGCGCCGCGTCGGCCAGATCCCGCTCGGCGGCACCGCCACCGGCACCGGCCTCAACACCCACCCCGAGTTCGCCGCCAAGGTGCGCGAGCAGCTGGCCGAAGAAACCAGCCTGGGGATCTCGGCGCCGCTCGACCCCTTCGAGGCGCAGGCCAACCGCGACGCCCTGGTCGAGCTCTCCGGCGCGCTCAAGGTGTACGCCATCTCGCTCAACAAGATCGCCAACGACCTGGCGCTGATGGGCTCAGGCCCGCGCGCAGGGCTGGCGGAGATCCGCCTGCCGGAGCTGCAGAAGGGCTCCTCGATCATGCCCGGCAAGGTCAACCCGGTTATCCCCGAGGTCGTCATCCAGGTCGCCGACCAGGTGGTCGGTAACGACGCCGCGGTCGCGATGGCCGGCAGCCAGGGCCAGTTCGAGCTCAACGTGCGCGTGCCGCTGATCGCCCGCAACCTGCTCGACTCGGTGAAGCTGCTCGCCTCCGCCTCGCGCCTGCTGAACGAGAAATGCGTCGCCGGGATCGAGGCCAACGAGGAGATGACCGAGCGCCACGCCGAGGCCACCCTGGCCACCGCGACCGCGCTCAACCCCCACATCGGCTACGACCGCGCCGCCGACATCGTCAAGCTCGCCGCCGCCTCAGGTCGCTCGCTGCGGGAGGTCGCGCTGGAGCAGGGTGTCGAGCCCGCCGTGCTGGAGGAGGCGCTCGACCACCGCCGCATGGCACGTCCGCACGAGTAGCTCAGTAAGCAGCTGACTCAGCCCTGCAAGGTGACGAAGCGCTCCTCGGTCAGCTCGAGCACGGCGTAGGCGGGGCCCTCGCGGGTGTTGCCCGAGTCCTTGACGCCGCCGTAGGGCATCTGGTCGGCGCGGAAGGTCGGCACCTCGTTGATCAGCACGCCGCCGAACTCGAGCGCCTTCGCCGCCTCGAGCCCGCGGCCGACGTCGCGGGTGAAGACCCCCGCCTGCAGGCCGAACTTCGAGTCATTGGCCATCCGCAGGGCCTCGCCGAACTCGGCGTAGCGATCGATCGTCGCCACCGGGCCGAAGACCTCCTCGCACCAGACCTTGGCCTCGCGCGGCGGGCCCGCCAGTAGGGTCGGCGCCAGGCAGCGGTCCTCGTCGACCAGCCCGCCGCCGGTGAGCAGCTCGGCGCCGCCGGCGACGGCCTCCTCGACCCACTGCCTGACCCGGTCGCGATCGTCGGGCGAGATCAGCGGGCCGACGTCGGTCTCGGGGTCGAGCGGGTCGCCGACTTGCAGCGCCTCGGCGTTGGCGACGAGCCGCTCGGTGAAGGGGTCGGCGATCTCCTCCTGGACGAGGATGCGCTGGATCGAGATGCAGCTCTGGCCGGCGTGCGAGAAGGCGTGCAGCTTGGCTTTGTCGGCAGCCGTCTCCCAGTCCCCGTCGGCGTGGACGATCAGCGGCGCGTTCGAGCCCAGCTCCAGGTTGACCTTCTTGTGGGGGACGCGGCTGCGGATCCCCCAGCCGACCTTGGCCGAGCCGGTGAAGCTGAGCGCGCCGGTGAGGTCGTGCTCGACGATCGCGTTGCCGACCTCCGAACCGGGACCTGGCACGACGCTGAGCCAGCCCTCGGGCAGCCCAGCCTCGACCAGGATCGCGGCCAGCTTCAACGCCGAGATCGGCGTCTGGCCGGCGGGCTTGAGCACGACCGCGTTGCCGGCGGCCAGCGCCGGGCCGAGCTTGTGGGCAACCAGGTTGAGCGGGAAGTTGAAGGGGCTGATCGCGCCGACGACCCCGTAGGGCACGCGCATCAGCACGCCGAGCTTGCCGGCGCCCGCCGGCGAAGCCTCCATCGGCACGGTGGCGCCGCTCAGCTTGCGCGCCTCGACCGCGGAGAAGGTGAGGGTGTCGACGCAGCGTTCGGCCTCGACTCGCGCGGTCTTCAGCGGCTTGCCCGCCTCGGCAGCAATACTCAGCGCCAGGTCGTCGACACGCTCCCCGACCAGCTCCGCCGCTCGATCGAGCACCGCCGCCCGCTCGTGTTGGGGGAACTCGCCGGACTCAAAGGCCGCGCGCGCGGCGATCGCACAGCGATCGACCAGGCCCGCGTCTCCCTGGGCGACCCTCCCTACGACGGATCCGTCGTAGGGGCTCTTGACCTCAGCCCACTCCCCGGTCTCCATCCACTCCCCCGCGGCGAGCAACTCGTGATCGACGGCTTGGACGGTCTGCGTCGCCATTGCCTAAGCGTAGAGGAGGTTAGGCATGGCCCTAAACCGTTTTTCAGCCGTCGGGATACGGCTGAATCGGGATGCCGTGGTC
>JBKPOW010000094.1:0-3101 GCA_046733275.1 Actinomycetota bacterium
GTGCCGGCGGCGAGGGAGAAGGCCGCCTGGTCCTCTGCTCGCACAACCACCAGGTCCGGCGGCTGCTGAAAATCACCGGCGTCGAAAACTCGATCTCGATGCATGAAGGGCGCGAGGCAGCCCTCGCCGAGTTGCGCGCCAGCCACGCCTCGTAGCTCGTTTCCGCACCCCGTCCCCGGGTAGCCCCGAGGCATGCGGTCCGCCAACGGCAACGCCGGCCGGGTGCTCGTCGTCGTCGACGAGGCCGTCGCCGGCAGAGAGCTGCGCGACAGCCTGCTCGCCCACATGGGCGAGCGGCACGACGCGGTCTTCGTCGTCGCCCCCGCGCTTGTCGACTCCGGCCTGAAGCACACCCTGGGCGATGTCGACGGCGCGATCGAGCCGGCCGCCGAGCGGTTGCGACAGACCCTGGAGGTGCTGCGCGAGGCGGGGATCGAGGCGAGCGGCGAGGTCGGCGACTCCGAGCCGCTGCTGGCGATCGAGGACGAGATCCAGAAGTTCCACCCCGAACGGGTTCTCCTCGTCGCGCATGGCGACGTGGACGGCGCCTTCGCCGAGCGCGGGCTGCTCGAGCAGGTCGAACGCGACCTCGACCTGCCGGTGGTCGAGCTGGTCGTCGACCGGGCCGAGGCGCCGCATGTGCTCGACGTCGCCGAGACCTCCCCCGGCGCCGGCCGCCGCAAAGGCTGGCGCCCCTCCTACAACTGGCCGCCGCTCTCGCGCCGCGACGTCGTCGGCATCCTCGTCGCAATCGTCGGCACGCTGCTGCTGGGCATCCTCGCCGCCGATTGCGTCGGCGCCTCCGAGGGGCATGACTTCGAGGAAGGCCGCCTCGGAGCCGCCTGCGCCGCCCGCATCCTGATCGCCACCGCGCTGGCGCTGGTCAACCTCGCCCACGTCGTCGGCCTCTTCCTCTTCCAGAGCGTCGGCTACCAGGGGATCTGGAGCCGCTTCTTCGCTCGCCTCAGCCTCTTCGGCACGCCGACGGCGATCGTTGTCTCGCTACTGCTCGGCCTGGCGATGTAGAGGCGGATGGCATGAGCTTCGCGATCCTCAAACGGACGGTTGCAGAGTTTCGCCGCGACAACCTCACCGACTGGGCGGCGGCACTCACCTACTACAGCCTGCTCTCGCTCTTCCCGGCGCTGATCGCGATGGTCTCGCTGATCGGCCTCTTCGGCGACCCGACCTCGACCACCGAAAGCCTGACCGACATCGTCGCCTCGCTCGGACCGGACTCGGCGGCCGAGACCTTCTCCGGCCCGATCGAATCGATCGCCTCGAACCGCGGCACGGCCGGGATCGCCTTCATCCTCGGCCTGGCGGCGGCGCTCTGGTCGGCCTCGGCCTACGTCGGCGCCTTCATCCGCGCCTCCAACGTCATTTACGAGACCGAGGAGGGGCGGCCATTTTGGAAGCTGCGCCCCCTGCAGCTCGCCGTCACCCTGCTGCTGATCGTGACGGTGGCCCTGCTCGCCGTCGCCCTGGTTCTTACCGGCCCCGTCGTCGACGCGATCGCCGATCCGATCGGCGTCGGCGAGACCGCCGTGGCGATCTGGAACGTCGCCAAGTGGCCGGCGATGGTGGCGGTGTTCCTCGCTATGCTCGCCCTCCTCTACTACGCCTCGCCCAACGCCCGGGTACGCGGCTTCAAGTGGGTCACCCCGGGCAGCCTCGTCGCGATCGTCGTCTGGGCGATCGCCTCGGCCGCCTTTGCCCTTTACGTCGCCAACTTCAGCTCCTACGACAAGACCTACGGCACCCTTGGCGGCCTGGTCGTCCTCCTGGTCTGGCTCTGGATCACCAACTTGGCGATCCTCTTCGGCCACCAGTTGAATGCCGAGCGCGAGCGGGGCGCCGAGATCGAGGAAGGGCGCGAGGCGGCGAGGGAGGAGATCCAGCTCGAGCCGCGCCAGCAGCCCTAGGCCGCGACCGACGCGAAGCGCTCGACCGCCTGCTCAGGGTCGGGGAAGACCTCGCCGCGAACGAAGAGGCCGTCGCGCATGCCCCAGATCCAGGCGACGGGGACGTCGCGGATGCCGAGCTCGCGGCTGCGCGCGTAGACGCGACCGCGGACGAGCAGCAGGTCGCCGCGCCGCTCGACCTGGCTCGGCGTGATCTGCAGCTCTTCCCAGACCTCGGCGATGTCGTCGAGGTAGGCACCGAGCCCGTCACGGCCCTTATAGGGGGCGTCGCGGCCGACCGCTTCGGCGGTGACGATCGGGAAGAACTCCATCTCGTCGTCGCAGAGGTCGGCGATGCAGGCCTCCTCGCGCCGGTTGAAGCACTCGTACAGCCGTTCGACCAGTTCGAGCTTCGCCTCGTCAACCATCGCCGTTCCCCAGGCTGAGCGCCTGCGCCGGGCGCTCCTCGGTGAACATGGCGGGTGCCTCCGGGTGGTCGGCCGAGGCACGGGCGATCGCGAGCACGGCGACGTCGTCGTCGAGCCGCCCCTCGGTGAAGGCGTGCACCGAGCCCTCGAGCCGCTGCACCGCGAGCGCCGGGTTGGTCGCCCCGCAGAGGTGCGCGTGCATGCGCACCTCGCCGAAGCGGCCTTCCGGCCCCTCGGCCTCGGTGATGCCGTCGGTGACGACGACCAGCTGCTGGCCGGGCTCGACCTCGCAACGCGCGATCTCCCACTCGGCGTCCTCGAAGGCGCCGAGTACCGGGTCGGCGCCGCCGATCTCCGTGACCTTCTCGCCGTCGACCAGCAGCGGCGGCGGGTGGCCGGCGACCGCGATCCGCACCGGTTCGAAGCTGTCCTCGCTGAGCGTCATCGCGGCAAGGCTGCAGAGAGCGGTGTCGCCGCGCGCCAGCAGCGCCCGGTTGAGGGTGCGCAGGGCGACCAGCGGGTCGTCGGTGAGGACCGCGGCGGTGCGCAACGTGTAGCGGGCGACAGCCGTGATCGAGGCGGCGTGGGCGCCGCGGCCGGTGACGTCGCCGATCACCAGCATCCAGCCGCCCGGCACGCGAAAGACGTCGTAGAAGTCGCCGCCGATCTCGTTTTCGGCTCCCGCCGGCCGGTACATCGCCGCCACCGACCAGCCCGGGATGTGCGGCAGCGGCGGCGGCAGCAGACCACGCTGCAGGGTCTCGGCGAT
>JBKPOW010000095.1:0-26943 GCA_046733275.1 Actinomycetota bacterium
ACGTTGGGCCGTCCGCTCGCTGACGTGCAGCGCCTCCGCCAGCTCCGCCCGCGTCGCCGGCCTGCCGGCGAAGGCGCCCTCGCTGCGGTAGGGCGCGACGAGCGCCGCCGCGGTCGCCCGCTCCTCCTCGCTCAGCTCGACCGAGGGCTCGCTCGCCGCGACCGTTGCCCCCGCCCGGCCGGGGACCGGATCGGTGAGTTCGAGCCGGTACGCGGCGACGGTGAGGACGTCGCCATCGCGCAGACGACGGGGGCGGTCGAGCCGCTCGCCGTTGAGCGCGGTGCCGTTGCGGCTGTCGAGGTCGGTCGCCATCAGCACGCCGCCGCGGCTCTCGATCTCGGCGTGGTGCCAGGAGACCGCCTCGTCGTCTATGCAGATATCGGCCTCCGGGTCACGGCCGATCGTCGTCCGCGCGCCGACGGCGAACGAGCGCGGCGCGCCGCGCTCGCCGGTAAGCCAGATGCGTGCGTCCATCGCCATCCGAGCATAGAGTTCGCCGCGGTGGCCGGGGACGACGAGAAGCGGATCGCCGCCGCGGCGGCGGCGGAGTTGGTCGAGGACGGTATGGCGGTCGGGCTCGGCACCGGCTCGACCGTCGCCTTGCTGTTGCCGGCGATCGCCCGCCGCGGCCTGGACGGCATCCGCTGCGTCGCCACCTCGGTCGCCACCGAGGACCAGGCGCGCGAGCTGGGCATCCCGGTGGAGGAGTTCGGCGAGCTGGAGCAGCTCGACCTGGCGATCGACGGCACCGACCAGGTGACCCCCGACGGGTGGCTGATCAAGGGCGGCGGTGCCGCCCACCAGCGCGAGAAGATCGTCGCCGCGGCCGCCGACCGCTTCGTCGTCATCGCCGACTCGAGCAAGCCGGTCGACTCGCTCTCCCCGCCGGTGCCGCTGGAGCTGTTCGCCTTCGGCCTGCGCTCGACCCTCGCCCGGCTCGGCCCCGAGGTCGAGCTGCGCGACGTGCCGCGAAGTCCCGACGGCGGCGCGATCGCCGACTACCGCGGCGAGATCGACGACCCGGCGGCGCTCGCCGCCCGCCTCGAGGCCGACCCCGGAGTCTCCTCCCACGGCCTCTTCCCCCCGGCCATGGTGAGCGAGGTGCTGGTCGGAGAGCAGGGGACCGTGCGGCGAGTGGACCTGGCCTGATCGACACCCCGACTGATAGTGGTAGGATCTACCCACTATGACCTTCGTGGTCCCCACCAAGTCGGGTCGGTTCGAGATACGGGAGTCGGCTCACACGCCCAGCGGGCCCCGTAGCCGCACGCTCGCTTCGTTCCGCGAGCTGGACGACGCCGCGATCGAGAAGGCTCGCGAAAAGTCCGGCAAGTCCGTCGACGCCGACGACCTGCGGCGGGCAGCGCGACGGGCAGGCGCACCGGTGGCCCGGCCGGTAGCGGATCGGGCTGCGCGTGAGCTGATCGCGGAGCTGGCCAAGGGGCGCCCGCTCGACCCGCCCCTGCGCCACTTGCTTCTCGACCTCCTTCGCAGCGGGCTCGAGGATGGGCCCGCCCGCTCCCCCCGGCAGGAGGCTGAGCACGCGGTGGCCGAGTGGATGGCGGCATCGCCGCGGGAGCGTGGCAGGGCGCTCGTCGATCTCCTTCTGCTCGCCGATGCGCTCCCCCATCGTGGCCGGAAGGGCAAACCGCTTCGCTTCCCACGGCTGGATTCCACGGGGTCATGACCGACACCGCCCCAAAGCCCGTGCGCAGCGAGGAGCCACCGCTGCCCGACAAGGTGGTCGCAATCCACGAAGCCCTGCAAGCAGCCAAGGTTCCGCATGCGCTTGGTGGGGCGCTTGCCCTCGCCTACTACGCGACCCCCCGGGCCACCATCGACATCGACCTCAACGTCTTCGTCCCAGTCGAGCGTTGGCGGAAGGTCATCGACGCTCTGGAGCCCCTCGGCATCGCGATCGATGACCTCGATTCGGCCGCGCTGGAACGCGACGGTCAGTGTCGCCTGTGGTGGGGCGACAACGCACTCGATCTCTTCTTCGCCTACGACCCCATCCACGAGGCGATGAAGAAAGAGGCGCGGCGCGTGCCGTTTTCCGGGATCACCGTCTCGATTCTGGCGCCCGAGCACCTCGCTGTTTGCAAGGCGATGTTCGATCGCCGCAAGGACTGGCTGGACATCGAGCAGATGCTGATCGCCGGCGAGGAACTGGACGTGGCCGAGATAGAGCGATGGCTGAAGCAGATGGTCGGCGATAAAGATCCCCGGCTCGTCCACCTGGCCGAGATACAAGCGGAGCTTGCGACCGAGAGCTAGAGGCCGCCCGCGGCGGCCTCGTCGGCGACGAGGAGCATGTTGTCGTTCTCGACCCGGCCCGCCGGGATCGAGGTGTCGCCGGCAAGCAGCTTGACGAGCGCGCCGCGCACGCCGTCGCCCAGGGTCAGCCAGAGGATCTGGCGGGCGGCGGCGAGCGCCGGGTAGGTGAGCGTCATGCGGCGGTGGCCTTCGTAGATCGTGTCGGTCATCGCCACCCGCCGGTCCTCCACCTCGAGCACCAGGTCGCTGGGGACGAGCGAGGCGGTGTGGCCGTCGGGGCCGAGGCCCAGGTGGACGAGGTCGAGCCGGTCGGGGACGTGCACTTCGTACTCGGCGGCAGAGAGTTCGAGGTCGCGGCTGGTCACCGGCATCGGCCGCAGCGCCGCCTGGTGGTCGATCGAGAGCATCTGCACCAGGTGGGTGAGGTTGCGGGCGTCGTCGCCGGGCGGCGCGACCCGCTCGTCCACCTGGTAGATGTGGGCGTTCTCCCAAGGCATCTCCTCCATTTCGCCGAGCAGGCCGATCATCGCCCAGGGCGTCTTGCCGCCGCTCAGGGCGAGGTTGAACTCGCCCCGCTCCTCGACCGCCTCACGGCCGGCGGCGGCGATCGCTTCGGCGGCGCAGCGCGAGGCCGCGTTTGCGTCGGGAAGGATCTTAGTCTCGATCGCCACCGGGTCGGCTCCCACAGGCGGCTCAGGAAGCCTTCTCGTCGTGACCGCCGAACTGCTTGCGCATCGCCGAGAGCAGCTTGTCGCCGAAATCGTCGAGGCCGCGCGAGTAGAAGCGCTCGTACAGCGCGGTGGTCAGGACAGGCGCCGGCACGCCCTCGTCGATCGCCGCGATCGAGGTCCAGCGACCCTCGCCCGAGTCCGAGACGCGTCCGCTGAACTCGGCCAGGTCGGGCGACTCCCGCAGCGCCGCCGCGGTCAGGTCGAGCAGCCAGGAGCCGATCACACTGCCCCGCCGCCAGACCTCGGCGATCTCCGGCAGGTCGAGGTCGTACTGGTAGTACTCGGGCTGGTCGAGCGGCGCCGTCTCGGCGTCCTGCTCGCGCTGGACCTTGCCGGCGTCGGCATGCTCGAGGATGTTGAGGCCCTCGGCGTAGGCCGCCATGATCCCGTACTCGATCCCGTTGTGGACCATCTTGACGAAGTGGCCGGCGCCGTTCGGGCCGCAGTGCAGGTAGCCGTTCTCCGCCGGCGAGGGCTCGCCGTCGCGGCCCGGGGTGCGATCGTCCGACCCGACGCCGGGGGCGAGGCTGGCGAAGATCGGGTCGAGCCGCTCGACCGCCCCCTCGGGCCCGCCGATCATCAGGCAGTAGCCGCGGTCGAGGCCGAAGACGCCGCCGCTGGTGCCGCAGTCGACGAAGTCGATGCCCTGCTCGCGCAGCTTCTCCGCGCGGCGGATGTCGTCGCGGTAGTAGGAGTTGCCGCCGTCGACGATCGCGTCGCCGGCCCCGAGCACGGCGGCGACGTCCTCGACCGTGTTCTCGGTGATCTCGCCCGAGGGGACCATCACCCAGACCGCTCGCGGCACGCTCAGCTTCGCCGCCAGCTCCTGCAATGAGAAGGCGCCGTCGGCTCCCTCGCCGGCGAGGGTCGAGACCGCCTCGGGATCGACGTCGTAGGCGACGATGCGGTGGCCGTCGCGCATCAGACGGCGGGCCATGTTCGCCCCCATCCGCCCGAGTCCTACTATTCCCAGCTCCATGGGCCCCACCCTACCTGCGGATGTGCTGACGATCTTCGGGATCAGCGGCGACCTGGCGAGGAAAATGACCTTCCACGCGCTCTATCGCCTCGAGGCGAGGGGGAAGCTCGAGTGCCCGATCGTCGGCGTCGCGATCGACGAGTGGGACACCGAGCGGCTGCGCCGCCACGCCCGCGACGCGATCGGCGACACCGTCGGCAGCCCCGACGAGGACGTCTTTCAGCGGCTCGCCGAGCGGCTCACATACGTGCAGGGCGACTACGCCGATCCCGAGACCTTCGAACGGGTCGGCGAGGCGATAGAAGGCGCCGAGCGCCCGGTCTTCTACCTCGAGGTCCCGCCCTCTCTCTTCTGCACCGTGGTGCGGGGGCTGGGCCGGGCCGGCGTGACCGAGAACGCCCGCGTGGTGATCGAGAAGCCCTTCGGCCACGACCTGGCCTCGGCGCGCGAGCTCGACGCCGATCTACACGAGGTCCTTCGCGAGGAGCAGATCTTGCGCATCGACCATTACCTCGGCAAGGAGCCGGTGATGGACATCACCTACCTGCGCTTCGCCAACTCGGTGCTCGAGCCAGTCTGGAACCGCGAGCACGTCGCGCACGTGCAGGTGACGATCGCCGAGGACTTTGGCGTCGAGGACCGCGGCCGCTTCTACGACGCGGTCGGCGCGATGCGCGACGTGATCCAGAACCACGCCCTGCAGGTGCTCTCGCTGGTCGCGATGGAGCCGCCGGCGGGCAACCAGCCGGACTCGATCCGCGACAAGAAGGTCGAGCTGTTCCGCGCTGTTCGCCCCGCCGACCCGAAGCTCTACGTGCGCGGCCAGTACGAGGGCTTCCGCGAGGTCGAGGACGTGGCGCCCGACTCGACCACCGAGACCTTCGCCGCGGTCGAGCTGGCGATCGACAACTGGCGTTGGAGCGGCATCCCCTTCTTCATCCGCACCGGCAAGAACATGCCGGTCAAGGCGAGCGAGGTGAACGTCGTCTTCAATCGGCCGCCGCGGCTCGGCGACGGCAACGGCAGGCTGCCGGAACCGAACCAGATGACGGTGCGGATCGAGCCCGAGCCCGGCGCCCGCACTCGCCTCTTCGCCAAGAAGGCCGGTGAGGAGGCGTTCGAGCCGGCCGACCTCGAGGTCCTCTTCGAGAAAGTGCCGGGCGAGGACCCCGAGCCCTACGAGCGACTGCTCGGCGACGCCCTCGCCGGCCGCACCCAGCTCTTCACCCGCCAGGACGCGGTCGAGGAGACCTGGCGCATCGTCCAGCCGCTGCTCGACGAGCCCGGACCCGTGCATACATACGCGCCCGGGACCTGGGGACCGCGGGAGGCCAACGACCTGACCCGCGGCCTCTGCCAGTGGTACGAACCCTGGCTACCGGCCTAGCTGCGCGAGCGGCGGGCGGTCAGTCCCTCCAGGACCACCTCGAGCGGCGAGCGGTGCTTGCCGTTGTCGGACTCGCGCGCTTGCTGCAGCTCGTTGGCGAGATGGCCAAGCTGCGCGCCGAAGCTCCCGACGTCCTTGGCGGCACTCGCCAGGTCCTTCGAGCTGACCTTCATCTTCATCTGCGGCCGTCGCGGGAGCGCCTTGGCGATCCCCTTTCCGCGACGCACACCTCGCGCGCCCAAGGCCAGGCCACCCGCCGCGCCGGCAAGTGCGGCACCGCCCGCCAGCAGCGGGACTTTCGCCTTACCGACGGCGCTGGTCGCCTTGCCGGTGGCGTTGCCGACCGCGCTGGTGGCTTTGTCGGCCGCTTTGCTCACCGTCGCGGTCGGGGTCGATTTCGCGTTGCCGCCGCTCGGTTTCGCGTTGCCGCTTTGTTTGGACGAACTCGGTTTGCTGGTCCGTTTGGACGACCCCGTGCTCTGTTTTTTGGATGAACCCGTAGGTCGTTTGGACGAGCTCGATTTTCGTTTCGAAGCAGATTTGGTTTTGGTCTGAGCCATTGGTCCCTCCTCTAGTTGTTCCTGTCCAGCTCTCGCTCGCGCCGCTCGGCTCGCTCCTCGTCGAGCTCGGCCTCGACCTTGGCCCGCTCGGCCCGCTCCTCGGCGACCGCGGCCTCGGTGCGACTCTCCTCTGCCTTCTCACGGTGGTGGCGTACGTCCTGGTGCTGCGCCTCCCCCTGCATGGCGGCGAACTCGCGACGCTGACGGCTGCGGCGTGCGGCCGCGACGATCAGTGCGAGAACGATCAAGGCGCCGATGACGATGGCGACGATTGCGATGGTGGACATCGCTCCTCCTCCTTTGGATAGAGACTTCCTCCCAATTGCCCGTTGCGCGGAGATCGAAACCCGCCGGGAGAGCGCATAGCCTCTCGGCAATGACCGCCCAGACCGCAACGCAAGCCGATGCGTTACTCGAGAAGCTCGGGTTCGAGAGCTGGCGCGCGGGACAGCGAGAGGCGGTGGAGGCCGCGCTCACCGGGCGCGACTCGTTGATCGTGATGCCGACCGGCGGCGGCAAGAGCCTCTGCTACCAGCTGCCGGGTCTGGCGACCGAGGACCTGACGATCGTGGTCAGCCCGCTGATCGCGCTGATGAACGACCAGTGGCAGCGGCTCACCGCGGCGGGCCACCCGGTGGCGATGGTCACCTCGGCGATGAGCGAAGAGGCAGTGCGCGATTCGCTCGCGCAAGTGCACGACGGCGCCGCGCGGATCGTCTACTGCTCACCCGAGCGCTTCGCCTCGCCCCGCTTCCTCGCCGCGATCGAGCAGCGCCGCGTCGACCTGCTGGCGGTGGACGAGGCGCACTGCGTCTCCGAGTGGGGCCACGACTTCCGCCCCGACTACCTGCGCCTGCCGGAGATCGCCGAGCGGCTCGGGCGGCCCACGGTGATGGCCTGCACGGCGACCGCCACCGAGGCGGTCGCGCGCGAGATCGCCGTCCGCTTCCGCATGCGCGACCCGCTGCAGGTCCGCTCCGGCTTCGACCGGCCGAACATCTCCTTCGACGTGGTGCGGCTGGAAGGGACCGGGTCGAAAGCGCGGCGGATGGCGCTGCTCGAAGCGGGCCTCGCGGACCCGGTCAACCGGCCGGCGATCGTCTACTGCGGCACCCGTAGCGACACCGACGAGGTCGCCGCGACCCTACGAGCGGGGGGTCTGCGTGCCCTCCCCTACCACGCCGGCATGGAGGCGGGGGAGCGCACGACGGCGCAGGCGCGCTTCATGGGCGGCGAGGTCGACGTCGTCGTCGCCACCAACGCCTTCGGCATGGGAGTAGACAAGGCAGACGTGCGCTCGGTCTGGCACATGGCGATCCCGACCAGCCTCGAGGCCTACTACCAGGAGGCCGGGCGCGCTGGACGCGACGGCTTGCCGGCGAGGGCGGTGCTGCTGGCGATGAAGTCGGACCTCGGCCGCCTCGTCCGCTTCAACCAGCAGCGCGCCGGCGACCCGGAGCTGCGCATCGCGCGCGAGCGGGGCTGGCGCGATTACCGCACGATCAAGGACTTCATCTACTCCGAGCGCTGCCGCCGCCGCAGCGTCCTCGATCACTTCAGCGATCGCACCGCCGGCCGGCCGCTGGAGCGCTGCTGCGACGTCTGCGACCCGCTGCGCTGGCTGCCCGAGCCGGAAACGATCGCGGTCCGCCCCACCCGCGCGAAGAAGGCCCCGGCGGCGGCGATCGACCTGTCCGACGCCGACGCGCCGCTGCTCGAGCGGTTGAAGGCGTGGCGACTGAGCGCAGCCGACGGCAAGCCCGCTTTCACCGTTGCCCACAACTCGACTTTGGAGGCGATCGCCGCCACCCGTCCGGCGGACGAGAACACCCTGCTGGCGATCCGCGGCGTCGGCCCCAGCTTCGTAGAGAAATACGCCGCCGAGGTGCTGGCGATCGTCAGCGCGTACGGGCCCGCCGAGCCCGGCGCAGCCGCGGCGTAGACCTCCTTGCGGCCTAGACGTCGTCGCGGCCGAAGTTGGCGAGGGCGACCTGTTCGGCCAGCTTGAGCAGGCCGAGGGTGGCATGGGGGGCGGAGGCGGTGCTGCGCATGCGCACGTGCGAGCCGTGCGGCCCCCTGATCTCGACGATCGTGCAGATGTCACCGATTTCGCTGTCGTCGCCGTAGTCGGCTTCTATCGCTTCCATCTGCGACGCGACGTGCTGGCCCACTTTGCTCTGGTCGAGGCCCACCGGGATCTCCCTCCACTCGTCGTTTCAGTTGCAGTCTGCCACCATTTCCCGCTCTCGATGTCGCGGGTCTGCAACATGGCGGCGAAGGCCGGCGCGCTCTGCGCCGTCGTCGCCCTTTGCCTGCTCGGCGCCGCTTCGGCGGGCGCCTACTCGCTGGTGCCGCCCGGCAAGAAGGTCTGGTTCGGCGTCAGCGACACCGGCGACAGCGCCGACTTCGGCGCCTTCTCGCGCGCCCTCAACAAGCACCCGGCGCTGATCCAGTCCTTCCGCACCTGGGGATCGGACTTCCCCGAGTCGATCCAGCGCTGGCAGGAGGCGCGGGCGCGGCCGGTGCTCCACATCAGCACCGCCGACAACAACGACGGCCACGAGCTGATCAGCCCGCGGGCGATCGCCGCCGGCGCCGGCGACGAGTACCTGATCCGCCTCAACAAGCTCTTCTGGGCAAAGAAGATGCGCGCCTACATCCGCCCACTGGGAGAGCCCAACCGCTGCCTCAATGTCTGGGCCGCCTACGACTGCGCCGGCGAGGCCCGCGACGCCGCCCACAGCACCCGCGCTTACAAACGCGCCTTCCGCCGCATCTACGTGATCGTCCACGGTGGCGGCAAGCGCAGCGAGATCGACGCCCGCCTGCGACAGGCCGGCCTGTCGCAGCTGCGCAGCGACCTCGGCGGCCTGCCGAAGGCGCCGGTGGACGTGATCTGGAGCCCGCTGCCGGCCGGCTCGCCGACCGTGCCCCAGAACCGGCCGCGCCACTTCTATCCCGGCAGCCGCTGGGTCGACTGGGTCGGCACCGACATCTACTCCGACAACCAGGACTGGAAGGCGCTCGACGGCCTCTACCGGCGCTTCTCCCGCAAGCCCTTCGCGATCACCGAGTGGGGCGTCTCCAGCGGCGACGACTCCGCCTACGTGCGCAGGCTGATGACCTGGGTCGAACGGCATCGCCGCGCCAAGATGCTCATCTACTACCAGGACTTCGGCTCGGCCAGCTCTTACCGGATCCAGAACTGGCCGGCGAGCCTCGGCGTACTGCGCAACATGATTCACAACGGCCGCTACCCGTCCTTCGCCCCGTTCCCGCCGCGCGAGCCACCGCCCCCACCAGGTGGCATCGGCGCCCGCCGTTAGCGCGCGACGATGCGATCCGCGAGGCCGCGTTTGTACTTGAACGGCTGCAGCGCGGTGATGCTCGAGTAGCCGACCAGGTAGATGCGGCGGCCGTCGGAGACGACCGGGGTGTAGGTGCCGCGCGGGTAGCGGAAGGCGGTGCGGCCGCCCTTCATGCGGAAGCCGGTGGTCGAGGTGCCGTCGAACTCGGCGACGTAGACGATGTCGCCGACCGCGGTCAGCGAGCCGATCACCGAGCCACCGGCCGAGCGGATCCAGCGCGGCACGCCGTTCTTGGCGTTGAGCGCGTAGACGTTGCCGTCGAAGGAGCCGATGTAGACGGTGGGGCCGGTGTTGCGGGTGCGGGCGACGGCGGGGCCAGAGTAGGCGTAGCCGCCGGTCGAGTAGGTCCAGGCAATCGTGCCGTCGCGGCGGTCGAAGCTGTACACGCGGGTGTCGTTGTTGCCGGCGTATACGCGGCCGAAGGCAACCGCCGGGGTCGAGTAGAAGGCGCCCGAGGTGCCGAAGCCCTGGCCGAGCGAGTCGCTCTGCCAGAGCAGCTCGCCGTTCTTCGCGTCGACTGCGTTCATGTAGCCGCCGTAGTCGCCGACGTAGAGGACGCCGCCGTAGTAGGCGGGGGCAGACTTGACTGGCCCGCCGAGCCCGGTAGACCAGCGCACGTTGCCGTTCTTTGTACTGAGCGCGTAGAGGTTGCCGTCCTCGCAGCCGAAGTAGACGGTGCGGTCGATGACCAGCGGCGAGGACTCGGCCCGGGCCGGCAACGGTCGCTTCCAGAGGATCTTGCCGTTGCGCGCGTTTAGCTTGACCACGTGTCCGGGGACGAGGTTGACGATGTAGAGGCGTTGCTTCGAGTAAGCGGGCGAGGAGGCGTTGAGGCGGCCGATCCGCCGCCGCCAGACCTCTTTGCCGGTGTCGGCGTCGAGAGCGATCGCGTTGCCGTTGTTATCGACGAAGTAGAGCCTGCCGCCGGCGACGACCGGCGGGAACTCGAGCAGCGGGCCGTCGGTGTAGCGCCAGCGTTTGCGGAAGGGCGGCTTGATCCCCTTGACAGGCAGGTAGCGGGTGCGGGCGCGGTCGTAGCCGTAGAAGGGCCAGCCAACCCGCTTGCGCTTCTGCACCTTCGGCTTCTGCGGCTGGAAGGCGGCCGCTTCGTTGTGGATGTCGGCAGGCCGCTTGAGCAGCTCGTAGGCGATCGCCCCGCCCGCGATCAGCAGCACCAGGGCGGCGGCGCCGATGGCGATCGCTAGCCGCCGGTGCTCGCGCCAGAGCCGGCGCGGGTGGCGGGCAAGACGCCGCGTCTCTCGCCAGAGCCGGTTGGTGCGCGAACCGTCGCTCACCGGGGCGGTCAGGCCGCCGTGGCGGCGCGTCGCTCGGCCTCGCTGGAGACCCCGTTCAGCAGCTGCGTTGTCCCCTGTTTGATCAGAGCGATGACGACGCCCCCGCCGAAAGGCAGGGTCGAGCTCGTCCGCACCGCGTAGGTGACCCTGGTCCCCCCGTCGCTCTGCTCCAGCGAGACCGTGCCAACGTGATCGCGCACGGGCAGGCCCGAGAGCAGCTTGTAGGAGAAGCGGCTGGGGCGCTCGTAGACGATCGTTTCCTCGCGCAGCGGCGGCCCCACGGCGGAGAGCACGCGGATCGAGCCGACGCCGTTGGGCGCCGGCTCCCCCTCCCGCTCCAGGACCGACTTGCGGAGGGGAGTCATCTCGGCGTACCGCCGGTGGTCGGTGAGCACGTCGAAGACGACCTCGGGCGGTGCCTCGACCTCGCGCACGAAAGTGAAGCTGGCCACGACGGAGCAGCCTAGCGAGATGGCCGGGTGCCCCTGGTGGCCACGCGCCAGGTCTGCGGATCGGTTCCCGCGACCGGCCCGACCTCTTCCAGGATCGTCAGGTGGTCGAGGCAGGAGAGGACGATCTGCAGCGCCCAGGCGCTGCCGGGCGAGTTGACGTTCTCGGGGCCGAGGATCCCGGCGACGATCTCGAAGGCGGTCTTCTCTCCCTCGGCGAGCGCCTCGCGGGTTTTGGCCAGCAGCTGGTCGACCTGGGCGCGCGCCTCGGCGATCTTCGCCTCCGGCTCGCGGAAGGTGCGGCCGTGGCCGGGCAGAACGAGACCGACGTCGAGCGGCTCGATCTCGTCGAGGCTGCGCAGGAATTCGCCCAACGGGTCGGGACTGTGGCCGTGATCGAAGAAGAGCACCGTGCGGCCGAGCAGGTGGTCGCCGGAGATCAGCAGCCTGCGCTCGGGCTGGTGGAGGACGACGTGCGAGGGAGCATGGCCGGGGGTCTCGTGTACCTGCCAGGCGCCGAGGTCGGTCTCGACCTCGACCCCGGGGACGAGGTCGCGGTCGGGGACGGCGATCGCGTCGATACCGAGGTCGTCGTCCTCTTCGTGCCTCGCCCGGTACCGCTCCAGCAGGTCGGCCGGGAAACCGCTCATGCGAGCCGTCTCGATGCGCCGATCGAGCGACGCGGCAGGATCTTCGGCATGCAGGCGGATGTGCTCCCAGCGCGGGTGCATCCAGAGCTCGCAACCGGCGCCCTCGACGATCGGCGCGGCGAGGCCGTAGTGGTCGGTGTGCGAGTGGGTGCAGACCAGCAGGCGCACGTCCTCGAGGCCGAAGCCGGCCTGGGCGAGGGCGAGGTCGAAGCGGCGCAGGCCGCCCTTGCCGCCGATGCCGGTGTCGAAGAGGACGATGCCGCCGTCGGCGGCGACGGCCCAGACGTTGCCGTGCGGGACCCCCGGCCAGGGCAGGGGCAGGCGCAGGCGCCAGACCCCCGGGATCGTCTTCTCCGCCCGGGGCGCCTCGGGCCGCTTGCCGTTGCTCATCGGCGCGGATCCTATGGCGGGGCCGCCGGCTTGCGATGATCGAGGCGATGGCCTCGGCAGCCGAAGCCCGCTCCTCCCGGCTCAGTGCGACCATGCGCGAAGGCGAGCGGGTGACGCCGCTGGAGCTCTTCTTCGACCTCGTCTTCGTCCTCGCGATCACCCAGTGCACGGCGCTGATGTCCAATCACCCGACCTGGGAGGGACTGGCGCAGGGCCTGCTGGTGCTGGGCATGCTGTGGTGGTCGTGGACCGGATATGCCTGGCTGACCAGCGTCCTCGACCCCGAGGAGGGCGCCGTGCGGCTGGTCATGTTCGGTGCGATGGCGGCGCTGCTGCTGGTCTCGCTCGCCGTGCCGGAGGCCTTCGACAGCCTCGCCCTCGCCTTCGCCCTGATCTACGGCGTCGTCCGCACCGCCCACATCGCTCTCTTCATGCTCGCCAGCCCCGACGACGACGGCCTGCGCCACTCGGTGCTCAGCCTTGCCGCCAGCACCGCGATCGCGGTGTCCCTCCTGGCCCTCGCCTCGCTTTTCGACGGCGCCGCCCAGGGGGCGCTCTGGGGGCTTGCCCTCTTCCTCGACATGGCGGGGCCCTACTTCTTCGGCGCCGAGGGCTGGAAGCTGATGCCCGAGCACTTCGCCGAGCGCCACGGTTTGATCGTGATCATCGCCCTGGGCGAGTCGATCGTCGCGATCGGCCTCGGCGCCGACCACGCCCTCGACCTCGGGATCGGCGCCGCGGCGGTGCTCGGCGTCGCCCTGACCGCGGCGATGTGGTGGACCTACTTCGACGTGGTCGCGATCGTCGCCGGCCGCCGCCTGGCCAAAGCCGAGGCGGGACGGGTGCGCAACGAGATGGCGCGCGACTCCTACTCCTACCTCCACCTGCTGATGATCGCCGGCATCGTCCTCGTCGCCCTCGGCCTGAAGAAGACGATCGGCCACTTCGACGAGCACCTCGAGACGGTGCCCGCCTTCGCCCTGCTCGGCGGCCTGGCGGTCTACCTGCTCGGCCACGTCACCTTCCGCTACCGCCACGTCCACACGATCAACCGCCGCCGCCTGGGGCTGGCGATCGTCCTCCTGATCTTGGTGCCGGTGGCGACCGAGGTGCCGGCCCTGGTCGCCCTCGCCGCGGCCAACGTCCTGATCTGGGCGATGATCGCCTACGAGACCCGCAGTTACGGCGAGGGCCGCCGCCAGGTCCGCCGCCCCGAGGCGCGGGCCGCCGAGGCCTGAGCGCGGCCGGGTCGACGCGGCGCGCTAGGGACCGACGAAGGTCGCCGGATCGGGGCCGATCCGCTGGCCGACGTCGAGCGCGGCGATCTCGGTCATGTCCTCGTCGCCCAGCTCGAAGTCGAACAGCTCGAAGTTCTCCTCGATCCGCTTCGGCGTCGCCGATTTGGGGATGACGACGTTGCCGAGCTGCAGGTGCCAGCGCAGGATGACCTGCGCCGGGGTGCGGTCGTGGCGGGCCGCGACGGAGGCGATCGTCTCGTTGACCAGCAGGTCCCCCTGGGCGAGCGGGCTCCAGGCCTCGGTGGCGATGCCGTGCTCGGCATGCCAGGCGCGCAGCTCCGCCTGCGGCAGGTGAGGGTGGAGCTCGATCTGGTTGATCGTTGGCTGGACCGCAGCCTCGCGTTCGAGCATCTCCAGGTCCTCGATGCGGAAGTTGGAGACGCCGATCGTGCGCGAGCCGCCCTCCTCCCGGATCCGTTCGAAGGCGCGCCAGGTGTCGAGCGTCCGCCCCTCGGTCGGCACCGGCCAGTGGATCAGGTACAGGTCGATGTGGTCGAGCCCGAGCCGACCGAGGCTCTTCTCGAAGGTGCCGAGGGTCGAGTCGTAGCCCTGCTGCGAGTTCCACAGCTTGGTGGTGACGAAGATCTCCTCGCGGGGGATGTCGGAGGCGGCGATCGCCGCGCCGACGCCGCGCTCGTTGCGGTAGGCGGCCGCCGTGTCGATGTGGCGGTAGCCGACCTCGAACGCCTCCTCGACCGTCGCCTGGGTGTCCTCCGGCGGCACCTGGAAGACGCCGAAGCCGAGCTGGGGGATCTCAACCCCGTCGTGCAGGGCGATCGAGGGGACCGAGGGGCTCACCCCTCGCAGGCTAGCGCTCGCTAGGAGGTTGAGAGCCCGATCGCGAGCAGGGGGAAGCCCGCCATCACGCCGAGGAAGGTGCCGATCGCCAGCCCGGTCGTCGTGCGGGTCCCGGCCGAGCGGGCGCCGGAGACGAAGCCGAGGAGGGCGCCGAAGGCGGCGATTCCGAGGCCGATCCAGAAGACGTCGGGCATGAGCGCGCGCGAGGTTATCGGACGGGCAGGATTGCGGCGAGGCGGCTACGCTGGCGGCGTGAAGCTGCTCGCCTTCAGCGACCTGCACCGCGACCTGGGTCAGGCCGAGAAGCTGGTCGAGATGGCGGCCGAGGCCGACGTCGTGATCGGCGCCGGCGACTTTGCCTCGGTGCACGAGGGGCTGGAAGAGACGCTCGGCGTCCTCGCCACGATTGAGGCGCCGACCGTGCTTGTTCCCGGCAACAACGAGACCGAGGACGCGCTGCGCGAGGCGGCGTCGAGCTGGAGCTCCGCGACGGTCCTGCACGGCGACGGCACCGAGATCGACGGGGTGGCGTTCTACGGCCTCGGCGCCGGCGTCCCGATCACCCCCTGGGACTGGAGCTTCGACCTCGACGACGATGCGGCGGCGGCGAAGCTCGCCGCTTGCCCCGACGGCGCTGTCCTCGTCCTCCACTCCCCGCCCCAGGGCCACTGCGACTCGAGCGGCAGCGGCGACCACTTCGGCAGCAACGCCCTTCTCCAAGCGATCGAAGACAAGCGCCCGCGGCTGGCGGTCTGCGGCCACATCCACGAGTCCTGGGGCTGCCAGAGCCAGATCGCCGAGACCCCCCTCTACAACCTCGGCCCCGCCGGCATCTGGATTGAAATCTAGATAGCAAATCCTGAGCTTTTTGCTATCTGCAGATCTTAATTCCGCTATATTGACTAGCGATGCCTTCGTCGCGCCATAAGACCTCCTTCGAGATAGACACCGCCAAAGTCAGCGCAGCGAAAGAAGTGCTTGGCACGAAGACGCTGACCGATACGGTCGACGCCGCTTTGGCGGAAGTCATCAAGCTGCGCCAAAGACGTCAACTGGTCGAGCTGCTGTTCAGACCCGGTGCTCTCGCTTTGGACGACCCAAAGACGATGGCCGACGCCTGGCGCTGAACGGGCCGGGAGTGCCCACCTTCCTTGCCGACAAGAGCGCCCTTGCCCGGGGCGAGGCCCGGCCCGAGGTACGGGAGGCGCTGGAGCCTTTGCTCCTCGCCGGAGAGATCGCAACCTGCGGCATCGTCGACCTCGAGCTGCTCTACAGCGCCCGCGATCGCGCCACGTACCGAGCGCTGGTGGAGGCTCTGCGCGGGATGCCCCGGGCTCCGATCGACGACGCGACTCTGAATCGAGCATTGGATGTGCAGGCGATGCTCGCTGAGCGCTCTCAGCACCGTGCCGTGTCGCTCCCGGACTTGCTGATTGCCGCCTGTGCCGAGAGAGCCGAGCTGAAAGTGCTCCACTACGACGCAGACTTCGAACGCATCGCTGAGTTGACCGGCCAGCCGACACAGTGGATCGTCCCGCGCGGCAGCGTCTCCTAGGTCGCAGAAGACCAGCACGGTTGCGGAGGCGCTCAGCGGGGTAGGGGCAATGCATGTCCACCGCGCTGGTCGTCATCCTCGTCGTAGTTGGCGTCCTCGCGCTCGTCGCGATTGCGGTGGTCGTGGGGCGCAAAGTACGCGCACAGCGCCAGCTGAAGCGTGAGCGGCTGGCCGAACAGGTCGGCGGGCATCGCCAGGAGGCCGAGTTGCATGGCTCGAAGGCGGAGGAGCTTTCGGCCGAGGAGCAGGCGAAGCGCGCCGAGGCGGCCGAGCAGAGCGACATGGCCGAGCGCCACGCGCGTCTGGCAGAGGAGCACCGGGCGCGTGCCGGAGAGCTTGCCGAGGAGTCGGAGGAGGCCGCCGAGCGCGTCTCCCGCGAGGGCGAGCTGGCCCGCCGCCACGAGGGCAAAGCCGAGGATCTGGAGGAAAAGCTATGAGGAGGGAAAGGTGCTGATCGCCGCCGTTGTAGGGATCTGCGTGATCCTGCTGGTGCTGGGCTTCCTGCTGCCATCGCTCTCCAACCGCGCGAAGCGGGGCAGCGACAAGGGCTTCTCCCTGGGCCAGCGCGCCGGCGGCAAGGCCCCGGGCCCGATCGGCCGCCTGCTGAGCAAATCGTTCGACAAATCCCGGCGCGCCACCGACAAGAGCCACTCCGCCGGCAAGCGCGCCCGCTCCAAGGCCCCCTTCTAGACGGCGCCTTTCAGCTGGCCGCCAGCTGATCGATGCGGCTTCGAACGAGGTTGGCCCTCTCGGCGCCGAGAGGGCTGTACGCAGCGGTAGCGCTATCGGTCGCGTAGTCGAAGTAGGGCTCTGCCCGTAGGTGGGACAATTCGGTTCGCACATAGTCCCGAAGAGAAGGTGGGGCGGCCTGGATCTCGGCAGTGAGCTCGGGACGGCCATCGACGAGAGTCAGGACGTCGTGGATGTCGAGGCTGTAAAGAAGATCGCCTTTGCCGCGGTCCTTCCAGGCGCTGAGCTTGGTCGCGATGAGGACGACCGGCTTCGCCGCTCGTATTTCCACCCCGGAACCTAGAGCCACCGTCGCCGCCGTGGCGATTGCCTCCTCGTACCACGGATTGGAGAAGCCGAGAATGTCTGGGTCCGTGGGCATGACGTCCAAGACGAGTTGTGGATCGGCGCTTCGCCAGCGGCAGATGACCGGCTCGTTCATGCTCTCTCGAAGCCCTCGCTCTCGAAGGCGAGATGCGAACCGGTGGTACTGAGCCCGAGTGGCCACCTCGCAGATGACGTCCACATCCTCGGTTGCCCGGGTCGGTGGCGCACCGGGCTCGGTGAGCCAGAGGTGGATGGTGGCGCCCCCCACGAAGACGACGTCATCGAGCACCGGACCGAGAACGGCCGCCGCGGTCTCCAGTTGAAGCATGCTCATCCGTTGTCTCCAGCGCGCTTGAAAATCAGCTTTACGAGAAGCTCCTCGGCGACCCCGCGAACACGTAGATCGCCGGCCCTGAGACTGTCAAGGATTGCCAGGATTTGGCCAAGCTGCGGCCAGCCCTGGACAGCCTCCGGGGCGGAGGGATGCAACGGCTCGAGCATCTGACCTCGCGCTTGGCCGCGAGCAAAAGGCCATACCGGAGGTAGGTCCTCTTCGGAGGGATAGATTCGCCCAGCCACGGGCTCCGCTGCCCAAGCCGCAGGTAGTCCGGGCACTAGCGGCCCGAGCTGAACAGGGGAAACAAAGCGCAGGGCATGGATTGCGAACTCTTGGAAGTGCAAGAGGTGAACGTTCCGTCGCTCGGCGGAATACAAATCGGCATCCCCAGCTCGACCTAGGGCCCGCTGCACGACTGGATGCGGCACGCGGAGCCGCTCGGCAAGCGACCTATAGGTCCAATCGCCATCGTTGACGAGCAAGCCGCTGAGGACGTAGATATCCGGTGGCTTGATCACGCCTAGATTGTATCAGGTATCGATACAGGATACGCACACCGGTCAGCTGCTCCGGGCTAGGGCTGCAGGCGCCGGTGCGCCCAGCGGCCGTCCGTCTTCGTGTACAGGAGGCGGCGGTGGAGCCGGTCGGGGCTGCCGTGCCAGAACTCGATCAAGTCGGGGCCGAGCCGGTAGCCACCCCAGTCCTCGGGGCGCCTCAGAGGTTCGTCGCCTCGTACCAGCGCGTCGGCTTCCCGCCGCAGGCGTTCCGGGTCGTCCAACTCCTCGCCTTGCCGGGAGGCAACAGTCGTCGCCTGTCCGGAGGGATGGCGTTCGGCGAACAGCCTGTCGGACTCGATCGCGCTCATCCGCTCGACTGGCCCCTCGATGACAACCTGCTGCAGCGTCTCTCGCCAATAGAGCGTGCCAGCCGCTCGCGGGACAGCCGCGAGGTCCCGTCCCTTGCGGCTGTTGGCGCTGAATGCGAAAACGATCGACGGACTCGCCTGCTTGAGCAGGACAATCCGGTTGGAGGGCCTGCCGGCTGCGTCCGCGGTCGCCAAGGCCAGCGCGCGCGGCTCGCGCACGCCGCGCGCGTCGGCACTCTGCAGCCAGCGCTCCAGCAACGGCAACGGCTCGTCTGGGGGCTGTCGAACTCAGGCAGCTCGAGGCTCGGGTCTCCCGAGAGCGTTTCGACCGGCTCGCGCACTGGCAGAAGGCTCTCATCAGCGTCTGTCAACGCGCCTGACAGGATTCGAACCTGTGACCTTCGGTTTCGTAGACCGACGCTCTATCCAACTGAGCTACAGGCGCGGGGTTGAGGCGGGAACGGCGCCTCGAAGGGCATTCTATGGGTTCAGCGGCCTCGGAACTCGGCGTGGCCGGGGCCCTTCTCGAGGAAGGTCTTGACGGCGCGCTGCAGGTCCTCGCTGGCGAAGAGGTCGCCGGCGTCCTCGCGGACCGCTTGGTCGGCGGCGGGGATGCCGCCTTCGCGGTAGCGGCGCAGGATGTGCTTGGTCATCGCGTGCGCCACGGTCGGTCCGGCGGCCAGCTCGGCGGCGTAGGCGCGGGCGCGCTGGTCGAAGCCCTCGTCGTCGAAGACCAGGTTGACCACGCCCCAGCTCTCCATCTCTTCGGCGCCGAAGAGCTCGCCGCTGATGACGAAGTGGCGGGCGCGGCCGCTGCCGGCGCGCTCGGCGAGGCGCTGGGTGCCTCCCATCGACGGCGTCAGGCCGACGACCTTCTCCACCAAGCCGAACTGGGCGGAGCGGGCGGCGAGGATCAGATCGCAGCCGAGGGCCAGCTCGAAGGCGGCGGTGAGGGTGAGCGCGTGGGCGGCGAAGACGACCGGCAGCGGCAGCGCTTCGACCCGCTCGACCAGTCCGATCAGTTCGCCCCAGAGGGCGCTCCCCTGCTCCGGCGTGAGGCCGTCGAACTCGTGCACGTCGACGCCGCCTGAGACGGCGCGGCCCTCAGCGCGGAAGAGCAGCGCCCGCGGCGGCTCGGCCTCGACCGCGGCGACCGCGGCCCGCAGGTCCTCGAACATCTGCCGGTTGAAGAGGTTGAGCGGCGGGCTGTCGAACGTCGCGACCGCGAGACCGGCCTCGTCGCACTCGAGCTCGACCAGGCTCATGCCTCGGTGGCGGTGGCGGGCTTGTTCAGCCGCACGTGCCAGTGCACGGTCGCGGTCGCGACCCGCGTCCCCGAGCCGTCGGCGAGCTCGATCTCGCAGGGGAACTCGACCTTGCCCTCGCTGTCGAGGGTCGCCAGCGCCTCGGCCGCGGGCACAGCCAGCCTCGCGCTCGCCTCAATGGGGCCCTTGGCGATCTTCTCGTAGGAGATCTCGGCGCTGCGCGCCAGCGGCGTCACCTCGCCCAGCCGCTCGGCGAAGGCGCCGACGAAGGCCGCGCCCGACGCCGTCTCGGCGACGGTGAAGAGGGCGCCGGCGTGCTGGGAGCCGACATGGTTGGTCAGCTCGACCCGCTCGGGCAGCCTCACCACAGCCTCGCCCGGCGCGACGCTGGTGATCTCCAAGCCGAGGTGCCCGGCGAAGGGCACCGCCTGGGTCATCCCCTGGGCGATCGCGTCGAAGTCGGTCACGATCGCGCCAGCCTACTGGTCAGGGGACGCGATGTACCTCGAATAGGTTGGTGCCCAACTCTTGGTCCGGCATGCCGGCGACTATCGCGATCAGGTCGCCCGACTTGGCGATGCCGTGGCGCACCGCCAGCGAAGCGCATTCCTCGAGCAGACCGCGGACCTCGGTCTCGTGGTCGCTGAGCACGGCGGTAACGCCGAAGAGCAGATTGAGCCGGCGCACGGTCTCGGCCCGCGGCGAGATCGCCAGCACCGGCACGTTCGGGCGGTGGGCGGAGACGAGGCGGGCAGACCGGCCGCTCGTCGTCGGCACCACCATCGCCGCCAGGTTGAGCCGGTAGACCGCGCCGACGGCGCCCTGCGCGACCGAGTCGGCGACGTCCTGGGTCGCCTGGTCGGTACGGGTGAAGAGCCACTCGCCGTAGGGCAGGTCGGGCTCGGTCGCACGCGCGATCCGGTCCATCACCTTCACCGCCTCGACCGGGTGGCGGCCGATCGCGGTCTCCTCCGAGAGCATCACCGCGTCGGTGCCGTCGAAGATCGCGTTGGCGACGTCGGTCACCTCGGCCCTGGTCGGGCGCCGCTCGCTGACCATCGAGGCGAGCATCTGCGTAGCCGTGATCGCGGGCTTGGAGCGCTGGCCGGCGGCCCGAATCAGCCGTTTCTGCACCACCGGCACCTGGGCCAGCGGCAGCTCGATGCCGAGGTCCCCCCGCGCGACCATGATCCCGCCGCTCGCCGCGCGAACGATCTCCTCGGCGCTCTCCGCCGCCTGCTGCTTCTCGATCTTGGCGATCAGGGGAATGTCGGAGCCGAGCGAGCGCAACCGCTCCGCCACCGGCTCGAGGTCCGCCGCGCTCGAGACAAACGACATCGCCAGCAGGTCGACGCCGTGCTCGACCGCGAACTCGACCCAACCGAGGTCGCCGTCGGTCGCCGCCCGCGCAGTAACCCCGGGGATGTTCATCCCCTTGTGCGAGGAGAGCGTGCCGCCGACCTCGACCTCGGCATCGACGCCGGCGGCGCCGGACTCGCCGACCCGCAGGCGGATCGCCCCGTCGGCCAGGTAGACGAGCTCGTCCTCGCCCAGCGAGCCCACATCAGGCCACTCGACCGGGATCGTCTCCGCGTCCCCCTCGACCTCCTGCGGGGTCAGCGTCACGTGCGTCCCGGTCTGCAGCTCGGCGACGTCGTCCCGCAGCTCGCCGATCCGCAGCTTCGGCCCCGGCAGATCGCCGAGCACCGCGACCTCGCGCCCGGCACGCCTCGACGCCGCCCGGATCGACTCGATCGTGCGCGCGTGGCGATCGCGGTCGGCGTGGGAGAAGTTGAGCCGGAAGATGTCGGCGCCGGCCTCGACCAGCTGCTCCAAGACCTCCTCGTCCCAGCTCGCGGGACCGACGGTCGCGATGATCTTGGTCCGCCTGCCGTGCATCGGTCACATGACTGTAGAGGCTGTTCGAGGTGACAACGATCTGTGTGACACTCGCCATATGACCGAGCCGGCCGCAGCCGACGCGCCGCCAGCGACCGCAACCGCGGACGGCCTCGTCGGCGAGGCGCTGCCCTCCCCGGCCGGTCCGGTCGAGCCCGGCGAGGCCGGCGGCCTGCCGGAACCGCCGGTGATCCCGCAGGCGCCGCTGCTGCAGACGCTGCGCTTCAGCCAGCGCCAGATCCAGTTCGTCTTCCGCGCCCGACGCGAGCTGGGCGAGGTCTTCCGCATGCGCGGCACGCTGCCCGGCCCCGGTCCGGTGATCACCAGCCATCCCGACCACGTCCGCTCGCTCTTCACCGCCAAGCCCGAGCAGGCGCCCTCGCTGACCGGCGAGTCGCCGTTGCGGCCGATCGTCGGCCCCAACTCGGTCCTCACCGCGGTCGGCCCACGCCACATGCGCCAGCGCAAACTGCTGCTGCCGCCCTTCCACGGCGAGGCGATCGAGCAGTACACCCAGACGATCACCGACGCCGCCGAGCGCGAGATCGACCGCTGGCCGGTCGGCCGCCCGTTCGCCCTGGCGCCGCGCATGCAGGCGATCACGCTCGACGTGATCATGGCCGGCATCTTCGGCATCGAGGGCAGGCCCGAGCGCGGCACCCCCGAGCACTGGCTGCGGATCGCGACCAAGCGCCTGGTCGAAGCCTCGACCTGGCCGCTGGCCCAGGTGAGCGAACTGATCAACCTCGGCCGCGAGGAGGCGGTCGGGCCGATGCGGGTCGGCCTCGAGCTGCTCGATCGCCCAACCTACGCCGTGATCGGGGCGCGGCGCGGCGCCGAAGATCTGGGCGAGCGCCGCGACATCCTCTCCCTCCTGCTGCAGGCTCGGACCGAGGAGGGCGAGGCGATGAGCGACAAAGAACTGCGCGACGAGCTGCTCACCCTGGTCCTCGCCGGTCACGAGACGACCGCCAACTCGCTCGCCTGGACCTGGGAGCGGCTGGTCCGCAATCCCGCCGCCCACGACGCCCTGCGCGATGCCGTCCGCGGCGAGGGCGACGCCGCCGAGCAGGTCGAGGCGACGATCGTCGAGGGGATGCGCTCCCGGCCGGTGATCCCGATGATCGGCCGGCGGGTGAAAGTGCCCTGGCGGCTCGGCCCCTATGCGGTGCCGGCGGACACGCCGGTGGCGATGAGCATCCTGCTCGTCCAACACCGCGAGGACCTCTACCCGCAGCCCTTCGAGTTCCGCCCCGAGCGCTGGCTCGGCGGGCGCAAGCCCGGCACGTACGAGTGGATCCCCTTCGGCGGCGGCATCCGCCGCTGCCTCGGCGCCGCCCTGGCGATGGCCGAGCAGCGCGTCGTACTGGAGGCGATGGCCCGCCGCCTCGACCTCGAGGCCGACGACCCCGCCCCCGAGCGCGCCGTGCACCGCAACGTCACCATGATCCCCGCGCGCGGCGCCCGCGTCGTCATCCGCTCGCGCAGCTGAGCGGCCGCGTCCTCCGCCGGGGCGGCGCTATGGTTTTCCTCCCCGGAGAGGTGGCCGAGCGGCTGAAGGCACTCGCCTGCTAAGCGAGTAGGGGGCGCAAGCTCTCTCGAGGGTTCGAATCCCTCCCTCTCCGCTCCGCCCGCGGCTAGTCTCGTGCCGTGCCATCCCCGCCCGCGCGCTCGCACGAGGAGCTCGAAGCGATCTTCGCCGAGGTCGAGGCGCCGTTCGCCTTCGTCGATCTCGACGCGATGGGCGCCAACGCGGCGGAGATGCTGGGGCGGGCGGGCGGCAAGCCGATCCGGGTGGCGAGCAAGTCGCTGCGCTGCCGGGCGCTGGTCGAGCGGATCCTGCGCGGCGAGCCGGGCTTCGAGGGTCTGATGACCTTCACCCTGCCCGAGACCCTGTGGCTCGCCGAGCAGGGGTTCGAGAACCTGCTGCTCGCCTACCCCACCGCCGACACCGGGGCGCTGAGCGAGTTGGCGCTGCGTTCCGTCGCCAACCCGGAGGGGGCGCCGATCGTGATGGTCGATTGCGGCGCGCACCTCGACGCGATCGAGTCGGTGCTGGGCGCGGGGGCGGCGCCGGTCCGGGTCTGCATCGACGTCGACGCGAGCTGGTGGGCGCTCGGCGGCCGGCTCAAGGTCGGGCCCAAGCGCTCGCCAGTGCACACGCTCGAGCAGGCGGTCGAGCTCGCCCGCGAGATCGAGCGGCGGCCGCAATTGCGTCTGGCGGCGCTGATGGCCTACGAGGGACAGATCGCCGGTGTCGGCGACCGCCCGCCGGGACGGCGGCTGCGCGGCGCCACCATCCGCTTCATGCAGCGCCGCTCCGCTGCCGAGCTGGCCGAGCGCCGCGGCGCGATCGTCGCCGCGATCCGCGAGTTCGCCGAGCTGCCGATCGTCAACGGCGGCGGCAGCGGCAGTCTCGAGCTGACCGCCGCCGAGGAGGCGGTCACCGAGGTCACCGCCGGCTCCGGCTTCTACGCGCCCGCCCTCTTCGACCACTACAGCCGCCTCAGCCTGACTCCCGCCGCCGGCTTCGCCTTGTCGATCGTGCGCAAGCCCGCGCCGTCGGTCGCCACCGCGCTCGGCGGCGGCTACCTCGCCTCCGGCAGCGGCGACCCGGCGCGGCTGCCGGCGCCGTGGCTGCCGGACGGCCTGCGCCTAGACCCAGAGGAGGGCGCCGGCGAGGTGCAGACGCCGCTGCTCGGCCCCGCCGCATCGTGCCTGGCGATCGGCGACCGCGTCTACATGCGCCACGCCAAGGCGGGCGAGCTCTGCGAGCGTTTCGACGCCCTTCACCTGGTCGAGGGGGGCGAGATCGTCGACGTCGTCCCCACCTACCGCGGCGAGGGCCGGGCGTTCCTCTGAACCGGGCGACGGCTAGACGTTGCGGAGGAGCTCCATCGGCGGCACGTCGAGGCCACGCGCCAGCTTGACGACGGTCGAGACGCGCATGTCGCGGACGCCGCGCTCGGCCCGGCCGACCTCGACCGGGTGCATGCCGGCCCGGTGCCCGAGCTCCTCCTGCGTCAGGGCACGGCGCTTGCGCTGCTTCCTGATGTTCTGCCCCACCGCCAGCTTCGGCTCTTCCACCCTCCGATCATCGGGAGCAGAGCCGATAACGTCCAGAGCCAATAGCGCATGTCTTCCCTCAAGGATGACCTATCCGGAAACGCTGTGCGAAGAGGCAAAGTCACTTATAAACAGAATCCTAATCTTTTGAATAGAGCCAATAACGTATTGTGGTGCCGCGTCGAGACTAAGAAACTTGATGTCCGAGATATGCACGGCAATGGGGAAGAAGAGGCGGCGCCCGGGGGACGAGCGCGGAGCAATGCGGCGCGAGTCGCGATCCTCGGCCTGCTCGGGCAGGACGGGTGCGAGCTCAGCGCGCCGCAGATCCACTTGGAGCTATGCGGCGAGATGACACTGCGCAGCGTCCGCTACCACCTTCGGGTGCTCGAGGCCTGCGAACTGATCGCCGAGGAGAACGGCCGCTACAAGCTCGTCTGACCCTCAGGGGCCGAGCACGCGCCGCGCGTACTCGTTGGCGAAGGTCCGGTCGGGGTCGAGCTCGTCGCGCGCCGCGGCGAACTTCGGCCACTCGGGGTAGAGCGGGGCCAGAGTCTCCGCCGTCTGGAAGTGCCGCTTGCCCCAGTGAGGGCGGCCACCGTACTCCCCCATGATCGCCTCGACCGCCTCGAAGTAGGGGCGCCACTCCATCCCGCGGTACTGGTGGACGGCGATGTAGGCGGTGTCGCGCCCGTGCGAGGGGCTGAGCAGGCCGTCGTCGCCAGCCGCCACGCGCATCTCGATCGGAAAGAAGACCGGGTAACGGTTGGCGCGGACCCACTCGATCGTCCGTCGCACCGCCTCCGGACCGTGCTCGCGCGGCACGCCGTACTCCATCTCGGTGAAGCGCACCCGGCGCTCGCTGGCGAAGACGCGGTCGCTGCGATCGACCGTCCTGCCACCCGAGGCGAGCGCGGCCGCCAGGCGGGAGAGGCGCGGGATCGCCCGGGGGGCGAGGCGGCCGGCGGCGGAGAGCGCCTCCAGCGCCCAGTTCTCGATCACGATGTCGTTGAGATAGGCGGCGAGGCGGCGGCGCGGACGCGGCGGCCCGTCCACCCGGTTGCGCTCCAGCACCAGCACCGAGTCGGCGTAGGGAAAGGCGAAGAGCTCGAAGTGCTCGTTGGCGTCCGCGCGCTCGTCGAAGGCGGCGAGCACCTCCTCGCGCGGCTGCGGCCGGTCGACGCGGAGCAGGGTGAAGGCGGGGAGGCAGCGCAGCGTCAGCGCCGAGATCGCCCCGAGGGCGCCGATGCTCACCCGCGCGGCGCGCAGCAGGTCGAGCGTACCGCCGTCCAGCTCGCGCACCTCGCCGCTCGCGGTGACGAGCTCCACCGCCTCGACCTGGGCCGAGAGGTTGCGCAGCTTCGCGCCGGTGCCGTGGGTCCCGGTCGAAATCGCCCCGGCGACGGTCTGGCGGTCGATGTCGCCAAGGTTCTCCATCGCCAGCCCGAGCCGGTGCAGCTCCTCGTTGAGCTCGGCGAGCACGGTGCCGGCGCCGACCCGAACCAAGCCGGAGGCGGGATCGGCGTCGAGCACGCCCCGCAGCGCAGCGACGTCGATCATCGTCCCATCGGTCATCGCCGTCTCCGTAAAGGAGTGGCCGGCCCCGGCGACGCTGACGGTCCTCCCGCGCCGGGCGGCCCCCGCGACCATGCCGACCAGCTCATCGCGGTCGCGGGGGCGGACGATCTCGGTCGGCGCGCAGCGCTGGTCCCCGGTCCAGTTGCGCCAGGCGGTGGCCATGGCGCTAACGCTAGATCAACGTCCGACCCCCTAGCCCCCCGCCGGCTGCTCGATCAGCGGCGGACCCAACGAGCGGTAGGCGTAGGCGGCGGTGCAAAGGAGCAGAGCAGCGACGGCCAGGCTCGGCACGGCGTAGCCGGTGAGGCTCGCCACCCCGCCGCCGGCGACGGCGCCGGCCGTCTGGCCCGCGGCCCAGGCCATGTTCGAGAGCCCGGCGGCAAAGCCCTGGTGGAGGCGGCTCAGATCGGCCGTCTCGGAAAGCGTGGTCAGGGCCGGTGCGAAGCAGATGCCGGCGCCGAGCGAGCCGACGATCAGCGAGGCGAGGACGACGTCGAGGGCCTGCGCCACCGCGAGCCCGGCCATCGCCAGGGCGCAGATGACGATGCCGACGACGAAGGGCAGGCGCCTGCCGACGCGGTCTGAGTAGCGGCCCACCGCGGGGGCGAGCCCACCCTCGAGGGCGGCGCCGGCGATGAAGCCGCCGGCGATCGCGACGTGCCCTCCGCCGAGCTCGTCGATCCGCAGCGGCACGAGCACCTCGACCGCGCCGAACATGAGCGAGGGGATGGCGACAAAGGCGGTCGCGGTGAGGATCGGCCTGGTGAGGATCGTCGCGGCGACGTCGCGCAGGGGCTGGCGGTCGGGCGGTCCGGCTTCGGGCAAGCGGGAGGCGGCAATGGCAAGGATCACGGCGATCCCGAGCACGGCGCCGAAGACGGCCTCCGTACCCACCTCCCCTGCCCCCGCTCCCAGGATCGGACCGATCAAGGCGCCGGCGACGGCCGTGCCAAGCGCCGTGCCGATCACCGAGCCGCGGCGCTCTGGCGGCGTGGCCGTGATCAACCAGGTCAGCGCGCCGGCCCAGATCAGCGCCCCCGAGACCCCCTGGGCAAACCGGGCGGCATCGAGCAGGGCGATGCTGCCGGCGAGTCCGAAGACGAGGCTGGAACCGCCGAGCAGGAGGAGGCCGCCGATAAC
>JBKPOW010000096.1:0-2834 GCA_046733275.1 Actinomycetota bacterium
GCGCCGCGCCGTGCGCCTTCGCGAGGGGCACGACGACGTTGGCCTTGTCCTCGCCGGCCTCGAGATTGATCGAGTTGACGATCGCCCGGCCGGGGATCTTCTCCAGCGCGGCCGCAATGACATTGGGCTCGGTCGAGTCGACCTGGATCGGCGCCGGCTGGGTCAGCGAGACCCGCTCGGCCACGGCGACCATCTGCTCGTCCTCGTCGGAGCGCTCGGTCAGCGCGACGCAGAGGTCGAGCACGTGGGCGCCGCCTTCGACCTGGTCTTCGGCGACCTGGACGAGGCCGTCGTAGTCATCGGCCAGCAGCAGTTCCTTCGCTTTTTTCGAGCCCTGGGAGTTGACCCGCTCGCCGACCAGGGTCGGGCGCGGCTCCTGCACCAGCGGGGTCGAAGTCATCATCGAGGAGACCTGCGGCGGGCCGGGCGCGGGACGCTCGCCGGGCACGCGGCCGTCGACCCGCTCGCGGATCGCGGCGATGTGCTCGGGGGTGGTGCCGCAGCAGCCGCCGACGATGCCGACGCCGTAGCGCTCGACGAACTCGCCCAGGGTCGCCGCCAGCGGCTCGGGCTGTTCGAGGAAGATCGTCTCGCCGTCCGGTCCCTGCAGGGGCAGGCCGGCGTTGGGGATGCAGTGCACCGGCAGGGGGCTGTTCTCGCCGAGGAAGCGGATCGCCTCGCGCATGTCCTCCGGGCCGGTCGAGCAGTTGAGCCCGATCACGTCGACCTCGAGCGCGGCCAGCGTCGTCAGCACTGCCTGGATGTCGGTGCCGAGCAGCATCTTGCCGCCCTGCGGCAGCAGCGAGACGCTGGTCTGGATCGGCAGCGTGCGGCCGGCGTCGGCGAAGGCCTCGCGGGCGCCGAAGATCGCCGCCTTGACCTCGAGGATGTCCTGCGCGGTCTCGATGATGATCAGGTCGGCGCCGCCCTCGACCAGGCCCTTCGCCTGCTCGGCGAAGACCTCGACCAGCTTGCGGAAGGAGATGTCGCCCAGGGTCGGGTCGTCGGAGGCGGGTAGGAAGCCGGTCGGCCCGATCGAGCCGGCGACGAAGCGCCCCTCGCCCGCCGCCTTGCGGGCGACCTGGGCCGCCTTTAGGTTGACCTCGTGGGTGTGCTCGCCCAGCCCCCACTCTTCGAGCTTCAGCCGCGAGCCCTGGAAGCTGTCGGTCTCGACCACCTCCGCGCCTGCCTCGAGCATCGAGGAGTGGACCCCCTCGATCACGTCGGGGCGGTTGAGCACCAGCGCCTCGTGGCATTTGCCCTCGAGGCCGCCGTAGTCGGCCTGGGTCAGGTCGAATTGCTCCAGGGTCGCGCCCATGCCGCCATCGAAGACGACGACGCGTTCCCTGGTGGCGGCTATGTAATCGCGCTTCGGCATTGAGAAGAGGCTACCGAGGGCACGAAAAACCGTTCCTGTGTTCCTTCTCTGTAAATGGCAGGGGAAAGGAACAGCGGAAGGGCTCTAGGCTGGCGGCGATGATCGATTCCCACACGCACCTCTTCCTCTGCGAGCGCCCCGAGGCCGAGCTGGTCGCCGATGCCCTCGGCGCCGGCGTCACCCGGATGCTCAACGTCGGCCTCGGCGGCCCCGAGAACGTCGCCGTGATCGGCGCGGCCGAGCGCCACGAAGCCGTCTTCGCCAGCGTCGGCCGTCACCCGGTCGATGCCGCCGGCTTCGACGACGCCGAAGCGGAGCGGATCGAGCACCTCGCCGCGCACGAGAAGGTGCGGGCGATCGGCGAGACCGGGATCGACTACTACCGCGACACGGCCACCCCGGCCGAGCAGCGGCGCGCCTTCGAAGCGCAGATCGCGATCGCCCGCCGCCGCGGCTTGCCGATCGTCATCCACGCCCGCGACAAGGACGGCGAGACGAAGGCGATCGACGAGATCTTCGCCCTGCTCGACGAGCAGGCGGGCGATACGCCGGTGGTCCTGCACTGCTTCTCCGCCCCGGGGCGCGCCGCCGACGCGGCCGAGCGCGGCTGGTACTGCTCCTTCGCCGGCCACACCACCTACCCCGCCTCGGACGAGCTGCGCGAGGCGGCCGCGCAGCTGCCGGCCGAGCTCCTCCTGGTCGAGACCGACGCCCCGTACCTGGCGCCGCAGACCGTGCGCGGCAAGCCCAACGAGCCCGCCTATGTCGTCGATACCGCCCGCGCCGTCGCCGCCGAGCGCGGCATCTCCTACGAGGAGCTGGAGGCGCTGGTCGAGGCGAACGCCCGCACCCTCTTCGGCTGGTAGGCCGCGTGGTCCGGCTCGGGCAGAACTTCCTCGCCGACAAGAACCTGTTGGAGGCGATCGTGCGCGACGCCGGGCTGTCGCCGGATGACGTCGTGCTCGAGGTCGGCGCCGGCGAAGGGCCGCTGACCGAGCGGCTCGCCGAGGCGGCCGCGCACGTGCACGCGATCGAGATCGACCGCGGCCTGGAGCCTGCCCTGGCCAGCGTCGCCGCCCTGCCCAACGTCGAGCTGCACTGGGGCGACGCCCTGCGGATCGACCTGGCGGGCCTCGACCCGGCGCCGACCGCCGTCGTCGCCAACCTGCCCTACTCGATCGCCACGCCGTTGATCCTGCGCACGATCGAGGAGCTGCCCTCGGTCCAGCGCTGGACCGTGATGGTGCAGCGAGAGATCGCCGACCGCCTCCGTGCTCAGCCGGGGACGCGCACCTACGGCGTGCCCAGCGTGCTGGTCCAGCTCGCCTGCGAGACGAAGATGCTGCGCTCGGTCGACCCCTCGGTCTTCCGGCCGCGGCCGCGGGTCGGCTCGGCGGTGCTCGGCCTGCGCCGCACCGGCCCGGGCGCCGACGCCGCCACCCGCTCCGTCGTCCGC
>JBKPOW010000097.1:0-17221 GCA_046733275.1 Actinomycetota bacterium
GTCGAGGAGCCGGCGACGATCCGCTCGCCCTGGGCGGCCGCCCAGCGATGGCCGGCGATCGCCAGTGCCGCCGGCCCGGCGCCGAGGTCGGCGGGAGTCCCCTCCTCCGCCTCGATTGCCAGCTCCTGCTCGACGCTGCGGCCTGGCACCGCCTCGCCTTCGGGCAGCGCTTCCTCGAGCCGCTCCAGCACCGCCCGCAGCTCGAACTCGCGCATGAAGTCGCGCAGAGCGCCGCGGTCGGGCTCGCTCGACATCACCGCCGCCAGGTCGACCCCGGTCTCGATCTCGTCCTGCAGGGTCGCCAGCTGCTTCGACATGCGCGCGTCGTCGGCGTGCTCGAGCAGGTTCTGCTTGCGTTTGGCGCCGGAGATCTGCTCGACGCTCGAGAGCACGCCCTCCAGCGAGCCGAACTGCTGCAGCAGCTGCGTCGCCGTCTTCTCGCCGATCCCGGGGACGCCCGGGATGTTGTCGGAGGTGTCGCCGCGCAGCCCCATCAGGTCGGTGATCAACTCCGGCGGCACGCCGTAGCGCTCGACCACCGCGTCGACGTCGTAGACCTTCGTCTCGGTGATACCGCGCGAGGTGCTCATCACCCGCACCCCGGGCCCGACCAGCTGGTAGGCGTCGCGGTCGCCGGTGACGACCATCACGTCGATGCCCTCTTCCCTGGCGCAGCGGACGAGCGCGGCGATCACGTCATCGGCCTCGTAGCCCTCGACCCTGACGTTCGAGTAGCCAAAGGCCTCGACCAGCGGCATCAGGTGCGGCCACTGCTCGGCCAGCAGGTCGGGGCGCGGTTTGCGCTGGGCCTTGTAGAGGTCGTAGGTGACCTCGCGCCCGGACATGCCGGCGTCCCAGGCGACGACGACCCCGGCCGGGTGGTGCTCGTCGATGATCTTGACCAGCATCGAGGCCAGCCCGTAGATCGCATTGGTCGGCCGCCCGTCGCTGGTCCCGATCGACTCCGGCAGGGCGAAGAAGGCCCGGTAGGCAAGCGAGTTACCGTCGATCAGGAAGAGGTCAGGCGCGGCCATCGGCGCCAACTCTAAGGGCAGCCGAGACGACTTCCGCGACCCGCTGCGGTTCGTCGTCAACCTGCTTTTCGGCGAGACGGATCACCGCATAGCCTCGCGCCCGCAAATCGAGATCCCGGGCCCGGTCGTCCTGAAACGCGACACGACCACCGTGATAGGCGAAGCCGTCGGTTTCGACGACGAGCTTCCGGTCACGCCAGAGGAAGTCGACGAGGTGCGGACCGATGCGGACGTTGACCTCGGGGTCCGGCAGGCGAAAGCGTCGGCACAGGCGTAGGAAGTCCCCCTCGAGGTCGCTCCGGGTGCGATCGCTCTCGATCTCATCACCTAGCGCGAGGCCAAGCACCTCCGCCTGCCGGATCGCCCGCCGTAATTCACGCGGCGATATCAGCCCGGTCTTGCCCGGCTTCGAGACGACTCGGCAGAGATCAGCGATCGTCCGCGCGGGATTTGTGACCGGAATCCCGTCGCGAAGAATCACATGAGCCGGTAGAAGAGTCCGGGATCGGTGCGCGCGGATTCCTTGTCGCTTTTTCTTGCCTCCATTGCCGCGAACCGTGACATCGATCGGCCCGCCACGAGACCGCACTAGCTGCCAGAGCTCGGCCGCGCTGAGGTGGCTCAGCGCGGCTCCCCAGTAGCCGAGCACCGACATCGTCATGGGATCGACCAGGTGTCGCGGAGCGAAGTCGCACCCGCCACCCCTTCCGATGTCAGCAGTCCGGCCGCTGCGAATCTTCTCGCGGTCGCCCGCGGCTCGCCCGCAAGCCATCACAGCAGCCATCCACTCCCGTTTCGTCGAACGCGCGGCGTGGCCGACCGCGTAGACCCCGCGATGCATGCGGTGAAGCCGGCCCGCTCGAACCCGCACCGTCACCGCATTCCTCCCGAGTCCTACTGCTTGCAACTGCCAAACCGAGATAACGCCGTGCTGTTCGGTCGCGATCTTCGCGATCGCCAGATCGGGTGTGGCACCTTGCTCCCCCATATGGGGAGTAAGTGGCCACACACAGCCGATTCTCCCCCCACCGCGCTGGAAGTCGGCGCTGAGTCCGAGCGATGGCGGTTACTTGGGAGGCAGGGAGGCGGCGAAGTCGGCGCCTGCCTCCACCCAGCCGGCGAGGTCCTCGTCGGCCTCGGTACCTGGCGGCTCGACGAAGATCATGCCTTTCATCGGTCGGCTGGTGAAGTCCATCGGGCGAGTGTGGGGCTCCTTCAGCGCTTGCTGGGCGTCGGTGGGATCGAGGCGGACCATGAGGTCCTCGCCGATCACGCCGACCGCCATGCTGCCTCCCACCATGAAGGCGATGCCGCCGAACATCTTGCGCTCGCTTAGCTCGGCGCGCGGGACGAGAACATCGCGGACGCGATCGGCGAGCGCCTCGTCGAAGGCCAAGCTCCGGTCACCCCCTTCTTGGGGGGCTGTCGAGCAGGCCCAGCCCCGGGACGAAACGGCCGATGTGGCCGGCGTATGCCGCGTACTCCTCGCCGTGGGTGCGGAGGAGGTAGGGCTCCTCGACCAGGCGGACCTGCAGCTCGAGCGCGGTGACGAGGGCGACGAGGGCGGCTATGGCGAGGACGTTGGGAACCAGCAGCGCGAGGCCGAAGACAGTGGGGATCATCGCGCTGTAGATCGGGTTGCGGACGAGCTGGAAGGGCCCGTCGGTGACCAGCTCGGTGCGCTCCTCCGGGTCGACACCGATCCGCCAGGCGTCGCCCATCGCCAACTGGGCGCCGAAGGTGAGCAGGATGCCGCCGGCGGCGAGGACGAGGCCGATCGCGTGGCCGACGGCGCCGTCCAGCGCCGTGATCGGGTCGAGCACGTCGAGCAGGGCGAGGGTCGGCGCCAAGGCGCCGGCTGCGAGCCCGCTGACGAAGAGGGCTCCGGCGAACCGCTCTAGCAGGGTCGCGTCGGTGGCGAAGCCGCGCACTCCGGTCGAGCCGGTGCGGATCACCTGCACCGCGATCCGCACACCGAAGGTGAGGAGGAGCGAGAAGCCATAGAGGGCAAGTGCCACAGCCGCCATACCAGGGACGGAGCATATGGCTGTCCGGCAGGGCGGGCACAGGCACGCGTGGGCAGGCGCGGCGAATCTGATTCGATAGCCGACGATGGCGGTCAGCGCCCAATACAGCGTCACGATCCGGGTCGAGCTCGACGCCCGGCAGGAGCCCCTGGGCAAGCTGACCGCGGCGATCGCCGAGGCCGGCGGGCAGCTGCAGGGGGTCGACCTCGTGCCCGGCGCCGGCAGCGAGGGCAAACGCGTGCGCGAGTTCACGATCGACGCCCACGACCGGCCGCACTGGGAGAAGATCCTGCGGGCGATCGGGTCGACCCGCGGCGCCAAGGTGCTCGACTACGTCGACCGCACGATGCAGATGCACCGCGGCGGCAAGATCTCGGTCGAGAACAAGTACCCGCTGAAGACCCGCGACGACCTCTCGATGGCCTACACGCCGGGTGTCGCCCGCGTCTGCCAGGACATCCACGCCGACCGCGCCAAGGCCTTCGAGTACACGATCAAGAAGAACACCGTGGCCGTGGTCTCTGACGGCAGCGCCGTGCTCGGGCTCGGCAACATCGGGCCGGAGGCGGCGATGCCGGTGATGGAGGGCAAGGCGATGCTGTTCAAGGAGTTCGCCCAGGTCGACGCCTTCCCGATCTGCCTCGATACCCAGGACGCCGAGGAGATCATCAAGGCGGTCGAACTGATCGCGCCGACCTTCGGCGGGATCAACCTCGAGGACATCTCCGCCCCGCGCTGCTTCGAGATCGAGGAGCGGCTGAAGCAGTCGCTCGACATTCCCGTCTTCCACGACGACCAGCACGGCACCGCCGTGGTGACGATGGCGGCGCTCTTCAACGCGCTGAAGATCGTCGGCAAGCCGATCGAGCAACTGCGCGTGCTCGTGGTTGGCCTCGGCGCGGCCGGGGTAGCGGTGACGAAGATGATGCTCGCCTCCGGAGTGACCCACGTCGTCGGTTGCGACCGCCAGGGCGCCCTCTCGACAGAGCGCGAGGACTACCAATCGGGCGAGATGAGCGGGATCAAGCGCTGGTACGCCGAGAGCTCCAACCCCGACAAGCTGAGCGGGCAGCCCGCCGACGTGATCGAGGGCATGGACCTCTTCATCGGCCTCTCCGGGCCGGGAATCATTTCGGCCGAGGCGCTGGAGCGGATGAACGACGACGCGATCGTCTTCGCGATGGCCAACCCGAACCCCGAGGTGATGCCCGAGGACGCCGCGCCCTACGTGCGGATCATGGCCACCGGCCGCTCCGACTACCCCAACCAGATCAACAACGTGCTCTGCTTCCCCGGCATCTTCCGCGGCGCCCTCGACGCCGGCTCTCCCCACATCACCGAGGAGATGAAGCTGGCGGCGGCGAGGGGGATCGCCGAGGTCGTCGCCGAGGACGATCTCTCCGAGGACTACATCATCCCCAGCGTCTTCAACCGCGACGTCGCGCCGATGGTGGCGAAGGCCGTGGTCGAGGAGGCGAAGCGCGAGGGCCTCGCCCGCTTCAGCGAGGAGACCGGGACGTTCTCGACGGTGGAGGTCGGTTAGCCCGGTGCGGGTTCTGGTCACCGGAGCGAGCGGCTTCATCGGCTCGGCGCTGTGTGATGCGTTGCTGGCCCGCGGCGACACCGTCGTCGGGCTGTCGCGCGACCCGCAGCGCGCGCGGAGCACAAACCCGGGCGTCATCTGGCACGCCTGGCAGCCGACCCTCGAACGGCCGCCGGCTGCGGCCTTCGAGAACGTCGACGGAGTGGTCAATCTCGAGGGCGAGAAGATCAACCAGCGCTGGAACGAGGACGTCAAACGGCGGATCATGGAGAGCCGCCGCACCGGCACGCACAACCTGGTCGCCGCGATCGCGGCGCTAGAGCGCGGGCCGCGCGTGCTGGTCAATCAGTCGGCGATCGGCTTCTACGGCGACCGTGGCGAGGCGATGGTCGACGAGTCGGCCGAGCCCGGCGAGGGCTACGACTCCGAGGTGGTGCGCGAGTGGGAGGCGGCTGCGCACGAGGCCGAGGGCCACGGCGTGCGCCTGGTGATCGTGCGCACCGGCCATGTGCTCGACCCCGGCGGCGGCCTGCTGGGCGAGCTGCTGACGCCCTTCAAGCTCGGCATCGGCGGCCCGATCGCCGGCGGCGACCAGTACATGTCCTGGGTCCACATTGACGACGAGATCGGGATCCTGCTCTGGGCGCTCGACAACGAGAAAGTGAGCGGCACGATCAACTCGACCGCGCCCAACCCGGTCAGTAACCGCGAATTCGCCCAGGCGCTCGGCCGAGCCCTGCAGCGGCCGGCGGCTGTGCCGGTGCCGGGCTTCGCGCTCGACCTCAAATTCGGCAAAGAGTTCGGCCAGGTTCTGCGGGGCGGGCAACGCGTGATGCCCCGGCGAGCATTGGATCTGGGGTACAAGTTCCGCTATACGGAGATCGACAGCGCGCTTCAGAACCTGCTGTAGCCGTCTTCTTCCAACGTTTTCAGCAGCTCTCGCATCGCCGTGGCTCCCGAGATGCCCGAAAGCTGGCGAATGCCGGCGGCTTCCAAAATAGGTTCGGAGAAGCGGGTCGCTGCTCTGGTCGGCTCGCCGATATAGGCGATAGCTGATGAGTCCTCCGTCGCTCGTCGAGCGTTGGCGCCGATTATCGCCAGATCGAGCTGACCATCGCGTTCGGCGCTCGGCAAGCAGCTGACTTGAATCCGCACATCATCCGCTTCCCCGCCGTTGCGAGCGAGCTCCTCCTCAGCTTCAGCGCAGAGCGGAGCGGCCACGTAGACCGTGACGGTGGCGCCACTGGCAACCCCTCCCCCGTCATCGCAGCCGGTAACTGCGAGCAGGACGCAGGCGGCCACCAGCGCCGCCCTTCTACCCAAAGAACACCTCGGCCTCTTCGTACAGCTCCTTCGGCACGGTCTTCAGCGTGTCGACCGCCTCTTTGAGGTCCACCAGGTGGATGTCGGTCCCCCGCAGCGCCGTCATCTTCCCCCACTCCCCCGCCTCCGCCGCGTCGATCGCGTGCAGCCCGAAGCGCGTCGCTAGCACGCGGTCGAAGGCGGTCGGGGTGCCGCCGCGCTGGACGTGGCCGAGCACCGTCGCCCGCGTCTCCTTGCCGGTCTGCCGCTCGATCTCACCCTCGAGCCAGTGGGCGATGCCGCCGAGGCGGACGTGGCCGAAGGCGTCGAGCCCCTTCTCCTGGGTCTCGGGCACCCCGCCGACCGGCTGGGCGCCCTCGGAGACGACCACGATCGGGGCGAAGCGCGCCTCCAGCCGCCGCCCGACCAGCTCGCACACCTTCTCCAGGTCGAAGGGCTGCTCGGGAATGAGGATCACGTTGGCGCCGCCGGCGAGGCCGGCATGAAAGGCGATCCAGCCGGCGTGGCGCCCCATCACCTCGACGATCAACACGCGGTGGTGGCTGTCGGCGGTGGTGTGCAGGCGATCGATCGCCTCCATCGCGATGTTGACCGCGGTGTCGAAGCCGAAGGTGTAGTCGGTGGCGCCGAGGTCGTTGTCGATCGTCTTCGGCACGCCGACGACGTGGACGCCGTGCTCGGCGTGCAGCCGCGCCGCCACGCCGAGGGTGTCCTCGCCGCCGATCGCGATCAGGGCGTCGACCCCTTCCTTCGCCAGATTCTCGGCGATCCGCTCGGCGCCGCCGTCCTGCTTGAAGGGATTGGTCCGCGAGGAGCCGAGGATCGTGCCGCCGCGCGGCAGGATGCCGCGCACCTCGGGCACGCCGAGCGGCCTGCTCTCGGCGTGCAGCGGCCCGTGCCAGCCGTCGCGGTAGCCGACGAACTCGTGACCGAGCTGCTCGACGCCCCTGCGTACGATCGCGCGGATCACCGCGTTGAGCCCTGGGCAGTCACCGCCGCCGGTCAGTACGCCGATCCGCATAAGGCGCAGGTTAGAACCTGCCGCGCTCGCCGGCAGGCGGTAAGTTGGGACGACACGGCGAAAGCACGAAGGGAGCGAGGATGAGCGACTCAGTCGACTTGGCCGCAGTAGGCGACGTTCAACAGAAAACCTGGTCGGAGGGGGACTTCGCGATGGTCGCCAATCTGGTCAGCATGCCTTCCGAGCAGCTCGCCGAGTCGCTCGAGATCGTCCCCGGCGAGCGCGTCCTCGACGTCGCCTGCGGCAGCGGCAACGCGGCTCTCGCCGCCGCACGGCGAGCCTGGGGGAACACGGTCGGCGTCGACTTCGTCCCCGCCCTGCTCGAGCGCGGTCGCGAGCGCGCCGCCGCGGAGCGGCTCGAGGTCGAGTTCGTCGAGGGGGACGCCGTCGACCTGCCGGTGGGCGACGCCGAGTTCGACGTGGTGACGTCTGTCTTCGGCGCGATGTTCGCCGCCGACCAGGAGAAGGCCGCGGCCGAGCTGTTGCGCGTCTGCAAGCCGGGCGGGCGCATCGGCATGGGCAACTGGACTCCCGACGGGGCGGTGGGCGGGATGTTCATGACCGTCTCCAAGCACGCTCCGCCGCCGCCCGGGGTGAAGCCGCCGCTGCGCTGGGGGACCGAGGACGGGCTGCGCGAGCTGTTCGGCGACGGCATCTCCGATCTACGCATCGAGCGGCGCCTTTCCCGCCAGCCATTCCGCTCCGCCGACCATTACATCGACTTCTTCCGCACCTACTTTGGCCCGGTCAAAGTCGCCTTCGAACGGGTCGGCAGCGAGGGCGAGGAGGCGCTCGAGAAGGACCTGCGCGAGTACCTCGAACGCGCGAACACCGCCGGAGACAAAGCGCTTGTCCTGGAGGCGGAGTATCTGGAGGTAATTGCGACCCGGGCCTGAGGTCTTCCGGCCAAGCTATGCGCCGGCCGGAAGACCTCAGGACGTCGGTTTGAGGACCCGGAGCGAAGCGCCGATCAGCAGGATCGCGAGGAAGATCATGCCGGCGACGCCGCCGCCCTGGCCGAAGGCTGCATAGGCGACCGTGGTGGCGGCGAGGGCAAGGAAAAGGGTCACGACGAGTCCCATGCGGCGGCAATCCTAGACGACCCGCCGGTCCGTACGCGACTCGCCGAGGCCGGTAGGCCGCTACCTGGAGAGCGCGGCGCGGGCGTCGCGCAGGAAGGCGCCGACCGCCTCCGCCGCATCCTGCGGCGATCCTGCCTCGCCGGCCGCGCGGACCAGGCGACTGCCGACGATCACCCCGTCGGCGATCTTTCCGACTTCGCCGACCTGGTCCGGCGTGCCGATGCCGAAGCCGACCGCGACCGGGACGTCCGTGCACCCCTTGGTCGCGGCGACCAGCTCGGTCAGCCCCGGCGGCAACGCCTGCCTCTCCCCCGTCGTCCCCACGCTCGAGACGACGTAGACGAACCCCTGAGCAGCGGCGCAGATCCGCTCCCGCCGCTCGGCCGGCGTGGTCGGCGCAAGTAGCGGCACCAGGGCGAGGCCGGTGTCGCCGAGGGCGTCCCGGATCTCATCCGCCTCGTCCAGAGGAAGGTCCGGCACGATCGCCCCCGCTGCACCGGCGTCCGCGGCACGGCCCGCAAACTCAGCCGCCCCACAGGCGAGGACCATGTTCGCGTATGCCATCAGCACAACCGGCACCCGTCCGGAAATCGACTCGCAAACCCCCAGCGCCGTCTCCAGCGTGGCCCCCTTAGCCAAAGCCTGCGTCGCAGCAGCATGAATCGTCGGTCCGTCGGCCAGCGGATCGGAAAACGGAACCCCAAGCTCAATCAAGTCGGCTCCGGCATCGACGTAGGCCTCAGCTACCGCCAGCGAAGACTCCCGGTCGGGGTACCCGGCCATCATGTAGGGCATCAGCGCAGCGCGCCCCTCCTCGCCAGCTTTCGCAAAGGCGGTGGCGATGCGCTCCGCTCTGGCCATGGAGGCGTTCGGCTCGCCGGCTGACGCGCTGGCTTGAGGGGACGGGGGATGGCTCGCCGGAGCCTCCACGCTGTTGCTCCGCCGAGTCATCCCCCGTCCCCTCCACCACTGAGGGCGACAACCTCAGCCAAATCCTTATCGCCACGACCCGAGAGACACAGCACGTCGTACCCGCCCCCGCCCCCGTTCTCCAGCACCCAAGCAATCGCATGCGAAGACTCGAGCGCCGGAATGATCCCCTCCAGCCGCGAGAGCTCGGCGAAAGCCGCCAGCGCCGCGGCGTCGGTGACCGCGGTGTAGGTGGCGCGGCCGGTGTCGCGCAGGTGGGCGTGCTCGGGCCCCACCCCCGGGTAGTCGAGTCCCGCTGAAACCGAGTGCGCCTCGAGGATCTGGCCCTCCTCGTCGGCGATCACGGCGGAGAGCGAGCCGTGCAGGACGCCGGTGCCGCCGGCCCCCAGCGAGGCGCCGTGGCGACCGCTGTCGAGTCCCTCGCCGGCGGCCTCGACGCCGATCAGCTTGACCCCGTCGTCGGCGACGAACGGGGTGAAGATCCCGATCGAGTTGGAGCCGCCGCCGACGCAGGCGATCACCCGCGCCGGCAGCTCGCCCTCGGCGGCGAGCGCCTGCTCGCGCGCCTCGTCGCCGATCACCCGCTGCAGGTCGCGCACCAGAGCCGGGAACGGCGCCGGGCCGACGGCGGAGCCGATCACGTAGTGGGTCGTCTCGACGTTCGCCACCCAGTCGCGGATCGCCGCGCTGACCGCCTCCTTGAGCGTACGGGCGCCGGCCTCGACCGGCGCGACCTCCGCCCCGAGCAGCTTCATCCGCTCGACGTTGGGCGCCTGGCGGCGGATGTCCTCGGTGCCCATGTAGACGACGCACTCGAGGCCGAGCAAAGCGCAGGCCGTCGCCGTGGCGACGCCGTGCTGGCCGGCGCCGGTCTCGGCGATCACCCGCGGCTTGCCCATCCGCTGCGCCAGCAGCCCCTGACCGATCGCGTTGTTGATCTTGTGGGCGCCGGTGTGGCAGAGGTCCTCGCGCTTCAGGTAGACGCGCCGATCGGCCCGCTCCGAGAGACGCTCAGCGAGATAGAGGGGCGTCGGCCGGCCGATGAAATCGCGGTGCAGCGCCCGCAGCCGCACCTGGAACCCCTCGTCTTGGCGCGCCTCCGCCCAGGCGGCACTGAGCTCGTCGAGCGCCGGGATCAGCGTCTCGGGGACGTAGCGGCCCCCGTACGGGCCGAAGCGCTCCTCCACCGTCGTCATCGGGAGGTAACGCTAGCCGCCTGGGCGGCCTCGAAGAAGGCGGTCATCGCCGCGTGGTCCTTGCGCCCCGGCTCGGCCTCGACCCCGCTCGCTACGTCGACCGCGTAGGGGTGGGTAGTGGCGATCGCCTCGGCGACGTTCTCCGGCCTCAACCCTCCAGCGACGATCGCCGGCACCTCGGAGCGCCGTTCGCGCAGCAGGCCCCAATCGAAGCTCTCGCCGGTGCCCCCGAAGAGCCCCTTCGCCCCCTTGTCGAAGAGGTGAAAGTCAGTCCGAAACGCCTCCGCCGCATGCACATCCGCGGCGCTGGATACATGCACGGCCTTGATCACCTTCACCCCGGCTTTGCGAGCCACCTCGGCACAGAACGAGGACCCCTCTTCCCCGTTCAGCTGGACCATAGTCAGCCCCTCGTCCTCCACCGCCTTCGCCACCTCGTCCAACTCAGGATTCACAAACACCCCCACCACCTCGCACTTTCGCCTGAAAGCAGCCGCAATCCGCGTCGCCTCCGCCAGCTCCACAGCCCTGGGACTTTCGCTGAAGTGGATCAGCCCAAGAGCCCACGCGCCCAAGCGCACCGCCTCGGCGGCATCATCCAGATTCGTAACTCCGCAGATCTTGATCCGCATGAAGCAAGCGTACGCGAGAGGGACCGGGGATCCCCCGCGGCAACTTGTGAGCAGCCCCGAAAAGAACCCTTGAGGCCGACCGTCGCGGGTTGCAGCGGGGGATCCCCGGTGTTACCGCGAGGGAACTTCTTCGGCCGAGTCAGGCCTGACGCCGAGGGTCACCGTGATCGTCCTCGCCTCGTCGTCATCCCGATGCACCGTCAGCTCCATCTGGTCGCCCGGCGAAGCCGCGTTTACCGCGTTGATGATCTCTTCCATGTTGTCGACCCTCTCGCCGTCGACCTCTGTGATCACGTCGCCGCCGAGCGTCACGCTGGCCCCTTCGATCGTCGCCGAGGTGTCGCCGCCCACGAGCCCGGCCTCGTCGGCCGGTCCGCCCTTGACCACTTCGTTGACGAGGACGCCTTTGTCGACCGGCAGCTTCAGTGCCTTGGCCAGGTCGGGCGTGACGATGCTGCCGGTGATGCCAAGGTAGGCGTGCTCGACCTCGCCGTTCTCCTGCAGCTGCCGCACGACTTCGCGCGCCGTGTTGATCGGAACGGCGAAGCCGATGCCGACGTTGCCGCCGGTACCGGTCTGGATCTGCGAGTTGATCCCGATCACGCGGCCGCCGCTGTCGATCAGCGGCCCGCCGGAGTTACCCGGGTTGATCGCCGCGTCGGTCTGGATCACGTGCGAGATCGAGAACCCGTTCGGCGCCTGGATCTGGCGCTGGATCGCCGAGACGATGCCCGCGGTCACGGTGCGGTCGAGGCCGAAGGGGTTGCCGATCGCGACCACCGGTTCGCCGACCTGGACCTTCGAGGAGTCGCCCAGGGCGAGCGGGTGCAGGGCATCGGCCGGGGCGTTGACCTTGAGCAGGGCGACGTCGGTCGCCGGGTCAGTGCCGACCACCTCGGCGTGGTAGGCGGTGTCCGAGGAGCCGAGCTTGACCTCGACCTCGCCCGCCGCTTCGACCACGTGGCTGTTGGTGATCACGTGGCCCTCGGTGTCGATCAGGAAGCCCGAGCCGGTCGCCGTGGCGCCTTCTTCTTCCGGTTCGCCGAAGGGGCTGACCGGCGGAGATCCGCCGCTGCCGCTCTGGGCGCTGATGAAGGCGACGCCCTGTCCGTCGCGGCGGTAGATCTCATTGACCAGGTTGGTATCGCCATCGTCACGAACCGTGATCGGCGCGGAGAGCGGCTGCGAGACGGTGACCGTCGAGTCCCCGTCGTCTGCCTCGATCCAGCCGGCGGCGAGCGCCACCCAGCCGAAGGCCGCGACCACGACACCACCGAGGAGAGCCGAGCCGAAGGAGGACCTGAGGAAGCTCTTCATCGCCACTCGATGGTGCAGGGGCTCTTCAAAGTTCTTCTAAAAAAGTGAGATTGGGACGGTCAGCGCCCGTTAGGGCAGGTAGTGCTCTCGCGTGCCCTCGTCGGCGCCGGTCAGCTCGCGGGCCAGCGCCTCCGGATCGGCGGCCGTCATCAGCGCCGAGCCGATCAGCACCGCGTCGACCCCCACACGCTCCAGTTCCTCCAGCTCGGTCCGGGTGGAGATGCCGCTCTCGGCGACGACGGTCTTGCCAGCCGGCACGTCGGGCATCAGCTCGTAGGTCGTGCCGACGTCGACGACTCCCTCGTCGAGGTCGCGGTTGTTGATCCCGATCACCTCGGCGTCGAGCCGCAGCGCCCGCTCCAGCTCCTCGCCGTCGTGCACCTCGACCAGGCAGTCGAGGTCGAGGCCGCGGGCCCGCCCGTACATCTCCGCCAGCTCGGCGTCCTCCAGCACCCTGACGATCAGCAGCACGGCGTCGGCGCCGTTGACCGCAGCCTCGAGCAGCTGGTAGGGGTCGACGATGAAGTCCTTGCGCAGGATCGGCAGGCCGCAGGCGGCTCGGGCGGCGCGCAGGTCGTCGAGCGAGCCGCCGAAGTGGGGCTCGTCGGTCAGCACCGAGAGCGCCGCCGCGCCGCCGCGCTCGTAGGCCCCGACCCGCTCGGCGACCGTCGCCGAGGCCGAGATCTCGCCGGCGCTGGGCGAGCGCCGCTTGAACTCGGCGATCAGCGAGAGCCCCGGCCGGACCAGCGCCTCGTTGAACGGCCGGTCGTCGCCGCGGCTCTGCAGCCGCGACTCGAGATCCGCCTGCGGGGTCTCCGCACGGCGTTCCTCCACCCCGTCGCGCGCCGCCGCGATCAGCTGCTCGATCGTTCCCACTTGAGGGACGAAGCCTAGCCGCCGAGCCGGGTGGTGGTCGCAATCAGGCGGTCGAGCAGCTCGCTCGCGGCTCCGCTGTCGATCGCCGCCGCCGCCTTCTTCACGCCCTCGTCGAGGCCGGCGGCGCGGCCGCCGACGTAGATCGCCGCACCGGCGTTGAGCAGAACCAGGTCACGGCGCGGACCAGCCTCGCCGCCGAGCACGGCGCGGGAGGCGGCGGCGTTCTCCTCGGGGCTGCCGCCGGCGACGTCCTCCAGCTCGCCCGGCGCGAGGCCGAGCTCGCCCGGCTCGACGAACCACTCCTCGGTGCGGCCTTCGACGACCTCGATCACCCGCGTGCGGGCGGAGGTCGAGAGCTCGTCGACGCCGTCCTCGGCGGCGACGACCATCGCCCGCACGCAGCCAAGCCCGACCAGCGCCTCGGCGATCGTCTCCTGGTAGTGGCGATCGGAGACGCCGAGCAGCTGGCGCTCGGCCCCGGCCGGGTTGGTCAGTGGGCCGAGGAAGTTGAAGATCGTGCGCACGCCGAGCGCTTTGCGCACCGGCACGACGTGCGCCATCGCCGCGTGATGGCGGGGCGCGAACATGAAGCCGAAGCCCAGCTCGTCGATGCATTGGCCGACCTGCTCGGGGCTCAGCTCGATGTCGACGCCGAGCGCCTCGAGCAGTTCCGCGGAGCCGCAAGGGCTGTTGGAGCGGTTGCCGTGCTTGGCGACGGCGCAGCCCGCGGCTGCGGCAACCAGCGCGGCGGTGGTCGAGACGTTGAAGGTCGAAGGGCCTCCGCCGGTGCCCGCCGTGTCGACCAGGTCCTCGCGCGAGGTCTCGACCGCGGCGGCGAGCGAGCGCATCGTCCGCGCCAGGCCGACCAGCTCGGGCACCGTCTCCCCCTTCGCCCGCAGCGCGATCAGGAAGGCGCCGGTCTGCACCTCGTCGCTGCGCCCCTCCATGATCTCGGCGAGCACGGCGGCGGCGTGGTCGGCGGTCAGGTGGTCGCCCTTGCAGACGGCGTCGATCGCGCGGGTTACTACGTCGTTCGGCATCGCCCGATGTTCTCCGATCCGACTACTCGCCGTCGAGGAAGTTTTTCAGCAGGTGCTTGCCCTGCGGGGTCAGCACCGACTCGGGGTGGAACTGAACCCCCTCGGCGGGCAGCTCGCTGTGGCGGGCGCCCATGACGACGTCGCCGAGCGTGGCGGTGAGCTCCAGCTCCTGCGGCAGGTCGGGGTCGGCGACGAGCGAGTGGTAGCGGCCGGCGACCAGCGGGCTGGGCAGGCCGGCGTAGATCGCCCGCCCGTCGTGGGCGATCTCGGCCTCCTTGCCGTGGATCGGCTCGCCCTGCACGGTGCGCCCGCCGAAGGCCTCGACCAAGGACTGGTGGCCGAGGCAGACGCCCAGCACCGGCGTCCCCGCCTCGGCGAAGACGCGGATCGCCTCGATCGAGATGCCGGCCTCGGCGGGCGTACAGGGGCCGGGCGAGACGACGAGGCGGTCGGCGCCGCGCTCGAGCAGCTCCGCCACCTCGGCGCGGTCGTTGCGCACGACCTCGACCTCCGCCCCCAGCTCGCCCAGGTACTGGACGAGGTTGTAGGTGAAGCTGTCGTAGTTGTCGATTACGAGAACGCGCATGGTCATCGCCAGTCGGGTTGCTCGCAGGCCAGCTCAACCGCGCGGAAGACCGCCTTGGCCTTGTTGACCGACTCGTTGTACTCATAGGCGGGCTTGGCGTCGGCGACGGTGCCGCCGCCCGCCTGCACGTGGACCTGGCCGTCCTTGACGACCACGGTGCGGATGTGGATCGCGGTGTCGAGGTCGCCGCTCCAGGAGAGGTAGCCGATCGCGCCACCGTAGGAGCAGCGCTTGATCGGCTCGAGCTCGTCGATGATCTGCATCGCCCGCACCTTGGGCGCGCCGGAGAGGGTGCCCGCCGGCAGGGCCGAGCGCAGCACGTCCATCGCCCCCACCCCCTCTTTCAAGGTGCCCGAGACCTGGCTGACGATGTGGAGGACGTGCGAGTAGGTCTCGACCACCATCAGCTCGTCGACCGCCACCGAGCCGTACTCGCAGACGCGGCCGAGGTCGTTGCGGCCGAGGTCGACCAACATCACGTGCTCGGCCCGCTCCTTGGGATCGTTGACGAGCTTCTCGGCGAGGCGGCGGTCCTCCTCCTCGTCGCCGCCGCGCGGGTACGTGCCGGCGATCGGCCGCGTCTCGACCCGCCGCCCCTGCACCTTGACCAGCGGCTCGGGCGAGGCGCCGGCGATCTGGAACTCGCCGAACTCGAGGAAGTACATGTAGGGGGAGGGATTGACGGCGCGCAGGCCGCGGTAGATCGAGAACGCCTCGACCGGTGCCGGCGCCGAGAAGCGCTGCGACGGGACGACCTGGAAGGCGTCGCCGGCGTGGACGTACTCGACGATCCGCTCGACCGCCGCTTCGAACTCCTCGCGCTCCATGTTGGAGGCGAAGCGCGGCGGCTCGGCGATCGTTGGCTGGTCAGGCGCGGGGACGGCGGCGCGCAGCCGGTCGCGGACTTCGCCGATCGTCGCCACGGCCCGCTCGTAGGCGGCGTCGATGCCGCCCTCGTCCTCGGCAAAGGCGCAGGACATGATCGTCAGCTCGTGGCGCAGGTGGTCGAAGACGAGCAGGACGTCGGTGATCATCAGCGCCATGTCGGGCAGCCCGAGCGGGTCGGGGTTGGGCTCGCCGAGCGGCTCGAACGTGCGCACCAGGTCGTAGCCGAAGAAGCCGACAGCGCCGCCGGCGAACGGGGGCAGGCCCTCGACCGGCGCCAGCTCGAAGCGGGCGAGGCTCTCGGCGACCGCGGCGTAGGGATCGGGCGCGTCGCGCTCCTCCCCACCCGTCTCGCTCAGCATGCCGTCGCTCCAGCGCAGCACCGAGCGCGGCCTGATGCCGACGAAGGAGTAGCGGCCGACCTGGCCCTGCTCGGCCGACTCGAGCAGGAAGCAGGGCGCCCCCTCGGGCTCGCCGGCGCGCAGCTTGAGGAAGGCCGAGACCGGCGTCTCGCAGTCGTCGACCAGGCGTGTGCGGACGGGGACGACGTTGCCCTTCGCCGCCAGCTCGCGCGCCTCCTCGAGGCTCGGCTCGATCCGCAGCTCCGAGGTCTCAGCCGCGACGGCCATTGAGGACCTCCATCGGCGCCGAGAGCGGCAGCTCGCGGGAGGCGAGCAGCACGCTGAGGTGGTAGAGCAGGTCGGCCGCCTCTTCGGCGACGCGCTCGTCGCTCTCCTCGCGCGCGGCGCGCACGACCTCCTCGGCCTCCTCCTCGACCTTCTCGCCGATCAGCTTCGGGTCGTCGAGCAGCTGCACCGTGTAGCTGCCGGCGGGCCGCTCGGCGGCGCGGCTGCGCAGCGTGCGTTGGAGCGTGGCGAGCGCCTCGTGGGCGACGGGCTCGGGCTCACCCGGGACCGCCGGCGCGTCCTTCTCAGGCCCCGCCGACCCGCCCAGCTCACGGTAGAAGCAGGTCCGCTCTCCCGTGTGGCAGGCAGGGCCGGTCGGCTCGACCAGAGCCAGCACAGCATCCCCATCGCAATCGACCCGCAGTTGCACCAGCTTCATCACGTGGCCGGACTCTTCGCCTTTTCGCCAGATCCGCTCGCGAGAACGGCTGAAGAAGTGCACCTCGCCGGTCTCGACCGTCAGCCGCAGCGCCTCCTCGTTCGCGTAGGCAAGCGTCAGCACCTCCCCGCTTTCCGCGTCCTGCGCCACGCATGGGACCAGGCCCTTTTCGTCATATCGAACCTGCTCGAACATCGAACAATCGTATGGCAGAGGGTGATCACTCAATGCCAAGCCGATCGAGCAACCCCTCGTCGCGGCGCCAGTGACTGCGAACGCGCACCTTCAGCTCGAGGTGGACCTTGGCGTCGAGCTCGGCTTCGAGTGAACGGCGGGCTGCAGTACCGATTTCGCCCACCTTCTTGCCGCCCTTGCCGATCAGGATGCCCTTCTGAGACTCGGTCTCCGCCCAGACCTCGGCACGAACCGTGACCAGGCCGTCCTCGCGCCGGTCGACCTCCTTCACGTTCACCTCGACCGAGTGTGGGATCTCGTCTCGAGTGCGGTTGAGCACCTGCTCGCGAATCAGCTCGGCGAGCATCGTCTCGCTGGAGAGATCGCTGCGGTCCTCGGGCGGGTAGAGGTAGGGCCCCTCGGGTACCAGCTCGCCAAGCCTCGCGACCAAAGCCTCCAACCCCTCGCCGCTGCGGGCGCTGACCGGGAA
>JBKPOW010000098.1:0-4130 GCA_046733275.1 Actinomycetota bacterium
GTGATCACCTTCCCCGCCGGCCTCGTCCTCTACTGGATCACGACCAACATCTGGACGATCGGCCAGCAGTACACGATCCAACGTTTGATCCCGGCTCCGCAGGTGGCCACACCGGAGGAAGTCGCGGCTACCAAGCCTCCGCCCCCGTCCCCCAAGAAGAAGAAGCGGCGCAGATAACGCTCGACCTGGAATAGGGTGCTGGCTGTGAGCGACGAGACGAACTGGCCCGCCGAGCCCGCCGAGCGTGTCAAAGCCCTCGTAGAGGGCGTTCTGGACGAGCTTGACCTTGAGGGAGAGGTTGAGGTTCGCGAGAATTCCGAGCGGATCGAGGCGGTCGTCTCGGGCGAGGGCGACTACGGCCTGCTGATCGGCAAACGCGGCCAAACGATCGACGCCCTGCAGCTGCTCTGCTTCCAGGCGGCCTTCCGCGGCCTGCGCGACCGCAAGCGCGTCGTGCTCGACGCCTCCGGCTATCGCGAGCGGCGCCGGGAGGTGCTGACGGCGCGCGCCGACCGGGCGGCCGAGCAGGCGCTGGAGGGCAACGTCTCGGTCGAGATGGACCCGATGAGCGCGCAGGAACGGCGTGTCGTCCACGAACACCTCAAGGAGCGCGCCGGGATCGAGACCTTCAGCGAAGGCGACGAGCCGCGGCGTTGCGTAGTCGTCGCCCCACTCGTCTCCGAGTGAGCGCAGCGCTCAGCCCCGAGCAGCGAGTTGCGCTGGAGACTGCCCTCGGTCTGCTCCAGCAGGAGCGGGCTTCGGTCAGCTCGATCACCGAGCCGGAGCGGGCGTGGCGGGTCCACGTCGAGGACAGCCTCACCGGCCTCGAGGTAGAGGAGCTGGCCGAGGCGAAAAGGATCGCGGATATCGGCTCTGGAGCTGGGTTTCCGGGTCTTGTCTTGGCAGTGGCCCTACCGGCTTCACAGGTCGACCTGATCGAGTCGGTGGGAAAAAAGTGCGACTTCATGAGCCGCGCGATCGAGGCGGCCGGGATCGCCAACGCGACCGTCCTAAACGCCCGCTCCGAGGAGCTCGCCGGCGGCGAGAGGCGCGAGACCTACGACGCGGTAACGGCCCGAGCCGTCGGCCGCCTCTCGACCTTAGCCGAGCTCGCCTCACCGCTCCTGCGCGAAAACGGCCTCCTCGTCGCCTGGAAGGGCAAACGCGACCCGGACGAGGAACACCAGCTCGCCCACGCCGCCGACCAGCTAGCAATGCAACCCGAGCAGATCCTCGACGTAGGCGACCGCGCGGGTTCCAAGCACCGCCATCTCCACGTCCTCCGCAAGCTCGGAGCCACTCCCGCCGATCTGCCCCGTCGCCCGGGCATGGCAAAGAAGCGACCGCGAGGCTAGAAGGCACACCCGACCCTCCCCGTCCCACGGCCGAATAACCTGCGGCGCATGGGCCTGGTCTACGCAGTCGCGAACCAGAAGGGCGGCGTCGGCAAGACGACGACCGCGGTCAACCTGACCGCCTGCGTCGCCGCCGCCGGCTCGCAGACCCTGCTCGTCGACCTCGACCCGCAGTGCAACGCCACCGTCGCCATGGGCGGCGATCGCGACGCCCACCCCTCCTCCTACGACTGCCTGGTCGGCGAGGTCTCGGTCGCCGAGGCGGCGCGTCCGGCCGGGCCCGACAACCTCTGGCTCGTCGCTGCCAACCGTGACCTCGCTGGCGCCGCGGTAGAGCTGCCCCGCCTCGACGGCTCCGAGACGCGGCTGCGCGAGCGCCTCGGCCCGGTGCGCGAGCGCTTCGCCTTCACCATGCTCGACTGCCCGCCCTCGCTCGGCCCGGTCAGTGTCAACGCGCTGGTCGCCGCCGACCGCGTAATCGTGCCGGTCCAGGCCGAGTACCTGGCGCTCGAGGGGCTGGTCCAGTTCCTCGACACGCTGGCGATGATCCGGCGTGAGCTCAACCCGGCGCTGAACGTGTCGGGCCTGTTGATCACCATGCACGACGAGCGCACCCGCCTCGCCCAGGACGTCGAGCGCGAGCTGCGCGAGCATTTCCCCGAGATGGTCTTCGACACGGTCATACCGCGCAGCGTCAGGGTCGCCGAGGCGCCCAGCTACGGCCTGCCCGTGACCGAGCACGCCCCGGCTTCGCGCGGGGCGACCGCCTACCTGGCCCTGGCCGAGGAGCTGACCAGCCGTGGCTGAGGCAGCTAAAAAGGAGAAGGCGCCCAAGCGAGGCATGGGCCGGGGTCTCTCCGCGATCCTGCCCGAGAGCGGCCGCGCCGAGGACGCAGGCGAGCTGCGCGAGCTGCCGGTCGAGCTGATCAAGCCGAACCCGGACCAGCCCCGCACCCAGTTCGACCCCGAGGCGCTGGCGGGACTGGCCTCCTCGATCGAAAGCAGCGGCGTCGTTCAGCCCTTGCTGGTCCGCCCCCTGCACGACGGCGGTTACGAGCTGATCGCTGGCGAGCGGCGCTGGCGGGCGGCGCGGCAGGCCGGCCTGGAGAAGGTGCCGGCGGTGGTGCGCGATCCCGAGCAGGCCGAGCGCCTGCAGGTGGCGCTGATCGAGAACATGGTCCGCGAGGACCTCAACCCAGTCGAGGAGGCCCGTGCTTGCGCCGCCCTGGTCGAGGACCTCGGCCTCTCCAAAGAGGAGCTGGCGCGGCGGGTCGGGCGCAGCCGCCCCGCCGTGTCCAACCTGATCCGCCTGCTCGACCTGCCCGACGAGGCGCTGGCGCTGCTCGAATCGGGCGAGCTCAGCGAGGGGCACGGCCGCGCCCTCCTCGCCGCCGCCGGCAATGACGTCCGCCGCCGCCTGGCGCGCGACGCCGCCAAGGGCGGCTGGTCGGTGCGCGAGACCGAGAACCGAGTCAAGCTGGCTAGCCAGCCAAAAGCCCGAAAGGGCGGTGGGGAGCGGCTCAGCGCCGAGGAGGCGGCGGCGATGCGCGACGCCGCCGACGAGCTGGAGAGCGCCTTGGGCCACGAGGTGAAGCTGCGGCCGCGCGGGGGGGAGGTGGCGGTCGAGATCCGCCTCGCCAACCTGGACGAGGTGAAAGCGCTGGCCGCTATCATCGCCAAGCCCGCGGGCGATTAGCTCAGTTGGTTAGAGCGCGTCTCTGATAAGGACGAGGTCCCTGGTTCGAATCCAGGATCGCCCACTGCCGTGAACCCGCAGCGATTCGCCTCGGCGGAGCGGCCCAAAGCCGTACCTATAATGGGCGATCCACCTCAGCTCGGAGCGAATTTTGCAGCAGATGCAGATCTACGGGGTCAGCTTCGACATGGTCGGCAAGCAGCCGATCGTCTTGCTGAAGACTGTTGACGGCAACCGCTTCCTGCCGATCTGGATCGGCCATCCCGAGGCGGCGGCGATCCTGATGAAGCTGCAGGGCGCCTCGACGCCGCGGCCGATGACGCACGACCTGCTCTCCGACATGCTCGAGCAGCTCGACGCCAAGTGCGAGCGAGTCTCGGTCACCGAGCTGCGCGACAACACCTTCTACGCCTCGATCACCGTCTCGATCGACGGCTCGGAGCTGGAGATCGACTCGCGCCCCTCCGACGCCCTCGCCCTCGCGGTGCGCGTCTCGGCGCCGATCTTCGCGGCCGAGGAGGTGATCGAGGAGTCGGCGATCGAGTTCGAGCACGAGGTCGAGGACACCGAGGAGGTCGTCGACAAATTCAAGGAGTTCCTCGACGAGGTAACGCCCGACGACTTCCTCCAGGGCGAGTCCTAGGCCGGCGCCGGCCTCAGGGCGAGCTCGAGGATCCGCTCGACCAACTGCTCGAAGCCCATCCCCGCGGCCTCGGCGGCCTGGGGGAGGAGGCTGGTGTCGGTGAGACCGGGGATCGCGTTCACCTCGAGCACCTGCGGCCCCTCCGGGGTGAGGATCAGGTCGACGCGGGAGAAGCCCGAGCAGCCGAGCGCGCGGTAGGCGCCGAGCGCCGTCTCGTTCACCGCCGTCGCCTCGCCCTCGTCCAGCTCGGCCGGGCAGGCGAACTCGGTGCGGCCGATCTCGTAGCGGGCCTCGAAGTCATAGCGGTCGCCGCCACTGGGGATCGCTTCGACCACCGGCAGCGCCTCGTCGCCGAGCACGCTGACCGCCATCTCGCGGCCCTCGACGAAGCGTTCGAGCAGTACCTGCTCGTCGTAGCTGAAGGCGGAGACGAGGG
>JBKPOW010000099.1:0-2049 GCA_046733275.1 Actinomycetota bacterium
CTCCAGGGCTGCGACAGCGGCCTCGCTGGCCGAGCGCAGGGCCGTTGCCAGGTCCGACGCCGGTGGCTGGCCGAGGCGCGGCTCGGCGATCCCGCGGCTGCGCAGCTCGGCGTGGGCGCCGCAGACGATCGCGCTCAGCCCCTCCACCTCGAAGGCGGCGACGGTCCGCTCGCGCGCCACGTCGCCGCCGACGAGGAACTCGGTCAGGGCGTCGTCGAAGGCCTCGCGCGCGGCCCGGTCCGCCTCCGGCCCGTCGAGGATGCGGAAGCGGGGATCGATGCCGGCCGCCACCGGGTGGCCGGCGAGCAGCCGGCTGCAGAAGCCGTGGATGGTCGTTACCCAGGCGCCGCCGATCGCCGCCAGCAGCTCCTCGGCGCGCCCCGAGCCGGCGCCGGCGCGCAGCTCCAGCGCCGCACGGATGCGCTGCCGCAGCTCGGCGGCGGCCTTGTCGGTGAAGGTGAAGGCGAGCACCGCGTCGACGGGGACACCGAGCTCGCAGACCAGACGGCAGTAGCGGTCGACCATGACGCCGGTCTTGCCGGTCCCGGCGCCGGCCTCGACCAGGACGTCGTGGCCGCGGGCCTCGATCGCCCGCGCTTGCTCCGGCGTCGGCGTGCGCGGGCTCAACGCTCCTCCCAATCGCGCTCGTCGGCTTCCACCGCGGTGCGGTCGCGGCGGCAGATCGGGGCGAACTCGCAGAACGAGGGGCAGACGTCGTGCCCGCGCAGCCCCGGCCGCGGTCCGGGATCGCGGCGGATGTCGCCGTGGCGCATGCGGGCGACGATCTCGCCGGCGCGGCGGCGGGCATCGGCGAGCAGCTCGGCGAAGCGCTCGGGCTCGACCACGTCGCCGTCGTAGAGGCGATAGGGGGAGAGCTCCTCGGCGGCGTCCTCGCGGACCAGCCCCCGCGGCCGCCGCACCGAGGTGCCGCGCAGGGGGTGGTAGAGCCCGCCGACCGGCTCGGCGCCCCAGTGCTCGGCGATGGCGATCAGGTAGAGCTGCAGCTGCAGCTTCGCCTGCTCCTCGAGCTTCTCCAGCGGCGTCACCGCGCGGGAGAGCTTGTAATCGAGGACGAGGGCGCGTCCGGCGGCGTCGCGGTCGACCCGGTCGATCGCGCCGTGCAGCCGCCACCCGTCCAGCTCCAGCGGCGGTTGCTCGGCGGCCTCGTCCTCGCCGAAGCCCGCCTCCAGCAGCCAGGGCTCGAAGCCGCCCTCGCGACCCGCCTCCTCGGCGAGGAAGCGGGCCAGCAGGCCTTCGACCCGGCGGACGATCGCTTGCTCGGCCGGATTGCCACCGAGGTCGCGCTCGGCGGCGAGCTGGGCGACCAGCTCGAGCGAACGGGCCATCCAGGCGTCCAGCGAGGCGGGGCGGGGGAGGGGGTCCCCGCCGGGCCGCTCGCGGTAGAGGGCCTCCAGCACGGCGTGCATCAGGCCGCCCTGCACGAGCGGGTCCGGAGCGGGATCGAGCGGCTGCGGGTCGAGCTCGTGTGAGACGAACCAGCGGTAGGAACAGAGGTCGAATCCCTCCAGCGTGGTGCCGCCATAGGCGGGGACGGCGGCGAGGGCGGCGAGCACGGCCGGGTTGGAGAGCGGGCCGGGGGCACGGCTGGCGGCCTCCGCCGCCTCCGCCCTCGCCAGCGCGGCCGGCGCCGGCGCCAGATGGCGGGGGAAGCGGACGCGGGTCAGGTCGCGGGCGACGGTCAGCTCCGCTTCCACCGGGTCCATCTCCTCGTCTTCGGGCGGCGACTCGAGCAGCCGGCGCACCTCGTCGACGAAGGGCGAGCGGGCCTCGGCGACGCCGTTTTCGTCGCTGTCGCGCCAGGAGAGGAAGAGCCCGCGGCTGGGCAGGGCGAGTGAGGCGTGAAAGAGGTAGCGCTCCTCGGCATCGGGGTCGCGGCGCGGTTCCAGGCCGAGGGCAAGGCGCTGGGCCTCGGAGAGGAAGGGGTCCTTGCCCCTGTCCCGTTGCGGGAACTCGCCGTCCTGGAGCGAGGCGACGAAGACGTGCTCGAAGCGCGATGCGCGCAGGCGGTAGGGGCTAGCGATCCTCACC
>JBKPOW010000100.1:0-1257 GCA_046733275.1 Actinomycetota bacterium
CGCCGAGACCGGCCGCGGCCCGGGCGCCGCCGGTTGGAGCTATGCGGTGACGCTGGGCTTCGCCCTGGTCTACCTGGGCGAGCACTACGTCACCGACCTGGTCGCGGGCGGCGCCCTGGTCGCCGCCGTGGGGCGGGCAGAGCCGCACGCCGAGCCGCTGGTCCTGGCCGTGAATCGCGGCCTGCAGCGCCTGGAGCGCCTCGCGAACGGGTAGCTTCCACATGTGTCTCCCGTGCAGCCGGCGAATGGAAGCGGCGGCTATGAGCTGCTCTTCACGCGGCGACGGGTTGCGCAGACGCTGCTCGTCGTCCTCCTGCTGCTGATCGGGATCTACTTCCTCTTTCCGAAGCTGATCGGCCTCGGGGACGCGCTGAGCAAGCTGAGCGAAGCGGAGGCAATCTGGATCGCCGTCGCGATCGGCTTCGAGCTGGTCGCGATCGCCACCTATATCGCCCTCTTCAAGGCGGTCGTCGGGGGCGACGCGCTGCGGCTCAGCTGGAACGAGACCTACGACATCAACCTCGCCGGCGTGGCGGCGACCCGGCTTTTCTCGGCCGGCGGCGCGGGCGGGATCGCCCTCACCTACTGGGCGCTGCGCAAGGCCGGCATGGTTCGCCGCGAGGTGGCACGGCGGATGGTCGCCTTCCTCACCCTCCAGTACGTCTTCTACCCCCTGGCGTTGATCGTGTTCGGCGTGCTGCTGCGCACCGGCGTCCTGCCCGGCAAGGCGTCGGTCGAGCTGACGATCGTCCCGGCCGCGGTTTCGGGCTTGGTACTGCTCTTCGGCGTGGTGGCGGCGCTGATCCCCCCCGACCTGGGCGTGCGCCTCGCTTCCCATGTGCGCGGGCAGCGGGGCCGGGCGGCCGCCGACAAAGCGGCCCGGGTGGTGGCGACCGCCCGGGAAGGCGTCAGGTTCGGCTTCCACCTCCTCGTCCACCCCGGCCGGGGTGGGCTGGCTGTGATCGGTGCAGGGGGCTACTGGGCGGCCAACATCGGCATCCTCTGGGCCTCGTTCAAGGCCTTCGGCGTGCACGTGCCGCTGGCGGTCGTCGTCCAGGGGTTCTTCCTCGGCATGGTCGCCAACCTCTTCCCCCTGGCGCCGGGCGGGGTGGGGGCGGTCGACGCGGGGATGATCGGCGCCTTTGTCCTCTTCGGCATCCCCGAGGGGACCGTCTTCCCTGCGATCCTGATCTACCGCCTGGTCGCCTTCTGGCTGCCGATACCGCCCGGGATCGTCGCCTTCTTCCAGTTGCGCAA
>JBKPOW010000101.1:0-12194 GCA_046733275.1 Actinomycetota bacterium
CTCATGGACAGCTATCAGCTGGCTGACCCCGGTGTCGTCACGGCCCTTTATGACAGCCCTCGGCCCCTCCCCGGGCGCGACATGCTCCTCCGCATCAGGTTCGCCGGTCTGCGCCTCAGGGTCGGAGTGAGGATCGGCGATGTCTATGAAGAGACGAGGAATCTGGGCGGACGACAGGCAAGGGTGTTTGGCTGGAGCTATCGGACCTTGGAAGGTCATTTCGAGCAAGGCGAGATGCATTACGAACTGTGGAAGTGGCTGGACACCGGGGATGTCGAGTTCCGCCTCAGGGCGATCTCACGACCTGCGACAAGGGGCCCGTTCCTAACCCGGGCCGGTTTTAGGATCTTCGGCCGGACCCAGCAGTTGCGCTTTTATCGCCAGGTCTGTCGCCGGACCAAGAGATTGACCGAGGCTCAGCTCGAGACCCATCGCACGACAGCCGGCGAGCGTTAATTTGCGTCTCGCCGAACCCGCCAAGCTCGGCATCTACTTCCTCCTTAACGCCGACAGCCGTGCAGCTGTCGCCGCCGCCCGCCGCTCCTACCGGCATCCAGCGCTCGACCGGTTACACGGTCCAACCAGCGGGTACTTCGCGACCGGAGGATTCACCGGTCTTAAGCATGGCTTGGGCCAGTTGATGACCTCCTCGTCTAATCAAACGCCCGGTGGAAGAGGAGCTCATTCCGCCCCCTTCCCTGAGCACTTCCGAAGGAGAAGCAATGGAGGCTGGATCAGCGCCCCGCATGGGCACGGAGTCCCGGACGCGGTCCCCCGATCGCGTTAGTCGGCTCAAGACCGAGACCAAGCAGGCGTTCAAGACGACTGAGTTCTGGGCAATGGTCGGAGTCATCGTCGCCATTCTGGTCAGCGCCGCTGCGATCAAGGGCGGGGACACGGGTGGCACCGATGAGTTCATTGCTCGCAACGCGTGGCTCTATGTCAGCATCGTCGCTGCCGCGTACATCATCAGTCGTGGGTTGGCCAAGGCGGGTTCGAGTGAGCCCTACGTCAAGGATGGGGACGACTCCTAGTCTGGCCGCGGTAGGCCGGCGGGGCGGTGCTTCGTTCGTAGGGGCGCCTCGCCGGTGACGAGCGTCGTTCGCACTCACTCCATCCGATTATCATGTTCATCTTCTTCTCCAACAGGCTCGGCTGTGGCGGCTCGCTGCTCGTCTCGGCTGTTGTCACGGGGATCCTTCTGCTCCTCTTGGGCGTAATCGAACTGGGATGAGCCGAGTCGCTCTGCGGCACCGCAAAGCGGTGCCTTTACCGCGGTCTCCCGAGGATGTGCTCTCGGCTGGGGCAAGAAATGGGCAAGAACCCCACAAATCCCAAGCCGATTCCAGCGGATCTCGATCTCGCGAACACCGCTTGAAACCGTGCCTACGTAGTCCAAGAGCCCGTACCGCGGATCAACTGCCGATAATTTGGCTTGAGAACAGGCGATAAGCGGTCGCGGATATCCGTTCAAGTCCCCCCCGCTATAGGAGAAGGCCCCGGAAATGGGCCTTTTTCGTGTCTAGGCGCTCGCGGAGGGGTCGCCGAGAAGGCCGTCGGCTCGACGCGGTTCACTGTGTCCTCGTGATCTTCTATTCCATGAGCCTGTCGGCCGACGGCTACATCGCCGGACCCGACGGAAGCTTCGACTGGGCCGTGCCCAGCCAGGAGCTGCACCGGTTCCACAACGAACGGGTCGCCGCGATCGACGCCCAACTGCTCGGCCGGCGCCTCTACGAGACGATGCTCGTGTGGGACACCGAGGAGTTCTCCGACCCCGCGATGGCGGAGTTCGCCGAGATCTGGCGCCCGCTCGAGAAGATCGTGTTTTCGACCACGCTGACGAGCGCCGAGGGCAGCAACCGCCTGGCAACGGGAACGCTCGAGGAGGAAATCGCCGCGCTCGGGGACCGGAGGATCGCGGTCGGCGGCGCCGGCCTTGCGGCGGAATGCATGCGGCGCGGGCTGATCGACGAGTTCGAGCTGTTCGTCATCCCGATCGTTGTGGGTGGCGGCACGCCGTACTTCCCGCCGGACGTGCACATCGACCTCGAGTTGATCGAGACCCGCGCGTTCGGCGCGACCGTGTACTTGCACTACCGCCGGCGCGGCTAAAGGGTCAACTAGCCGCAGCACCCGCCGGCCGCGTTGGGGTTCGAGTGCGGCGACTGGGGCCGAGAAATGGGGCAACGTGCCCCACAGATTCCAGCCGATCTCAGCCGATCTCGATCTCGCGAAAACCGCGCTAGCTCACCCTACCTGGCGCTAGTCAGCCCACCAGTCGCGCTGGCCATCGACGTCTTCGCGCGGGGCCTCACCAAGATTGGGCGCGCCGATGACGAGGATCTCGAGGCCCTTCGGCCCAGCCTCGTAGCCTCGCCACATACCGGGCGGGACGCGCACCGCGTCCCATTCCTTGAGCTCGACGATCTCGTCGTCGAGCTTCATCCGCCCGCTGCCGCGCAGGACCACGTATACCTCCTCCTGCTTCTTGTGCGTGTGGCCGTACGGAAAGCGATAGCCGGGCGGGACGCGCTGGTAGCCCAGGCCGGACTTCTCGAGCTCGAGCGCCACGGTCGCCAGGCGGAACTCCAAGTCCGGCGCGCCATCGAACTTGGACCCGACGTCCTCCAGGTCCTCCTTGAGGTTCCTGAGAGTGAACGGCACGGCGCAAATCCTATGGCACTCCTGACTGGGGTCGCCGATCTGATGCGTCAGCGTCGCGGTGCCCAGGTCCCCTCCCCGGCGGCGCTCCGCGAGACCCCTGGTTCGGGCTCATAACCCGAAGGTCGCGCGTTCGAATCCCGCCCCCGCGATAGCCGCTCGGGCGACCTGTCCAAGAGACTGGGAGGAGCATGATGGGAGCGGCGCCGTGCCAAGCCGCCGCCTTTGGCGGCTACGATCTTCGCGTGCCTGCGAAACGCAGTGACAGGCTGGTCGAGGAAGCGGGGCGGCGCCTCGCCGAGGCCGCTCCCGACGCTCGCGTGATCCTGTTTGGCTCCCGCGCACGCGGTGAGGCTCGGCCCGACAGCGACCTTGATCTCCTCGTGATTGGGCCGAACATTGAGAGCCGCAACGCCGAGTTTGTGCGTCTACGCAATGCGCTTGGTGAACTCGGCGTGCCCATCGACCTGATCGTCTATCGCAGCACCGAGGCGGAGCGATGGCGTGACGTGCCGGGCACCTTCCTCCACGACGCACTGAGGCAGGGACGTGTCCTCGCAGGTGGATGATCTTGGCGAGGTGTCGCGAACCCTCTCCCGTAAGGCGGGTGGCGACGCCGCCGCGGCTCGCGAGTTAGCTCGCAACTCTGACATCCCTGACGAGATAGTTGGTTTTCATGCCCAACAGGCGATCGAGAAGTGGCTTAAGGCGATCATCGCCGATCGCGGAGAGTCCTTCGAGCACACGCACGATCTCCGCCGTCTTCTGGCCTTGGCTGCCCGCGGTCTCGAGGACATTCCATTCGACGTCAACTCAGTCATTCTGCTGACTCAGTACTCGGTCCCTCTCCGTTATGAGGATCTTCTAGACCCCGAGCCACTCGACCGAAAAGCCACCATGGCCCTGGTTGATGAAGTCAGTCGCTGGGCCGCGGCACAACTCGCCTGAGGAAGAAGTCCGTAGAGGACGACAGGAAGGACAGCGAACCCTGCGTCGCCTCTAAACTCTCGGGTTGTGGCGGCGATGGCAGCGCTTCGGCTTCGGTTCGGCGGATCGTCCTGTTGGGCGCTGATCGGCGCGACGCTCGCGCTGGCGATCGCGGTGCTCATGCCGGCGAGGGCGGATGCCTTTGGCACCTTCACCAACGGTGTGCTCACGGTTGAGGGCGGTGAGGGAAAAATCGTCCCTCGCTGCGCGAGCGACGGCGAGATCACCGTCAGCGGTGCCTTCGTCGACAACGGCCCTGTCTACTGCCGCGACTTGAGGCGAATCGAGGCTTCTTCGTCCGTCTCCACCCTCTACGACTTTTCGCAGCTGCCTGACAACCTGGGCGGTGGCCAGGGGCCGATCGAGATCCACGCCAGCTCCACGACGAGCGATCCGACCGAATACTCCGACGACAAATTCATTGGAGCTCCGAACCACATCAACGTCTTCGACGGCGGGCTCGGCTTCGACGCCATAACCGGCGGCAACCTCAACGACAGGCTGAGTGGCGGCGCGGACAGCGACAAGATCGAAGGCGGGCGCGGAGACGACATTCTCCGCGGCGGTTCTGCGGCGGACAAGCTGCTCGGCGGGCCGGGCCGCGACACCTTGAAGGGCGGCGGCGGGAGCGACAAGCTGATCGGCGGCCCCGGCAGGGACACCGAAAAGCAGTAGCCGCGGATCGCAGCCGTCAGAGCACCGTGGGCTGCTTCCTGTGCTTTCCATTGCATATCTCATCCAATAAGGGGTAAATGGCCCTTCCGGGGGGCGGTAGCCCCGAGGGCTGCCGGAGAGAAGGAAGGCCAGCGTGGGTGAGCGACCAGAGGGTCGAGGAAAGGAAACAATGGCTAAGGACGTCAAGGACGCCGGAGACGTGATTGGAGCTGCGCTCGGGACGATTGCCCGAGAGGTCAGCCACAGCGTCTCCCACAACGGGCACAGCAAGGTGCCTTTCCGCAACGGAAGCGACAACGGCCTCTTCGGGGCGCGGGGTATTGCGGCTGGCGCCGCCTTGGCAGGCGCCGCGCCCCTCGCCGGCAAGGCCGTCAAAAGGCTTGTGATGAAACGGGTGGCTGGGTCGAGCGCGGAGAAAGGCTCGGGCCTTGTCGGAAAGCTGACCGAAGGCGCCAAGGACACCGTCGGTAAGGGCGTCAAGGACGCCGCTAGCGAGACGGCTGAGAAGGCCGGTGGCGCCCCCGGGCTCGTCAAGGAGGCCGGGAAGAAAATGCTTCCCGGCGGCGGCGGGGACAGCAAAAGCAAGGGGACGCCGGGCGTGGGTAAGGGCAGGCGAATGCCGGTGCAACAGGCCGTCGATATCGGCGTGCCGCTTTCGACTGCCTACAACCAGTGGACGCAGTTCGAGGAATGGCCTCAGTTCATGCACCGCCTCGATCAGGCGACGCAGGAGGACGACTGCACCGTCTCCTTCAGGACGAAGGTCTGGGGCATGTCGAAGGAGTTCGTTGGCCAGATCGTCGAGCAGCGACCGGACGAACGAATCCAGTGGAGCGTCAAGGAGGGCGTCATTCACACGGGCGTCGTCACCTTCCACGAGCTCGCCCCCCGCCTCACCCGCGTACAGGTCACCCTCGACGTCGAGCCAGGCTCATTGATCGAGAAGGCGGCTCGCGGCATGCGCCACGTGAAGCGCGCCGTGCGTGCTGACCTGGCTCGCTTCAAGGCTTACATCGAGATGCAGGAGGTCGAGACCGGTGCCTGGCGTGGCGTGATCCACGACGGGGAGCTGGTCGAGGAGCATGACAAGAAATACGACAAAGATCGGGAGTACGCGGAGTTCGAGGACATTCACGACAGAGAGCATTCGCACTCGCCGCAGCCGCAAGAGCAGAAAAAGAAAAAACAGAGCTCCAGCTCCTCGGGAAGCCGCCGCCGAGGGTCCGGTAGCCGAAGCAAAGCGTCGGCGAGCGCGCGGAGCTCGAGTAGAAGCTCAAGCGGCCGCTCCCGGTCAACGAAAAAACGCTCGCGCTCAGGCTCATCGCGAAAACGCAGCACCTCGCGCTCATGAGGCGAGGGGAATGAGATGAGTGGCTTCATGACCCGTGTCGTTACCGATCGTGTTCGTGGCAAGCGGCCCGCGCCACCTCGCGCAATCGGCGCGGCGGTAATGGTCGGCACGACTGCTGGGGCGATTACGTATCGCCTTCTGCGGCACCAGGCCTCACGGTCCTAGGTGGAGAAAAGGAGATGGCGGTCGACGTCAACCGGATCGCCAGGGCGGCGCTCGAATCCTTCCTAGGGCAGGAGGAGGGCGAGCAGCCTGCGCGGCAGAGCGAGAGCCGAAACCACCACTTCGGCGGCGTCGGCGCGGTCGCCGTGGGCGTTGGGCTCGCGGTCGCGGCGCGGGCCGCTTACAACCGTGTTCGCCGCATCGACCTGGAGCGGGTGGCGGGGGCCGTCGAGGACAAGCTTGGGGGATGAAGTTGGCCGCGCTGGCAAAAACTTGGACTGGGGCTGGGCTCTCGGTTTGTCCCACATTTGGCACGGGTACCGCAGCCAGACAGGGATTTTGAACCAAGGTGGGCCTGCTCGGATCGCGTGTTGGGCTCGGCCTTGCTGAGCCGACGGGGGGCAACAAACGCAACTGAGGAGAACCACAGCCCAATGGCGGAGAAAAAAGGCAATGGAAAGTCCACGTCTTCCCGACGCACGCGTTCTAAGCGCGAGTTCCCCGACTACTCGATCGTCGACCCGCACGAGCTTCCCGACGGTCCGGACGTCCTCCTCGACGTCCCAGTCGTCAAGATCGACGAAATCGACATCGAGGTTGACGACTTGCGGGCGCAGGTCGCGGTCATTGCGGAGGTGCGCGATCTGGTGGAAATCAGTGTCGGCGCCGACGTCAGCCTCGCCGAAGTGGAGCTGAAGATCGAGGGCGTTGAGGCGCAAGCGCTTTTGAAGGCGAGGCTCGACAACGTCGCCCTGATCCTCGAGCGTGTGCTGACGTCGCTGGATCGCAACCCGGAGTTGCTCGAAGGGATTGGTCGCGCGGCCGAGGAGATTGGTGAAGGTGCCGGGCACCTCGTCGGCGAGGCCGGCGAGGCCGTTGAGGATGTCGGCGAAGGTGCCGGCGGCGCGGTAGAGGACGTGGGCCAAGGCGCCGGCCAAGCGGTCGGTCAGATCGGCGAAGGGGCCGGCCAGGCTGTCGGACAGGTTGGAGAAGGCGCGAATCAGGCTCTCCAGAGCGTTGGCCAAGGAGCCCAGCAGGGCGTCGCCGGGGTTGGTCAAGGAGCCCGCCAGGCAACCGAGGGTCTCGCCCAAGGCCAGGCCGGTGGCGGCGGTCAGGCACAGGGGGAAGGGGGCGGTAAATGATGGCTCCGCAGCAGACCAAATCTTCGCCGGGCTCGAAAACTACGGCGAGGACGAGCAAAGACGTCAAAGCCCCTCAGCGCGGCCAGCGCAAAGGCCGGCGCGCGTCGGAAAAGTCCGGCAAGTACCGCTTCGCGCAGAACGTCGCCGAGGTGGGAACCGCCGCCGAGCGCGAGTACGAGGCGTATGCGCTCTCTGGCATAGAGGACCCGCGCGGGGATCCCGACGTCCTCCTGGATGTGCCCGCGCTCAAGGTCGACTCGATCCATCTCGACCTCGACAACCTCGACGCCCGGGTGGCGCTGAGAGCCCAGGTCCTGGACCTGGTCAAACTCAACGCCGGGGTCGACGCGCATCTCGGCAAGCTCCGCATCGACATCAAAGGGGTCGAGGCGCAGGCGCTGCTGAAAGTCCGCCTCGATCGCGTTGCGGCGATCGTCGACCGCGTCCTCACCACCGTCGACCGCAATCCAGAGCTCGTGCAGAGCCTCGGGCGGACGATCGAAGACGTCGGCCGCGGCTCCGGGAAGGCTCTCGGCGAGACCGGCGAGGCGGTCGAGGACGTCGGCGAAGGCGCCGGCGGAGCTGTTCAGGACGCGGGGTCCGGAGCCGGCCAGGCTGTCGGCGAGATCGGCGAAGGAGCCAATCAGGCGGTCGGCCAGCTCGGCGAAGGTGCCGGGCAGGCCGTGGGCGATGTCGGCCAGGGCGCCGGCCAGGCCGTCGGCGACGTCGGCGAAGGGGCCGGCCAGGCTGTCGGCAATGTCGGCCAGACGGCCGAGGGGCTCGGTCAGGTGGCCGGTCAGGCCGGCCAGGCAGTCGGTCAGGCCGGCCAGGGCGTCGGTGAGGCAGCGGGTGGTGTCGCCGAGGGCGCGGGCGGCGCCGTCGGGGAGGTTGACCAGGCGGCAGCGAACCTACTCGGAGGAAACGGGGGCGGTGGCGGAGTTGCCGACGCGAGCGCGGGCGGCATCGCCAAGCTTGCGGCCAAAATGGTCGCGCAGGAGCTGAAGTCCGCTGCAGCGGGCGAGGCGAAGGAGCTCGGCCTGGCCGCGGCCCGCAAGGCCAAAGAGGTCGGTGAGCGACGCAAGGAGCGCAAAGCCGAGGAGCTGAACGCGACCGAGGCAGCGATGAGGACCGCCGGGGAGCTGGAGGTGGACCTCGAAGACGTCGAGGGCACCGGACCGGAAGGCCGGATCACGATCCGCGACGTCAGGCAGGCCCAGGAGGCCTAACTATGGCGAGAAAGGGCAATCCCGATCGCGTTAAGGACGCCGATGTCGAGATCGGCGCAAGCGTCCAGGCGAAGCGATTGCGCTTTCGAGAGAAGCCGCAGACGCGGGTCGAGCTCCACGGAGAGTTGCACGAGCCCGAAGGCCACGGGGAGTTGGGAACGGCCTCCGGAAGCGAGCGCCAGAACCTTCCAGACGAGGTCGAGCCGGGGGTTACCTACCGGGACGTTCGCGTTCGTTGGCGGGCTGCGGCGCGACTCCGGGAGCAGGGTTCCTTGGAGAACGCCGAGGAACCCGGGCAGGACCGGAAAAAGCAATAGCTCAAGGAGGATTCAAAGATGAAAAGCAAGGCGAGAGACAAGAGCGGTGGCACCATGGACAGGGCTCGCGGCCGAGCGCGCGAGGCCGCATCCGCACTAAAAGGCGACCCGCAAGGCAAGGCAGAAGGCCAAGCTCGCCAAGCGAAGGGCACCGCGCGCAAGAAGAAAGGCCACTTGCGCGATCTGTTCAAGCGCTGATTCCTAGAGGGTCAGGCGCTGCTCGCGGATCTCATGGCGCCTGTCGGTGTTAGCGGCCCCATCGCCGGGTAATTGGATCAAGATCCTTATGCAAATAGCCGCCGTCGAAATCTCCGAGAGCCTCCAGCGTGCGCTGGATGACCTGATCGCCTTCCTTCCACGGCTGATCGGCTTCCTGATCGTCCTCCTGATCGGCTACCTCGTAGCCAAGGCCCTGCAGAAGCTCGTCGCCGTGGGGCTCGAGAAGATCGGCACCGACCGCGCTGTCCGATCGGGTCCGAGTGGCGAGTACGTTCAGAGGATGGTCCCTGACGTCTCGCCCTCGGACTTGATCGGCCGCGCCGTCTTCTGGTTCATATTCCTGGGCGCCCTCTCGATTGCGATCAGCTCTCTCGGCATCGCCGCCCTCAACGAATTCATCGCCGACGTCTTCAACTACCTGCCAAACATCATCGTCGCGATCTTGATCGCTGTAGTGGCGATCCCGATCGCGGGAGGCCTCGCGAAGCTCGCCGAGCGCACCTGGGGCGACAGCCCGATGGGCAAAGTGATGGCCCCGGCGATTCCCGCGCTCGTTCTCGGCATTGCGGTGTTCATGATCCTCAACCAGCTACGCATTGCGACCGACATCGTCGTGATCACCTACGCCGCCCTGATGGGCGCCGTGGCCTTGGGGGTCGCCCTCGCCTTCGGTCTCGGCGGGCGCGACGTCGCTTCCCGCATGCTCGAGGAGGCCTACCGCCGAGGACAGGCCGAGCGGGCGAGGGCCAAAGTAGGCAGCGGCGCCCCTGAGGCCCAGCCGACGGGAGATAAACCGCCCCCTGGTCCGTGATTCTTCGCACTCCGACGTACCCCTGACGTGCTCGACGACCAGGAGGAAAGCGAAGCCATGACGAAGCGGGCGAGCGGCTCGAAAGAAGGAGAGGGAGGAGACTCTCCCTCTCACCTGATAGACGCGAGGATCGAGGAACTGGGTGACTGGCGGGGAGAGACGCTCGCCCGAATCCGGGATCTCGTCAAGCAGGCCGACCCCGAGGTGGTCGAGGAGTGGAAATGGAGAGGTGTTCCGGTGTGGTACCACGCCGGCATGATCTGCACCGGTGAGACGTACAAGAACGCGGTGAAGATGACCTTTGCCAAGGGTGCCTCGCTGGAGGACCCTGCGGGCCTCTTCAACTCCAGCCTCGAGGGCAACACCAGGCGTGCGATCGATTTCCACGAGGGCGACGAGATCGATGGAGAGGCGTTGAAGGCGCTGATTCGCGCCGCCGTGTTACTGAACACGTCCTCAGCCGGCCAGGCGAAGTAATTGCCGCTGAGCGGGTAGAGGAAACGCGTGGCCGGCGCGATCGCCAGCGGAGAGCGGCTGAAGGACCGCTACCGGCTCGAGCGGACGCTCGGGCGCGGCGGGATGGCCGCCGTCTGGCTCGGACACGACGAGACGCTCGACCGGCCGGTCGCGGTAAAGGTGCTCTCCGACACGATTGCCTCCGATCCGGGCTTCGTGGCGCGATTCCGGCGCGAGGCGCGTACGGCGGCGGGGCTTTCGCACCCCAACCTGGTGGGGGTCTACGACTTCTCCGACGAGGGGGAGCGGCCTTACCTGGTGATGCAGTTCGTGCCGGGGGAGAACCTTGCCTCGCGCCTCGAACGGGGGGAGCCGGTCGACCGCGACCAGCTGGCGCGGGAACTGCTCGACGCCCTCTCCCACATCCACCAGGCCGGGATTTTGCACCGCGACATCAAGCCCGCCAACATCATCATCGAACCGAACGGGACAGCGAAGTTGATCGATTTCGGGATCGCCCTGCCCCGCGACGCGACCTCGCTGACGAGCACGGGCCTCGTGCTCGGGACCGAGCGCTACGTCGCGCCGGAGGTGATGGAAGGCCAGCAGGCGACTGAGCGATCTGACCTCTATTCCTGCGGCCTGGTGTTGCGGTCGTGCGAGGGGCAGTGCTCGCGGGCCCTCGCGGCTCTGGTCGCCGCGATGACCAGCAAGGACGCCCGCGATCGCCCCCTCTCCGCGGCGCACGCGCTCGCACAGCTCGAACAGCGGAACGCCGCGGTCGAACGGCCGACGGAGGTCTTGAACCCGTCCGGCTCCGGAATAGACCCGTCCGGCTCCGGAAGCGGCCGCCGGAAGATCGCCGCAACGATTCTCGGCTTGGTCGCTGCTGCGGCAGTTGTCGCCGTAGTTGCGTTGAGCGGCGGCGACGACTCGGCGGGCGGCGGTGGCCAGCGGGCGGGCGGTGACCGGCAGGCGGCGCGAGGCGCGGAGCAGTCCGCCCCGCCGTCCGAGACGACGACGGGAGCGGAGACCGCTCCGCCACCGGAGCCCTCCGGGAGCGACCCCGCACGCGGCGCCGCCCTCAACGAACAGGGCTTCGCGATGGTCCAGGCGGGCGAATACCAGGCGGCGGTGCCGGTCCTCGAAGAGGCGGTCAACTCCTTCCCGGAAGGGACGAACGACCTCGATTACGCCTACGCGCTCTTCAACCTCGGCAATGCCCTGCGCCTCAGCGGTAGGCCCGAAGAGGCGATCCCGGTCCTCGAACGACGGCTGGAAATCCCCAACCAGGAAGGCGCGGTGCGCGAAGAGCTGGAAGCGGCCTATGCCGAAGCCGACGAACCTACCTCGCTCGCTCCTCTGCCCTGAATATCGAGGGCTTCCGCCGTTCTACACCCGATGGATTCTCACGCAGCCGACGCCAGCGGGATCGTGAAGCGCGCCCTCACGGTGATGATCCCCGCCTATAACGAGGCGGATTCGATCGCGGACACGATTAGCTCTCTGCAAGAGCAAACCATCGTTCCGGCCGAGATCATCGTCATCGACGACTGCTCCACCGACGCGACGGGCGAGGTCGCCTCGGCGCTGGGGGTCACGGTCAGACGTCCCCTCCGGAACACCGGCTCGAAGGCCGGCGCCCAGACCTTTGCGCTCGCCGATGTCCGCACGGACCTGGTGATGGCGCTCGACGCGGATACGGTCCTCGCCCCTGACGCGATTGAGCGGTTGCTGCCCGCTTTCGCCGATCCCGAGGTGACAGCCGCCTGCGGCACGGTCCTGCCCCGCCGCGTCGAAACCCTCTGGGAGCGGGGCCGCTACATCGAGTACATGCTCGCCTTCGGATTCTTCAAGCGCGTGCAGGATCAGTACGACAAGCCACTGATCTCATCCGGATGCTTCTCGATCTACCGAACCGACGAGCTGCGCGTCCTCGGCGGCTGGTCGGCGAGGACGATGGCCGAGGACATGGATCTGACCTGGACGATCTACGAGGCGGGCAAGAAGGTCCGCTTCCTTCCAGAGGCGGTCTCCTACCCGATCGAGCCGCATAGCTTCGCCTTCCTCAGCAAGCAACTGCGACGTTGGTCGCACGGCTTCATCCAGAACGTGCGCCTTCACAAGCGCTCGCTGGCTCGCCTCGGATACCTGCGATCCACGGTCGCCGTCGCCTTCTGGGAT
>JBKPOW010000102.1:0-5831 GCA_046733275.1 Actinomycetota bacterium
GCATGGGGCACCACGCCGGCGACGAGCTGCTGCGCGCCGTGGCGCCCCGCCTGCGCGGCCACCTGCGCCCGGGCGACGTCGTCGCCCGCTTCGGCGGCGACGAGTTCGGCATCCTCGTCGACCGGCTCACCGACGAGGACGAGGCAGTGGCGATCGCCGACCGGGTCGCGGGCGCCTTCTCCGAGCCGTACACGATGGGTGGCGCCGACCATTTCGTCACCGCCAGCATCGGCATCGCCGTCGCCCGCTCGACAGGGCGCGAGCCGATCGACGCCGAGATGCTGATCCGCGACGCCGACGCGGCGATGTACAGGGCGAAGGAACGCGGGCGGGGGCGGTGCGAGGTCTTCGACGCGGCGATGCGGGCCCGCGCCGTGCGCCGCCTGGAGACCGAGCGCGAGCTGCGCCATGCCCTCGACCGCGACGAGCTGGAGCTGCGCTACCAGCCGGTGGTCGCCCTCGGCAGCGGCGAGATCGTCGGCCTCGAGGCGCTGGTGCGCTGGAACCACCCGGAGCGCGGCATGCTCGACCCGGGCGAGTTCGTCGGAATCGCCGAGGACAGCGGCTTGATCGAGCCGATCGAGCGCTGGGTGCAGGAGACCGCCTGCCGTCAGGTGCTGGGCTGGCACGAGCTGCGCCCCGACAAGCGTCCGCTCGACATCTCGGTCAACCTCTCGGCGCGCCAGGTCGCCCACCGCGACCTCGCCGGCTCGGTGCGCGAGGTCCTCTCCGGCACCGGCCTCGAGCCGGTCAACCTGCGGCTGGAGATCACCGAGAGCGTCCTGGTCGAGGAGTCGGCCAGCGCCACCGCGACGCTGGAGGCGCTGAGCGAGCTCGGTGTCCGCCTCGTCCTCGACGACTTCGGCACCGGCTACTCCTCGCTCGCCTACCTCAACCGCTTTCCCTTCGACGCGCTCAAGATCGACCGCTCCTTCGTCGAGGGCCTCGGCATCGAGCAGGAGCGCACGGCGATCGTCGAGGCGGTGATCGGCATGGCCCGCGCCCTCTCGCTCGACGCGATCGCCGAGGGAGTCGAGAACGAGGCGCAGCTCTCCGAGCTGCGCCGCCTCGGCTGTGACTACGCCCAGGGTCACCTCTTCTCGCGCCCCCTGGCGGCGGACAAGGTGAGCGCGCTGCTGCGCGACGGCAGCTTCGAGCTACTCGGGGATCTCGCCCGCTAGATACTCGTTGGTGAGCACTTCGGCGGTCGAGGGACGGCCGGCGATCTGGCCGTTCTCCCGCATCCAGGCGATGAAGGCCTTCCATTTGGCGGGGTCCATCTCGCCGCTCTCGGAGAGCAGCGGCAGGGTGGCGTCGACCTCAGCCCGGGTGAGCTTGGGATCGAGGTCATTGTTGGCCGCCAGCAGCGCCTCGGTGCTCGCCCCGGGGCTCTCGACCGCGGCCGCGGTGCCGCGCGCCAGGGCGCCGAGGAAGAGGCGGATCGCCTCCGGATCCTCTTCGAGCCGCTCGCGGTTGGCGACCAGGACGAGCTCGTCGTAGGTCGGCACGCCGAGCTGGTCGACCGGGGTGACGACCGGGTCTTTGCCGCGCAGGCGCAGGTCGACGCCCTCGACGTTGCGGAAGCCGCCCAGCATCGCCTGGGCGCGGCCGCCGACCAGCGCCGGCAGCAGTCCGTAGCCGACGTTGACGGTCTTCACGTCGGCGGGGGTGAGCTTCGCCCGGGCGAGGATCGTCTCCAGGTAGGCGTCCTGGTAGGGAATGCCGGCGGTGGCGATCGTCTTGCCGCGCAGGCCGGCGACGCCGCCGATGCCGGACTTCTTCAGCCAGATCAGCGAGGTCAGCGGCTGGTCGACGACGGCGCCGACGGCGATCACGTCGAGACCCTCCTCGCGGGCCAGGAGGACCTCGGGCTCGTAGGAGATCGCCAGGTCGGTGCGGCCCGCGGCGACTAACTTGATCGGCGCCGCGGGGTCCGCCGGAGTGTCGATCGAGACGTCGAGGCCGGCATCCTCGAAGTAGCCCAGCTTCTCCGCCATGTAGATGCCGGCGTGGTCGGGGTTGGGATAGAAGTCGAGCGTCAGGCTGAGCGGCTCGGCCGCCTCCCCGGTGGTCTCCTCGCTCTTCTCGCCGCAGGCGGCAAAGGCGCAGACAAGGGCGATCAGAACGGCGGCGGCTAAAAATTTCATCCCGTGTGTTCTATCGCCAAGTGACGACGCGACGCTCCGCGAGGGCGAGCAGGCCGTAGAGCGCGACGGCGAAGGCGGTGAGGATGAAGGCCGCCGCGAACATCCGGTCGGTGGCGAGTCGGGCGCTGTCTTCGCGGATCAGCACCCCCAGGCCCGAGTTAGCGCCCACCCACTCGCCGAAGATCGCGGCGATCGGCGCGAACGTGACCGCGATCTTCGCCCCGCTGAAGGTGAAGGGAAGGGCGCTGGGCGCTTCCAGCCGCCAGAGCAACTGCCCGCGGGAGGCATCGAGGGTGCGCATCATCTTGGCCGCCTCAGGGTCGACGGAGCGCAGCCCGTCCGCCGTCGCGACGGCAATCGGGAAGAAGCAGACCAGCGCGACGATGATCAGCTTGGGGACGATGCCGAACCCGAACCAGACGATGAGGATGGGGGCGAAGACGACGATCGGGATCGCCTGGGAGGCGACGATCAGGGGATAGAAGCTCAGCCGCAGGGTCTCGAAGGGCCGCAGGAGGAAGCCGAAGGCGAGGCCCACCGCGAGGCCGATCAGGAAGCCGAGCACGATCTCCTGCATCGTCACCCAGGCGTTTTCGGCGAGCAGCGAGCGATCCTCCCAGAGGGCCGAGGCGACTTCGGCGGGGGAGGGGGCGAGAAAGCTGTCGACGTTCAGCAGGTCGGCAAGGGCGCCGCTGGCGGCGGCGAGCTGCCAGAGGCCGATCAGTGCCATAAGGGCGATCAGGGGGGCGAGCCAGCGTCTCATCGCGAGCCCTCGTGCAGCGCTGCCATCGCCCGCTCGCGCGCGGCGACGAACTCCGGGTCGGTGACCGCGGCGTCGCGGTCTACCGCGCGTGGCGCCGGCGCGCTCAGCTCCTCCACCACGCGCCCCGGCCGCGCCGAGAGCACGGCGACGCGGTCGCAGAGGTAGAGCGCCTCCTCGACGTCGTGGGTGACGAGGAGGACCGTGCGCGGGTCGCTCGCCAGCGCCGCCGCCAGCCAGGCCTGCATCTCGGCGCGGCTGATCGCGTCGAGCGAGGCGAAGGGCTCGTCGAGCGCCAGCACCGGCTTGCCGGCGACGAGGGTGCGCAGGAAGGCGACCCGTTGTCGCATGCCGCCCGAGAGCTCCGCCGGCCGGGCGCGCTCGAAGCCGGCCAGGCCGAAGCGCTCGAAGAGGCGGCCCGCTTGCGCACGCGCCCCCCGCCTGCGCGCACCGCGGTTGCGCAGCGCCAGCGCCGCGTTGTCGATCGCGCTCAACCAGGGCAGCAGCGTGTCGCGCTGCGGCATCAGGGCGCAGCGGGCGAGGCGTCCCGCCGGGTCGGTGGCGCCGCCGACCTCGATTTCCCCGCCGCTCGGCTGCAGCAGGCCGGCGACCAGCTCGAGCAGGGTCGACTTGCCGCAGCCGGAGGGACCGACGACACCGAGCACCCCGTGCGCCGGCACTTCCAGGTCGAGTTTCTCGATCACGATCAGCTCGCCATAGGAATGAGAAAGGTCGCGGACGGCGAACACCGCTGGTATCCTGTCGCACTCTGCTCTTCTGACTAAAAAGGTCAGGAAAGTCGATTAAGCGGCAGGGCGGAACTCGAAGTGGACCCGGCAATCATTATCTTCGGCTTCGGCATCGGAGCGATGGTCGGCATGACCGGCATGGGTGGCGGCACCCTGATGACGCCCCTGCTCATCCTCATCTTCGGGGTCAAGCCGGTGACCGCGATCGGCACCGACATCTTCTACGCGGCGGTGACCAAGACCGTGGGCGGCTGGCGCCACCTGCGCATGGGCACGGTCAACATGGGCCTCTCGCTCTGGCTCGCCGCCGGCAGCGTGCCCGCCTCGGTCACCGGCGTCTGGGCAATCTCGATCCTGCAGAGCAAGGTCGGCGAAGAGGAGCTCGACTCGATCGTCTACGCGCTGCTCGGCGGCACCCTCTTGATGGTCGGGATCATCACCCTGGCGCGGGCGCTGATCCTCAGCAACCTGATCGAGGAGCGCGACGACTTCGAGATCAAGCGCCGCCACAAGGTCGCCGCGGTCGCGATCGGCGCCACCACCGGCTTCGTCATCGGCATCACCTCGGCCGGCTCGGGCACGGTGATCGCGATCCTGCTGATCGCGGTCTTCCGCCTGGCGCCGAAAAAAGTCGTCGGCACCGACGTCTTCCACGCCGCGATCCTGCTCTGGGCCGCGAGCTTCGCCCACGTCATCGGCGGCAACGTCGACTTCGGCCTCGCCGGCAACATTCTCGTCGGCTCGATCCCGGGCGTCCTCATCGGCACCCAGCTCTCCGCCCGCGCGCCCCAGGGGCTGCTGCGTACGGCGCTCGGCGTCGTCCTGGTCGCCTCCGGGGTGACGATGTGCGCCAAGGGCGACGCCTCGATCTGGCCGTTCGCCGCCGCCGTCGCCGGGCTCGGGCTCGGCTTCGTGCTCTGGGGCCAGCGCCACTGGCAGACGCGCAGCGGGCGTGAGGCCGCGGGCGAGCTCGCCCCGGGCCCAACCGGCTAACCCGGGCCTCCCTGATTAGATAGCTCCGTGAGCGCGGAGTCGCGAACAAGGAGATTGATGGCGGGGCGAAGCGCGAGCCATTTGCCATGAGGGTCTCGGCAAAGGTCGACTACGCCGTGCGCGCCGCGGCCGAGCTCGCCCAGGCCGGCGAGGGCCCGGTCAAGGGCGAGAAGCTGGCCGAGGCGCAGGACATCCCCCTGCAGTTCCTCGAGCACATCCTGCTCGAGCTCAAGCACCACGGCATCATCCGCGCCCGTCGGGGGGCCAAGGGCGGCTACTGGCTCGCCCGCCCCGCCGACGACATCACCATCGCCGACGTGATCCGCGCCGTCGAGGGTCCGATCGCCAACGTGCAGTCGGCGCCGCCGGAGTCGATCACGTACCGCGGCAGCGCCGAGCACCTGCAGGAGGTCTGGATCGCGGTCCGCGCCAACCTCCGCGCCGTGCTCGAGACCACGACCCTCGCCGACCTCACCTCGGGCGAGCTGCCGCAGGTGGTCAAGCACCTCTCGAGCTCGCCGGACGCCTGGGCGCCCCGCTAGACCGGACGTTCGACGGACCCACCTGGTTGCCGGATACCGGGCGCGGGTAGCCACTCGCCGTGCTGATCGCGGCGGTCATCGCCTTCTGCGTGCTGCTCTTCCTGGTGGCGATCCTCGCGCCCCGGCTATCGCGCTATCTGGAGCGGGGAGGGGAGAAACCGCTGGAGGCCGGCCAGCGCGCCGGGAGCAAAGCCCCCGGCCGGCTCGGGCGCTGGCTGCAGAAGCCCTTCGGCAAGTCGCGCGAGGCGGTCGACGAGAGCGGCTCGGCCGGCCGCCGGGTGCGCTCGAAGCTGTAGCTAGGCGATCCGCGCGCCGAGCTCGACTTCCTCGTCCGGCGCCAGCAGGATCACGCCCTTGTCCTCGTCGAGCGCCCCCAGCACCAGCACCTCGGAGCGCACCGGGCCGATCTGGCGCGCGGGGAAGTTGACCACCGCGACCACGAGCCGTCCCTGGAGCTGCTCGCGGGAGTAGTTCATGATCCGCGCCGAGGAGCGCTTCACCCCGATGTCGGGGCCGAAGTCGATCGTGAGCTTCCATGCCGGCAGCCGCGCCTCGGGGAAGTCCTCGACCTCGGTGATGCGGCCGACGCGCATGTCGACCGCCTCGAAGTGATCGAGATCGATCTCGGCCACGCTAGCCG
>JBKPOW010000103.1:0-8426 GCA_046733275.1 Actinomycetota bacterium
AGATGTGTATAAGAGACAGACCTGAAGGCGATCCTCGACGCCGACGGCGCTCCCCCCCACCACCTGCAGGAGGAGGCGCGGGAGATCGGCTGGAGCGACGAGGAGCTGCTCGAGGCGGTCGCGCACCTGGCGCTCAACGAGTTCCAGAGCCTGATCGCCAGCGCGGCGGCCCTGCCCAAAGACCAGGCGACCCCCGAAGTGCTTCCTTCCGCGGCTTAGAGACGCTGGAGCCGGAGGTCCCGCCGGACCCCGGCCAGCTCTTAATCCTCGACGACAGTGGCGGTGTAGAGGAGCCGCGCCGTGGAATAGCGGCAGCCGTAGGTGGCGCGACGGCCTACTTTTTCTTGGGGTTCGCCCTGGCGGACGTCGGTGGTGTTGGTGCAGCGGCCCGGCTCGCGGCTGGCGCGCCAGGCGTTTTTCGCCGAGAGGCCTTGGGCGAAGGCGGGCGCCCAGGAGGAGATCGTGAGGCCGACTATGTCGCCGCTTTCGACTTCCAGGTTGGCGCCGAACTTGACCGTCTGGCCGAGGTCGGGCGTGAGCACGTGGACCGAGCCTTGGCGGCGCAGGTTGTAGCGGGGCGGCTCGCTGCCGGGCACGCGGCGGAGGATCGCCAGGCGCGCCTGCGGTGGCACGCCGAAGAAGCCGTTGAAGAACGAGCGCTGCTTGCCGGTCGGCTCGGCCAGGGTGAGGCTCCAGGACTTCACCTTGCCGTCGCGGCGGACGAGGAAGGGCAAGCCCCCCTGGTCGGTGCTGACCTGGAAGCCGGTGACGCTGCCTACCGCCTGGCAGGGCAGCTCCGGGCAGGAGGGGTCGGGCATCGTCGCCGTGCCGCCCAGGACGACGGTGGTCTTCGACGCCGTAGCGGCCAGGGCGGCGGAGACGCCGACGAGGACCAGACAGGCGGCGAGCGCAATCGCGACGGGGAGCCGGCGGCGCCCCGCAACCCGCGCGACGACGACAGCTTTCTGGAAAGACCTCGACATGCCCGCTCCTCTCGTGAAAGTCCTGCTCTCGGGCGGGAAGACTAGCCGCAGGGGCGGCTGTCAGCGGGTGCCGTCGCCGCGGCGCGAAGCGCGCGCCTGGTCGAGCGCGACGGCGAAGCCGACCTGGTCGGCGCCGACCTTGTCGAAGTCGAGCGCTTCGGCGGCCGCGAGGGTGAGGTCCCAGGCGTTGCCCGCGGTGTAGGGGCCGCGGTCGATCACCCGGGCGACGATCGAGCGGCCGCGGTAGAGGAACTTGACCGCGGTACCGCAGGGCAAACTGCGGTGGGCGACGCCGATCGTTCCGGGCAGCAGCGTCTGGCCGCAGGCGGTGTGGTTGCCGTAGAGCCCGGGGCCGTACCAGGTCGCTCCCGCCCAGCGCATCGGCGCGAAGGCGAGGTCGCCGCCCGCCTGCGCTTCGCTGGAGGCGGCGGTCGAGGCGCCGCCGGTGGCAGCCTGAGCGGGAGCCGTGCCACAGGCGAGCAGGGCGACGACCAGCAGCAGGGCCGTACGGGCGTGGGTTTTCCGCCAGGGGCGGTTCGAGTCTCTCTTCATCGCTCTTTCCAAGCGCTTACGGGGTTAGCTGACGGGCTCGCGCTGAAAGAGCTGCGCTACGCGGCAGATGCCGGCGATTCGCCCCAACTTTTGGGTCCCCCGCTCCCCGCGGTATGTGGCGGAGATTCAGCGGAAGTTGGCGGCACGTTAGCAGACGCTAAGACAGGAAAACGTGCAAAGGTCACGCGGCGCCAGAGGAGTCTCTACTCGCGCCAACTGAAAAGGCCCCCCTCTCGCGAGGGGGGCCTCTCCACAGCGGGCCTGTAAGCCGGATCCTGTCGGGAGCGACCATCTATCTCTCGGGGCCGGAGCCCCAAGGGGCCGCCATAGCGGCCCTGCGGCCTACCTGGACCTCGCCGGGCAGGGTCGACGGTCCTGTTTGGCCTTGCACCGGGCGGGGTTTGCCTGGCCGCCGCGTCACCGCGGCGCCGGTGCGCTCTTACCGCACCATTTCACCTTTGCCTGTACGCGGCTCACGTGTGGCCGCGCCATCGGCCGTGTGTTTCTGTGGCACTTTCCCGCGGGTTTCCCCGGGTGGGCGTTACCCACCGCCCTCGCCCTCTGGTGTCCGGACTTTCCTCGAGGGGTTTTCTCTCCCCCCGCGGTCGCTCAGCCCGCCTCCAAAGGGTACCGCCGCACCGGGTGGCGGGCGCCTCAGGAGACTTTGCGGACGACGCCGATCACTTTGCCGAGCACACTCGCCTCGGCGGTTCGGATCGGCTCCATCGTCTCGTTCTCGGGCTGCAGGCGGATGTGGTCGGCCTCGCGGAAAAAGCGCTTGACGGTCGCCTCCTCGCCGATCAGGGCGACGACGATCTCGCCGTCGGTCGCATCGTCGGCGGGCCGGACGATCACATAGTCCTCCTCGAAGATCCCGGCTTCGACCATGCTCTCGCCGCGCACCCGTAGCACGTAGTCGCCTTCCTCGCCGCCGATGACGTCGGGGATCTCGATGTATTCCTCGATGTTCTCTTCGGCGAGGATCGGCGCGCCGGCGGCGACGTGGCCGATCAACGGCAGGCCCGAACCTTCGGGCCGGATCGTCTTCTTCGCCTTGTCGAAGAGCAGCTCGATCGCCCGCGGCTTCGAGGGGTCGCGCCGCAGTAGGCCGATCTTCTCCAGGTTGGCGAGGTGGGCGTGAACGGTCGAAGAAGAGTGCAGGCCGACCGCCTTGCCGATCTCGCGCACGGTCGGCGGATAGCCGGTCTTCGCCGCGTAGCGGCGGATGTAGTCGAAGATCTCCTTCTGCCTCTTGGTCAGATCCAGGTCCACCCGGCGAGCCTCCTCTTTAAAGCGAAGCGGGAACGTCCGAACACCTGTTCGCAGAGTACCGCCCCCCGCGGACACCCGTCAACCCCCGCCGGTGCCGCAGCCGACCTGCATGCCAGGTGGGGGCAGCCCCGTCGCCCGAACATCTAGAATCGAGCGCCCACGAGCGGCTGTGGCGGAACTGGTAGACGCGCAAGGTTGAGGGCCTTGTGTCCCTAACGGGACGTGATGGTTCGACTCCATTCAGCCGCACTTTCGGAAACCCCGCTACGGTGGGGTTTCCGCGTTGTAGGGGCTGATGAGGCGAGCCGCATCGACGCCTTCCGGTTCCCCAAAGGGGAATAGCTACGCCGCGACGTGCTCGCCGGCCGGCACGAAGTGCTCCAGCGACGCGTCCTGGCCGAGGGCAAAGGGAATACCCTCTTCGGCGAGCTTGACGACCTCGGCGTAGGTGTCGCCAGCGGCAGACCAGCCGTCAACGTCGGGGGACTCGGCCCACCAGCCGTCTGCCTCGTGGTGATAGATGACGCGCACAGTCTCCATTGATCTCTCCGCTCAGAGTAGCTTCACGGCCTCGTCTTCGGCAAGCCCGGCGTCTCGGGTCAGGATCTTGCGGACCAGACGGAGGGAATAGTCGCTTTGTCGTGGAAGGCAAAGGTGAGCGGTGGCCGGCCGGGAGCCTCCATGCGTCGGTGCGACCCGGCTTGGCGCACGACGCGGTAGTTGAGCGGCTTGCGTTCGAGAACCGCAAGCAGACGCTTCGCCTTCATCGAGGGGAACTGGCTCATTGGCCGAGGACCATATTGACTGCGGCGGATTGTCTGAACGAGCTGAAATCGCCAGCTACCCTTTTCGCGTGGAGCCTGTGATCAAGAAGCTCGACCTTGAGGTCGGCGAGTTGTCCAAATCGATGGGCGGCGCTACGAGGTCGTCCCCGATCGCATGGGCGGAGTGACATCGAGCCACCGATCACTCCAATAGCCGAGCTTGACAGGAGATCGGGAACGAGGCCCGCATCCGCGGCGGACTTCGAGCGGCTCACGGCGGAACATCCAACCGATAGCGAGGGGTAGTCACGAGCTTCTCGTGCGCCAGCCGTGCGCCAGTCAGGCGCCAAACAACCGGATTCAGCCGGACGTAGCCGGATCGGATTAGCTTTACAGGCCGTTTTCCGCTCTAGCAAGCGGTGTCGGTTCAGCTTGAGGGCCTTGTGGGTGGAAACACCCGTGATGGTTCGACTCCATTCAGCCGCATCATGGGTTGTGTAGGGATGCCGGTGCCATGGCTTCCCGCGACCCGCCGGGGCGGCTTCGCCCTACAGGCCCGCACGTGGCCGATCCCCGCGCCGGCGGGCATCGGCCCACGCGCATCGCCTCGGCTGAAGCTCAGCCCTGCTTGACAACGAGCTCCATGCGCAGCACTGATTCCACGCTGGTGATCTTCACTTGCTCTCACCTCCCCTCGCCGTTTCTTGTGCAACGCGAGACGGCGGAAAAGATGAAAAAAGTTTCAATAATGCGGAGTCATCTACGCAAGGGTTGCGAAAATGCTCCAAACTTCCGCTATACCTCCTCCTGCACACGCCGGTAAACCAGGATTGAGCGATAGGCGAAGGAGGAAACGTGGCGAGGACCAAGGGGAAAGCGCGCAAGGCCGCCTGGGGGCGGGGCAAGAGGCCCAAGGAGAAAGTGATCGCACACTCGGCGATCCATCCCGACCGCCTCGATGCGTTCTCGATCCTCTACGAACGAATCGCCAGCCCGAAAGAAGTCGCCCAGGTCCTCGGCGTGCCGTTGGGCACGGCCAGCTTCCACATCAACGAGCTCAAGGACGACGGGGTCATCGAACTGGTCAAGACCGAGCAGCGCAGGGGCGCCGTCGAGCATTACTACCGGGCAACCGAGTTCCCTGAAGTCGACACCGAAGAATGGAAGGAAATGCCGAAGAAGTTGCGGCGCGAGATCGCCGGCCTCGCCCTGCAGGCCATCGTCGCCAACAGCCTCGCCGCCTTCCGCCACGAGAAGATGGAGGACGACGACAACGTCTACGTCGCCTGGATGCCGCTCAAGCTGAGTGCCGTCGGCCAGGACGAAGTCACCGAGCTACAGGCGGAGATCCTCGAACGACTCAAGCAGATCGAGGAGCGCGACAAGGAGCGCGAGAAGGACGACTCGACGCCTGTGCGAATCGCGGCCACGCTGTGGTTCGAGCGCGCTCTGCCGCGCGGCGAGGAGCGCGAGCGCCCCGCGAAGAAAGCAAGACGAAGCAAGACGTAGCCTGAAGACGAGGCAAGACATAGTCCAACGCGGATGAGGGCGCTCGTCCAGCGGGTCAGCCAGGCGGTGGTCGACGTCGAGGGCGAGCGGGTGGCCCAGATCGGGCCCGGCATGCTCGTCCTGCTCGGGGTGAGCCGCGAGGACGGCCCCGAGCAGGCCGACCGCCTGGCCGAGAAGGTGCGGGCGCTGCGTATCTTCGATGACGCCGACGGGCGCATGAACGAGCCCTTGGGCGAGCGCGAGGTGCTCTGCGTCAGCCAGTTCACCCTCTACGGCGACGCCCGCAGGGGCAACCGACCCAGCTACGTCGAGGCGGCTCCTGGCGAGCGGGCCGAGCCCCTCTATGACCGCTTCTGCGAACGCCTCGGAGCGAAGAAGGGAGTCTTCGGCGCCTGCATGGGGGTCGCCTTGGTCAACGACGGCCCCGTCACCCTCCTGCTCGAGGCCTAGCCGCCTTCGCCCAGCGCCTCGTCGATGAAGGGGCCGAGCAGCTCGCCGGCCTGGGCGGCGATCGTGTCGGGGGTGTCCGCGGGGGCGGTGACGTAGCTGATCGCCAGCCTGACGAGCGACTCGGCGAGCAGGCGGGCCTTCGCCGGCGGCGCCTCCGGCCAGCCGGCCTCGATCGTCGCCGTCAGCCGGGCGGTCGCCCACTGCACGACCGGCGCCCCCTGGGTGGTGACGAAGGGCAGCAGGCCGGCGGTGCCGTCGTCGCTGAGCAGGATCCGAACCAGCGGGTCCTCGCCGGCCGTGCGCAGGAAGGTCTCCAGTGCGGCCCGCACCGCGGCGCGAGGGTCGTCGAGGTGCTCGCGCACGGCGGCGTCGACCGCGTCGAGGAAGCGTTCGCCCTCGTGGATGACCAGCGCCTGAGCGAACTCGTCGCGGCTGCCGAACTCCTTGTAGAGGGTCTGGCGGCTGACCCCCGCCGCACTGGCGATCTCGGCCATCGTGATCTCCGACCAGGACCGCTGCTGCACCTCGTCGCGCGCGGCGGCGAAGAGCGTCTCGCGCAGCAGCTGCCGGGCCGCCTGCGGATATGGCGTGCGCGCCTCCACAGGCGCCATGGTGCCAGTGGAGGCGGTCACGCGCCCGCGTCGCCGAGCGGCTCGAAATCGACCTTGTCGCGCACGCCACAGTCCGGGCAGTGCCAATCGTCCGGCACCTCGCTCCACGGCGTGCCGGGTGGAAAGCCCTCGCGCTGGTGGCCGGCGTCCTCGTCGTAGACATAGCCGCAGGCGGGGCAGCGAAAGGCGCTCATGCCCCGGCCCCGCCGTAGCGGGCCAGGACCCGGCGCCGCGCCCGCGGCTGGATGTTGGCGCGGCCGATGTCGCCGCCGTAGTGGTCGAGCAGGCGGCGGTCCATCACCCGCCGCCACAGCGGCGGGACCCAGGCGAGGACGATCATCCCCGCGTAGCCGGTCGGCAGCTGCGGTGCCTCTTCGACGTGGCGCAGCGCCTGGTAGCGGCGGGTCGGGTTGGCGTGGTGGTCGCTGTGGCGCTGCAGGTGGTAGAGCAGGACGTTGGAGGCGACGTTGTTGCTGTTCCAGCTGTGCTGGGGCAGGCAGCGTTCGTAGCGTCCGTCCTCTTTCTTCTGTCGCAGCAGGCCGTAGTGCTCGAGGTAGTTGACGACCTCGAGCAGGGAGAAGCCGAGCACCGCCTGCAGCACGAGGTAGGGCAGCACGACCGGGCCGAAGACGATCGCCAGCAGGGCGAACAGCCCCACCGTCATCGCCCAGGCCTGCAGGATGTCGTTGTGGATCGACCAGACCGAGTGGCCCATGCGCTCGAGGCGGGCGCGCTCGATCCCCCAGGCCGAGCTGAGGCTGCCTGAGACGGTGCGCGGCAGGAAGGCCCAGAAGCTCTCCCCCAGGCGGGCGCTGGCCGGGTCCTCGGGAGTGGCGACGCGGACGTGGTGGCCGCGGTTGTGCTCGATGAAGAAGTGGCCGTAGCCGCTCTGCGCCAGCGCCACCTTGCTCAGCCACTTCTCCAGGCTCGCGCGCTTGTGGCCGAGCTCGTGTGCGGTGTTGATCGCGATCCCCGCGACCATCGCCATCGTCAGCGCCAGGCCGATGCTGTCGACGGTCGAGAGGCCGCCCTCCGTCCAGAGCCAGCAGGCGAAGACCAGACCCGCGTACTGGACCGGGATGAAGACGTAGGTGCACCAGCGGTAATAGCGGTCCTGTTCCAGCCACTTGATGATGCTGTCGGGCGGGTTCTCGGCGTCCATGCCGACGATGGCGTCGAGCAGGGGGAAGATGAAGAAGACGAGGAACGGTCCGAAGAACCAGAAGGCGCCGAGGCCGGTCAGCTCGACCGATGCCCAGGCGATGAAGGGCAGCAGCGGCACCACCAGGCCGAGGAGCCAGGCGTAGCGCTTCGTGTCGGTCCAGCTTGCGGGGTTGAGGTCGATGTCGGGGCCGTGGTGGTGATGGTGCTCGTGGGCAGCAGCCTCCATGGGCGCGCTCCTCCTTGTCAGCTAGCCAAAGTTCGTCTGTGTTCTTGACACATTAGCCCAATTTGTCAACTAACGCAACACGAACGTGGGTTCTGTCCAAGGCGACCTGTTCCGGGAGGCCGCCGCCCACCAGACTGGGGGCTCGCCGCCCCGCTACCATCCGGCCCGTGTACACGTTGCTCGCCGTCCTCCAAGTGATCATCGCCGGCATCGTCATCTTCCTCGTGCTCCTGCACTCGGGCAAAGACGCCGGCCTCTCCGGCGCCTTCGGCATCGGCGGCGGGGGCAGCTCCTTCGGCGGCGGCTCGATGGTCGAGCGCAACCTGGACCGGGCGACGGTCTTCTTCTCGATCCTCTTCGTCGTCAACACCCTGGTCCTGCTGAAGATCTAGACGCGCTCGGCCGGGCGCCGCGCCGCGCCGTTGCCGTTCGCGCGGTCGAGGATCTCGACCGCCTCGCGGCGCAGCTCGGCGTCGAGCAGGGCGAAGTCCTCGTCGGAGAGCTTGCCGGCGGCGTGGTCGAGCTCGGCATCGCGGATCTCGCGGTACTTCGCCTCCTTCAGCGCCTCCAGCTCGCTGTCGGGAGCCGGCTGGCGGCGAGCGCTGCGCCCAGGCCAGAGCGCGATCCCGGCGCCGGTCAGGGCGATCAGCCCGCCGATCCAGATCCAGGTGACGAGCGGGTCGACGATGACGCGGAAGGTGGCCGGGGCGTCGTCGGCGAGGTAGCCGCGCGCCAGCCGCTCGGCGGTTGCCGCCTGCAGGGTCTCGATCTGCGCCAGCGCGGTGGGCCGCAGTCGCGGATCGGCGGCCGCCGCCCGCATCAGGCGCGAGACGGCCCGGCACTGCGGCGGCGTGCCGGGGGCACCGGAGACGCAGGCGCGGAAGCCGGCGTCGGC
>JBKPOW010000104.1:0-2253 GCA_046733275.1 Actinomycetota bacterium
TGCCGGCGCTGGTGATGACCGCGCCGGTGACCGCCAGGGCGCGCAGGATGCCCTGTTCGGAGCCGTGCTTGAGGGTCTCCTCGCGGGCGCGCGCGATCAGGAAGATGTTGTAGTCGACGCCGAGCGCGACCAGGAAGACGAAGGCGAAGAGCGGCAACGAGGGGTCGGAGCCGGGGAAGCCGAAGATCACGTCGAAGACGAAGTAGCCGACGCCGAGCGCGGCGAGGAAGCTGAGGATCACCGTGCCGATCAGGATCAGCGGAGCGACCACGGCGCGCAGCAGGCCGATCAGGATCAGCAGCACGACGACGAGAACGATCGGCGGGATCATGATCGAGTCGCGGGCGGCGGCGTCGCGGACGTCGGCTTCGATCGCGCTCGGGCCGCCGACGAGCGTGGCCGGGGCGGCCTCGTGCGCCGCCTCGCGGATCGGCTCGATCAGCTCGAAGCCCTCGGTCGAGTAGGGATTCGGTTCGAGCGTCGCCTGGATCAGCGTCCCCGGCGGCCCCTCGGCAACCGGTCCGGAGACCGCCTCGACGCCCTCGACCCCGGCGACGGCGCGCCGCACCGCCGCCACTTCGCCCGGGTTCTCGACGACGACGTCGGTCAGGGCGGTCGTGCCCGAGGGGAAGCTGCGGTCGAGCAGGTGCTGGCCTTCGACCGACTCGACTTCGGTGCGGTAGCTGTCTTCGCTGGTCAGTTCGGTGGAGAAGAAGGCAAAGCCGGCGCAGAAGACGAGCAGCACGGCGATTGCCCCGAGCATCACCCGCTGCGGGCCGGCGGCGACCCGGTCGCCGACCCGTTTCCAGAAGCCGTGCGTCTCGTCGGCGGCGTGCTCGAGCCTGCGGCGGCGCACCTCGTAGGGGGTGAAGATCGCCCGGTCGAGCGGGCCGACAATCAGCGAGGGGATGCGGCGGCCGCTGAGCCTGCGCAGGATCCAGTTGAGGAGAACGAGGGGCAGGGTGATCAGGACCAGGAGGGAGGCCAGGATCACCCGGGCAAGGGCCGAGAAGGCACCGCCTTCGACGATTCCCCGCCGCGCATCCTCGGAGACGGACTCGGGAGCGGGTGCCGTCTCCGGCGTGTGCGGGACGAAGGGCCAGAAGGCGCGGCGGCCGAAGATCGTCAGCAGCGCCGGCAGCAGGGTCAGCATCGAGAGCGCCGCGCAGGCGATGCCGATCGCGGCGATCGGCCCGAGCCCGGCGGTGCCCTCGACCTCGGCCAGCATCAGGCAGAGCAGCGCCGCGACCACCGTCGCCGCCGAGGCGAAGATCGCCGGGCCGGCCGAGGCCAGCGCCGTGCGCATCGCCTCGTGCTTGTCGATCGTGCGGTGCAGCTCCTCGCGGTAGCGGGCGACCAGCAGCAGGGCGTAGTCGGTGCCCGCGCCGAGGACGAGCACCGACATGATCGAGCTCGACTGGCCGTTGATCGTCACCCCCAGCTCGGAGACGCCGTAACCGATCGAGCGCGAAAGCGTCTCGGCGAAGACCACCGCTGCCAGGGGGATGAGGAAGAAGAAGGGCGAGCGGTAGATGACGATCAGCAGGAAGATGACCAGGCTGAGCGCCGCCAGCAGCAGCGTCGCGTCGATGCTTTCGAAGACTTCGATCGCGTCGGCGGAGAAGCCGGCGCCGCCGGTGATCTTCACCTCGAGGCCGCCGCCCGGGTCGGAGACCTCCTCGCGCCAGGCCTTGACCGGGTCAACGATGCGGTCGCCCTCGCCGTTGCCGGCGATGTAGGCGGTGACGATCGCCGCCCTGCCGTCTTTCGAGGGGAAGGGGCCGACGAACGGGGCGTACCCCGCCGGTTGACCGGGGACGGCCTTGGCCGGGCCGCCGGCCGCCTGCTCGCCGTCGGCGACCACGCCGGGGAAGCGCTCCTTCGTCATCGCCCCGACGTCGGCAACGATCGTGCGCTTGTCGGCGGCGGTGAGGCCGGACTCGCGCCGGTAGACGATCACCGCCGGCGCCAGTTCGCCGTCCTGCAGCTCTTCGACAGCGGCGAGCGCGCCGGTCGATTCGGCCGAGCCGGGCAGGTAGGAGGTCGCCTCGTTGCTTTCCGCCTCTTCGAACTTGGCGGGCAGTTCGGCCGGGCCGGCGGCGATGAAGATCGCCAGGAGCCAAACGGCGAAGACGACCCACTTCGTGCGGCGGCCGGCGGCGAGGGTGAACATGGAGCCGCTCACTTGGCGCATCCTTTCAAAGCTGCTCGGCGAGTTGTTGGGAACTCGTCACAGGCGCCTGGCAAGCGAAG
>JBKPOW010000105.1:0-1470 GCA_046733275.1 Actinomycetota bacterium
GTCTGGCCCTAACAGGCTTCGAGATAACGAGAGGATTTGCTCACCTGTTCGGGGCGGCCAGGCACCTCAGGGCCTCAGAGGCGAGAGGTTCGAGGGATTCACCATACCAGCCTCAGCTTCAGCAGGTTATGGGCTGTGGCAATCAAGGCCCACTCCTGTTGGACACGCTCCAGGCCGCGGCGCAAGAATTGGCGGAAGCCGCGCGCGTGCTTGATTTGACCGAAGGGCGCTTCGACGATGGCCTTGCGTCGGGCATAGATCTGACGGCCTCGTTTCGTCTGCAGCTTGCGCTGCATCCGCTCCTTCGGCGTCAGCCCGGCGGGGGGTCGTCCGCGGGGGGCAGGCGGGAGGGGGTCGTCGTGCTTCTGCCGGCGCGTGGCGATCAACGGTTCAATCTTGGCTTTTTCCAAGTGGCGGGCGTTGTCTTCCGACCAGTACCCCGCATCGGCGACCACCTGCTTCGGTTTGCGGCGCAGCACGCGCCGCAGCGCCCGAGTCACCGGTACGAGCTGCTCGACGTCGGCAGAGCTGGGAGTCACGTGGTGCGCCACGATCACCTGGTGCGCCTCGTCCACCGCCACCTGAGCGTTGTAGCCCTGGATGTACCCGTCGGAGGTCTTCTGGATTTTCGACTCCGGGTCGGTGAAGTTGCGTTGCGCTTTCTGCGCCGGGCGAGCCTTCTCGGGGTCCTTCCCCGTGGCGCGAGCCTTCTGCCGGGCTTCCTCCTCCAGGGCGGCCTTCGCCTCCCGAATCTTGCGCAAACGGCTCTCGCGGCGCGCCAGTTCGTCCGGCAACTCGTCGCCGGCACGATCCCGGCCGTGAAGCTGGTCCTCTTCGCGGTCGATCGCCTCGGCGCGATCCAAAAGCTCCTGGACTTCCCGCGCCAGGGCCGCCTCCTTCTTCACCATCCGGCCGTAGCTCATCGCTTTGTGCTTCGAGGCGTTGGCCTTGATCTTCGTCCCATCTACCGCCACTCGGCCCAGCCGGACCAGACCCGCCTTGCGGCACAGCCGAAGCACCTGCCCGAACAGGCCCGCCAGAGCCATCCCATGCTGCTTGCGAAAGTCGCTGATCGTACGAAAGTCCGGCTGATTGCCTGCCGCCAGGTAGCGAAACGCCACACTGTCGACCAGTTTCTCCGCGAGCCGCCGCGACGAGTACGTGCCGGTGCAGTAGCCATAGAGCAGCACCTTCGTCATCATCCGCGGGTGGTAGGGCGGGAAGCCGCGCTCCTCGGCGTACGTACCCTCGATCGCCGACAGGTCCAACTCGTCGACCACCTCGCTGAGGAAGCGTGCCAGATGGCCTTCGGGTAGCCAGTCCTGAATCGCTGGCGGCAGCAGCAATAGCTGCTCAGGATCGTAAGGCCGGAATGTCTTCATGCCCCCATTTTCCCACATTCGGCCCTTACCGACATCCCAGGGCATTACTCGGACAGACTCCTAGCCGCGATTCCCAGCGAGCGCCGCG
>JBKPOW010000106.1:0-8131 GCA_046733275.1 Actinomycetota bacterium
CGCCCGCGCCACGTCCGCCGGGCCTCCCTCGGTCGGCGTCGTCCTGCGCGCCTCGCCGCGCACCGTCCCGTCCGCCGTGACCACGACGGCCTGGATCTTGGTACCGCCGAGATCGACGCCGCCGCGAAGGCTTTCGCTGCCGGCTGCCATGGGCGAGGCGACCCTACTGCCGGGCGCTCTGGAAAGCTAGTCGCCGTGGCCGGGACGACGGGGTGGCGAGCGTGGTGGGCGAAACGGCGCTGGTACGAGCGCAACCGCCGTCCCACGCGACGCTGGCGGCTGGCCCGGCACGCGACCCGCGGCGGCTTCTACATCCGCATGCCGGTCGAGGGCGAGCTGCTCGAGGCGCTCGACGAGGGGCGTCTGAGGATCGGCGAGGGAACGCTGCTCGAGCCCGGCTGCTGGCTGACCCTCGCCCCGCGGGCGACGATCGAGATCGGCGCCGGCTGCTTCCTCAACCGCAACACGATGCTCGCCGCCTACGAGCGGATCGAGATCGGCGACCACACGATGTTCGCCAACGGCTGCTTCGTCGGCGACGCCGAGCACCGCTTCGACGACCCGACCCGGCCGGTCACCTGGCAGGGCTTCACCAGCAAGGGCCCGGTCAGCATCGGCGCCAACTGCTGGCTCGGCGTCAACGTTGCCGTCACCAGCGGGGTGACGATCGGCGAGCGCTGCGTGATCGGCGCCAACTCGGTCGTCACGCGGGACCTGCCGCCCGGCACGATTGCCGCCGGCGCGCCCGCGCGGGTGGTCCGCGAGATCGATTTCCACGCTTAGAGCGACTTTCCAAGCACTCGTCCCGTCTCGTCGGCCAGTGCAAATGTCACGAAACCGTTACCGGAGCTGCCTATAATCGTGCCGAGGCCGTGACCCCCCGAGGGCATGGACCCCGGATGAACTCAGCGACGACCATCCCCGCACGCTCAGAGAACCGCGTGGCCGTGCTTCGCCAGAAGCATGCCCTGCGCGACGCGCTCGCCGCGGCGCGCCGCGAGGGGCGCACGGTCGGCCTGGTGCCGACGATGGGCTGCCTGCACGAGGGCCACCTCTCGCTGCTGCGCGCCGCCCGCGCCGAGTGCGACCTGGTCGTGATGAGCCTCTTCGTCAACCCGACCCAGTTCGGTCCGGGCGAGGACCTCGACCGCTACCCGCGCGACGAGCAGCGCGACGTGAAGCTCGCCGGCGAGGCGGGCGCCGACCTGGTCTACGCGCCGGACGTCGCCGAGATCTACCCCGCGGGCTTCGCCACCGCGGTCGAGGTCTCCGGCCTGACCGAGGTCCTCTGCGGCGACCCGGCCCGGCGCGGCCCCGAGCACTTCCGCGGCGTCACCACCGTCGTCGCCAAGCTCTTCAACGCGGTCCAGCCCGACGTCGCCTACTTCGGTCAGAAGGACGCCCAGCAGGTCGCGGTCATCCGCCGCATGGTGCGCGACCTCGACTTTCCCGTGCGGATCGAGGCGCTGCCGACCGTGCGCGAGGCCGACGGCCTGGCGATGAGCTCGCGCAACGCCTACCTCGCCGCGGAGGATCGGCAACGGGCGACGGCGCTATCGCGGGCGCTGCGCGCGGCGGAGGCCGAGGCGGAGCGAGGCTCGCTCGCCGCGGGGCTCGATGCAGCCCGAGACGAGCTCGCCGCCGCCGGGGTCCAGCCGGAGTACCTGGAGGCGCGCGACGCCGAGAGCTTGCGGCCGGTAACCGAGCCGAATGGCCGGCCGGTGCTGATCGCGGTCGCCGCCCAGATCGGCGGCGCCCGGCTGATCGACAACGTCACGGTGTGGCCACAGGGCGCGCCGAGCAAATCCCACAACGGCGAGACGGAGGCCCACACCTGATGCAGAGGCAGATGCTCAAGTCCAAGATCCACCGCGCCACGGTCACCGATTGCGACGTCGACTACATCGGCAGCATCACGGTCGACACCGAGCTGATGGCGCAGGCCGACCTGATCACCAACGAGCAGGTACACGTCTGGGACATCGACAACGGCGCCCGCTTCGTTACCTACGTGATCGACGGCGAGCCGGGCTCGGGCACGATGCAGGTCAACGGCGCCGCCGCTCACCTCACCCGGCCCGGCCACAAGATCATCGTCGCCTCCTTCGGCGCCTACGACGAGCGCGACCTCGAGGCCTACTCGCCCGTCGTCGTCCACGTCGACGACGACAACCGGACCGTCGCCGTCGACAGCCACCCCGAGGTGCTGCTCTCATGATGACCCTGCCACGGCTGGCCGAGATGAATGCCGCCGGCGAGCCGATCGTGATGGTCACCGCCTACGACTACCCCTCGGCGATGGTGGCCGAGGAGGCCGGCGTCGACCTCGTCCTCGTCGGCGACTCGGCGGCGATGGTCGTGCTCGGCTACCCCGGCACCGAGCCGGTCTCGATGGACGAGATGGTGATGCTCGGCAAGGCCGTCCGCCGCGGCCTGAAGACGCCGCTGATGGTGGGCGACATGCCGATGGGCAGCTACGAGGCGAGCAACGAGCTGGCGGTGCAGAACGCCCAGCGGCTGGTCAAGGAGACCGGTTGCCAGACGGTGAAGCTGGAGGCGGGGGGGATCTCGGTCGAGCGCGCGCGGGCGATCGTCCGCGCCGGCATCCCGGTGATGGGCCACGTCGGCCTCACCCCGCAGACCGCCACCGCGCTCGGCGGCTACAAGGCGCAGGGCAAGACCGCGCAGAGCGCGATCAAACTGTGCGAGGACGCGCTCGCGCTGCAATCGGTCGGCTGCTTCGCGATCGTCTTCGAGGCGGTGCCGGCGGCGATCACCGAAGCGATCGTCGAGAAGCTCGAAGTGCCGACGATCGGCATCGGCGCCGGCCCGGCGACCTCTGGCCAGGTGCTCGTCTTCCACGACCTACTCGGCATCACCACGGGGCGGATGGCGAAGTTCGTCAAGCGCTACGCCGACGTCCACGGGACGATGGTCGACGCGGTGCGGCAGTACGGCGAGGAGGTGCGCTCGCGCCACTTCCCCGAACCCGACCACGTCTACAGCGTCGAGCCGGTCGAGCTGGCCGAGTTCCGCCGCTACCTCGAGCAGGAGAGCCTCGCCTCGAAGAAGGCGTGGGATTGGGAGCCGCTTCCCTAATTAGCATTGGGGGCGCGATGACGGCCGAGGAGCGGCGCGCCGAGCTGGTCGAGCTGTACGAGGAGGTCAGGGCGTGCACTCGCTGCCCCCTGCACGAGACGCGGACCAAGGCCGTCTTCGGCGCGGGGGACGCCGACGCCGAGGTGATGTTCGTCGGCGAGGCGCCGGGCGCCGAAGAGGACCGCCAGGGCCTGCCCTTCGTCGGCCGCGCCGGCCAGCTGCTCAACCAGATGCTCGGCGAAGTCGGCCTCTCCCGCGAGGAGGTGTTCATCGCCAACGTGCTGAAGAGCCGCCCACCGGGCAACCGCGACCCGCAGCCGCTGGAGATCGAGGCCTGCCGCCCCTACCTGTTCGATCAGGTGCGCCTGATCGAACCGCGCGTGGTCTGCACGCTGGGGAACTTCGCCACCAAGCTGCTCAGCGGCAACCCGACCGGGATCACCCGTGTGCGCGGCACGCCGCAGGTGCACGAGCTGGGCGGGCGTACGGTCTTCCTCCTGCCGCTCTTCCACCCGGCGGCGGCGCTGCGCACGCCAGCGGTGAAGGAGACGCTGCGCGCCGACTTCGAGCTGCTGCCGCGGCTGCTCGCCGGCCCGCCGCCCGGCGCGCCTCCCGCGGAGGAGGAGATCGAGGAGGCGCCCGTGCCCGGTCCGCCGCAGCCAGCCGAAGACCAGCTCGATCTCTTCGGTTGAAGTTCCATGGCCAAGCCGTCCCCGGACGCGGAAATGACTGAGCAAGATCTCCGGTGAAAATGAGTGCGAAGGAGCGAGAGCAGAGGAGACGGCGCTTTATTTCTGCTTCGGCGGCGGAGACCGAAGCGCTGGGGAGGGAGCTCGCCGCCGGCCTGGGCCCCGGCGACGTGGTCGTGATCAGCGGCGACCTTGGCGCCGGCAAGACGACGCTGATCCGCGGCGCCTGCCGGGCGCTCGGGGTAGAGGCTCCGGTCACCTCGCCGACCTTCACCATCGGCCAGCGCTACGACGGCCGGGTGCCGGTGGCGCACCTCGACCTCTACCGGCTCGGCGACCTCGACGAGGAGGACCCGGCGCTGCTCGAGGACTACCTCGACCCGGGCACGGTGGCCTTCGTCGAGTGGCCCGCCGTGGCCGAGCCGCGGCTCGCCGGCCGCCACGTGACCGAGGTTCGCATCGCCCACCTCGGCGGCGACCGCCGCCGGATCGAGATAGGCGGCGCCAGGGGGCCGAGTGCATAGCGCATCCCCCTGCGGGTAGGCGTGTTTCGACGGAGGGCGTTGCCTGTAGCATCGCCCGCGATAGGCAGGCAAATGAAGGAAGCCGACGAAGGATGCGCTCGATGAAGGTACGGAAGAGACTGATGGCGACCGCGCTCACGATGGCGCTGCTTGCCGTCGCCGTGCCCGCTTCAGCGCAGGGCGCCGCATTCCGGCACTACGTCGCCTGCGGCCTCTCCAAAAACGCCAAACCGTCCCATGTCTGTCAGAAGAAACGTGACAAGGGCGCCTTCTTCCGCAGCAACCGAGCTGAAGTCTTCTACACGGTGTGCGTCAAGTTCCCGAGCAAGAAAAACCTCTGCGCCGATAAGCAGAAAGCGGAAAGAGGCGTCCTCTACGTCAACGAGATCACCTCGAACATCCCCGGCGTGCACCGGGTCACCTGGTTCGTCCAGGGCAAGCGGGTGGGGGCCTTCACCTTCACCGTGCCGAGGTAGCGGACGCTGGTAACGGTCGGCTTCGACACCGCGACGGCCGACACCGCGGTCGCCGCGGTGCGCGACGGCGAGGTGCTCTACGAGGCCCAGCTCGGACTCTCCGAGAAGGGCGGCCCGCGGCACGCCACCGCGCTGCTGGCGGAGGCCGAGCGGTCGGCGGAGGCGGCCGGGGGCTGGGAGTCGGTCGAGCGGATCGCCGTCGGGATCGGGCCCGGCTCCTTCACTGGCCTGCGAGTCGGCATCGCTACGGCGAAGGCGCTGGGGCTGAGCCGCGGCCTGCCCCTGCGGGGTGTCGGCAGCCTCGACGCCCTCGGTCACGGCCTCGGCGAGGCGGACGGCTCGCGGGAGCGCCTCGCCGTGCACGACGCGCGTCGCGGCGAGGTCGCGGCGGCGCTCTACTCGAACGAGGGCACGCTCCTCTGGGGACCGCTGCTGGAGACGCCCGAGCGGCTGGCGGCCCGCCTCGCGGGAGAGGGGAAACCCCTGCTGTGCGGCGGCTCGGGCGCGGTACGATTTCGCCAGCAGTTGACGAGTCGGACAGTCGAGATCCCGGACGACGCCGACCCCGTGCACCGCGTAGCCGCGCGGCACATCTGCGCACTCGCGGCGGCGATGCCGGACGAGGACGAATCCGGGCCCGTCGCCCCGATCTACCTGAGGCCCCCCGATGCACAACGCTGGCGTGAGCGAGACCCTTCCCAAGCAGCCGAGTGAGCTGGGCGGCGAGCGCGCGGTGCGGCGGCTCGCCTACAGCGACCTGCCGGCGGTGATCTCGATCGAGCGGCGCTCGTTCCCCGCGCCCTGGTCGCTGGCGATGTTCGTGCTCGAGCTCTCCAAGCCGTCGGGCATCTGCCTCGCCGCGAGCGAGGGGGAGGAGCTGCTCGGCTACCTGGTCTGCTCGCGCTACGACCGCGTCTGGCACCTGATGAACGTCGCCGTGGCGCCGGAGCGCCGCCGCCAGGGAGTGGCCAGCCGGCTGATCTCACAGCTGCTCGCCGAGGCGGGCGACGAGCTGCCGTTCACGCTCGAGGTGCGGGTCTCCAACCGCGACGCGATCGCGATGTACGAAAAGCTCGGCTTCCGCTCGGCCGGTGTGCGTCCTCGCTACTACCAGGACAACGGCGAGGACGCCCTGATCATGTGGCTGGACTGAGGTGGCTGGACTGAGAGGCGGGCCGCGGTGATCCTGGCGATCGAGACTTCATGCGACGACACCTGCGCCGCCATCGTCGACGGCGCCGAGATCCTCTCCAACGTGATCTCCTCGCAGGACGAGGCGCACGCCGAGTTCGGCGGGATCGTCCCCGAGGTTGCCTCGCGCCACCACCTCGAGCTGACCGTGCCCGTGGTGGAGTCGGCCCTGGAGAAGGCCGGCGTCACGCTCGACCAGGTCGATGCCGTCGCCGTCACGGCCGGCCCCGGCCTGATCGGCGCGCTCCTCGTCGGCCTCTCGACCGCCAAGGCGATCGCCGCGCCGCGCCGCCTGCCGCTGATCCCGGTCGACCACCTGCAAGGGCACGTCGCCGCCAACTTCCTCGCCCCCGAGCCGCTCGAGCCGCCCTTCCTCTGCCTGGTCGCCAGCGGCGGCCACACCCTGCTGGCCGGGGTACGCGACCACGCCGGCCACGAGATCCTCGGCCAGACCCTCGACGACGCCGCCGGCGAGGCCTTCGACAAGGTCGCGCGCCTGCTCGGCCTCGGCTTCCCCGGCGGCCCGGCGCTGCAGCGGCTGGCCGAGGAGGGCGACCCCGAGGCGTTTGAGCTGCCCGTGGCGATGGCGCGCGACCCCGGCCTCGACTTCAGCTTCAGCGGCCTGAAGACGGCGCTGGTCTACCTCTGCCGCGACCTCGGCCCCGACGGCGTGCGCGAGCGCCGCGCCGACCTGGCGGCGAGCTTCCAGGCGGCCGCGGTCGGCCAGCTGACGGCAAAACTGAAGCGGGCGCTAAAGCGGGGCGAGTGGGAGGCGGTCGCCCTCGGCGGCGGCGTCGCCGCCAACGGGCCGCTGCGCGAGGCGGTGGCGGCGCTCTGCGAGGAGCGGGGATTGCGGCTGAAGCTGGTGCCGCTAACGCTCTGCACCGACAACGCGGCGATGATCGCCTCCGCCGCCCGCTTCGCCCGGCCGCTGCCGTACCCCGAGTACCTCTCCTACGACGCCTTCCCCAGCAGCCGGCCGCCGGTACCGGCGTGAGCGCCCAGCTCGTCCTCTACTCGCGCCCCGGTTGCCACCTCTGCGAAGTGGCGCTGGAAGAGCTCGTCGCCCTGCACGAAGAGGGCTACGGCTTCGACCTGCACGAGATCGACATCGAGAGCGACGAGGGACTGCTGCGACGCATGCTCGAGCGCATCCCGGTGGTCGAGCTGAACGGCGAGGTCGTCTCCGAGCTGGTCCTCGACCAAACCTCCGTTCGGGCGCGGCTCGATACTGTGGTGACCGATGATTGAGCAGGCGGTCGACGAGCTGGAGGTGGCCGGGGGCCTGATCGGCGACGGGGAGCGACTCTCGCTCGGGGTCGCGGCGCGCCTCTCTCGCTACCTGCAGGTACTGACCCAGGCGCGCAAGATGGGCCGCGAGACGATCTCCTCGCAGGAACTCTCCGACTACACCCATATCAACCCGACCCAGATCCGCCGCGACCTCTCCGGCTTCGGCAAGTTCGGCAAGCGCGGCGTCGGCTACAACGTCGAGTCGCTTGTGGCGGAGATCCGCAAGATCCTGCGCACCTCCGGCCAACACAACATCGCCCTCTTCGGCGCCGGCAACCTCGGCCAGGCGATCGCCAGCTCCGACATCTTCGCCGACCACGGCTTCGAGGTCGTCGCCATGTTCGACATCGATCCCGAGGTCGTCGGCACAGAGGTCGGCAGCCTCACCGTGCGCGACTTCGGCGAGCTCGAGGAGGTCGTCTCCGAGCAGGAGATCGTCGTCGGCGTCCTCGCCGTGCCGGCCGAGGCGGCCCAGGCCGTCGCCGACCGGCTGGTGGAGGCCGGGGTGCGGATCATCTTCAACTACTCCGAGCAGCTGCTCCAGGTGCCGCCGGAGGTCACGGTCCACACCTCCAGCCCGGCGGTCGACCTGCTCTACGCGCTCTACTTCTACCTGGCCTGACCGAGTGACCGAACGCCCCGTTTCGTAGGGTTCCGGACATGTCCGCGCTGGATCTCGACCGCGCCCGGGAGACGTTCGAGTCCTCGACCGACTTCACGATCGGCCTCGAGGAGGAGTTCGCGATCCTCGACCCGGCGACGCTGGAGCTCGAGCACCGCTTCGAGGACGTCTACGCTGCCTGCCAGCGCGACGACGTCCTGGCCGACTCGGCTGCCGGCGAGCTGATCGCCTCGGAGA
>JBKPOW010000107.1:0-10081 GCA_046733275.1 Actinomycetota bacterium
GAGGAGCAGAATCGCCACGACGAGGCCGGCGTCGAAGTACTCGATGTTGTCACTGACGAAGTCAGCCATGGACCCTCAGTACGCGAAGCTACCTCATTCTGCCCTTGAATTCGCGCTCGACCTCGCGCCGCACATCGCGCTCCGCGATCTCGCGCCGCCGGTCGCGCCCCTCCTTGCCGCGCGCCAGCGCCAGCTCGACCTTCGCCCGCGGCCCCTTGAAGTAGATCCTGGTTGGGACCATGGTCAGCCCGCGTTCCGCCGTCTTGCCGACGAGGCGCTCGATCTCGGCCCGGTGGAGGAGCAGCTTGCGCGGTCGCTCCGGCTCGTGGTTCTCGCGGCTCGCCGGCTCGTAGGGCGGGATGTGAAGTTTGCGCAGCCAGACCTCGCCGTCGTCGACGACGGCGTAGGAGTCGGCCATCTGCGCCTTGCCGTTGCGCAGCGACTTGACCTCCGAGCCGCGCAGGACGATCCCGGCCTCGAGCTTCTCGACCAGCTCGAATTTGTGCCGGGCGCGGCGGTTGGTGGCGACGTCGCCGGAGGCGGGATCGCGTTTCTTCTTGCCCTTCTTTGCCATCGCTCAACCCCCTGCCGGCTCCAGCTCCGCCCGACCGCGCGCCGCCTCGACCCCGTTCACCTGGACGGATATCGGGTCGCCGAGCCGGAGCTTGCGCTTCGACTCCTCGCCGACCAGCGCGGTCTCGCTCTCGTTCAGCTCGAAGCGCTCGGTGCCGCCGAGCCGGCGGGCCGGCAAGAAGCCCTCGTAGACGTCGCCCAGCTCACCGCCGAAGCCGACGAAGGCGCCGGCGCGGATCAACCCCGAGACCTCGCCCTCGAAGCTGGTCTCGGCACCGCGCTCGGCCAGCTCGCGCTCCAGCAGGAAGGCGGCGCAGATGTCGTCGGCGCGGCGCTCGATCCGCATCGAGTCGCGCTCGCGCTCGCTGCACTGCCAGGCGGCCTCGCGCGCCTCGGCCGCGCTCGGCGCCGGCTCGCCCTCCCCCAGCGCCGCCAGCAGGGCGCGGTGGACGACCAGGTCGGGGTAGCGACGGATCGGCGAGGTGAAGTGGCAGTAGGCGGCGCTGCCGAGCCCGGCGTGACCGCTGTTGCGCTCGCTGTAGACGGCCTGCTTGAGGGATCGCAGCACAAGCGTTGTATACGCCGCGCGGCCGTGCCCGCGTCGCCCGGCCTCGCGCGTCACCAGGCGACTCGCCTCGGCGGCGAGCTCGGCCGCTTCGGCCGGGGCGGGCGCGCCGCGCAGCGGCGGCGTCGGGATCTCGAGCTCGTGCAGCTGCTCGATCAGGTGCTCGATCCGCGCCGGGTCCGGCTTGGCGTGCACGCGGTAGATCGCCGGCATCCGCTTGCGCTCGAGCAGCTGCGCCACCTGCTCGTTGGCGAGGATCATCAATCGCTCGATCAAGCGGTGCGACTCGGTCTGGGAGACCCCCCGGGCGCCGGTCACGTTGCCGCCCGCGTCGAAGCGGAACTCGGGCTCGAACGACTCGACGTCGAGGCTGCTCGCGCCGCGCCGCTCACCCAGCGCGGCCGCGGCCTCGCGGGCGACCGCCAGCGACCCTGCGACCGCCGCCGGCGCTTCGGCGCGGCCGGAGAAGACCACGTCGAGCTGGTCGTAGTCGAGCCGCGCGTCGGAGCGGATGCGACTGCGGTAGAAGCTGGCGGCCCCGGCTCGCCCGGCGGAGTCGAGCTCGATCTCCGCCGTCACCGCCAGCCGCTCCACCTGGGGGGCGAGGCTGCAGGCCTCGTCGCTGAGCGCGTGCGGCAGCATCGGCTCGACCGCGCCCGGCACGTAGGTGCTGTTGCCGCGGCGCTTCGCCTCGCGGTCGAGCGGCGAGCCGGGCGGCACGTGCGCGGCCACGTCGGCGATGTGGATCCAGAGCTTCACCGAGTCCCCTTCGCGCCGCGCCGAGACCGCGTCGTCGAAGTCGCGCGCCGTCGCCGGGTCGACGGTGAAGGTCGGCAGCTCGGTCAGATCGCGGCGCGGCAGCTCGCGCGACTCCGCCGTGGCGGCGGCCCCGCTCGCCTCCAGCTCCAGCCCGGGACGGAAGCCGCGTTTTCCGAGCTCTTCCCGCAGCAGGGCTTCGACCGCCTCGCGGGCGCTCTTCGGCTCGGCGCGCTTGCGGCCGCGGCCGCGCTGCCGCGCGCGGTAGTAGCGCCAGTCGTGCTTCGCCACCGTCGCCCGCCTACTCCACTCGATCGGCGAGGACCGCGAGCGCCCGCTCCCGCGCCTCGTCGAGGCCCGGCGTCCGCGGCAGGTCGCGGGCGGGCACGTCCGGCTCGATTCCCTTCCCCGCCAGATTCTCCCCGTCGGGCGTGAAGTACTCGCCCACCGTCAACTTCAACGCCCCGTCGTTGGAGAGGTCGATCTCCTGCTGGAAGACCCCCTTGCCGAAGGAGCGCGTGCCGACGATCCTCGCGCCCAGGTCGTCGGCCAGCGCCGCGGCGAGGATCTCCGCCGCCGAGGCGGTGTTGCGATCGATCAGGACGACGGTCGGCAGCTCCGGCAGGTTCCCTCCCTTGGCCTCGTAGACGGCCCCGCCCTGGCTGCGCGACTCGGTCGAGACCACGGTCTCCCCCTCCGGCACGAAGACGCTCGCGGTCAGCACCGCCTCGTCGAGCAGGCCGCCGCCATTGGCGCGCAGATCGAGCACAAGCCCCCGCGCGCCGCGCCGCTGCAGCCGCTCCACCTCCTCTCGCAGGGCGCCGTGGGCGCCTTCGCTGAAGGCGGCGAGGCGGACATAGCCGAGCTTCTCGCCGCCCACCGTCTCGATCGTGCCGCTGACGACCGGGACCGAGATCTCCGCCCGCACGAGCCGCTCGCGCCGTACCTTGTCGCCCTCCGCCCCGCGCACGCTGACGGTCACCTCGGTCCCTTCCGGGCCTTTGATCAGCGCCGTGGCGGCGTCGGTGTCGAGCCCGGCGATCGGGCGCCCGTCCACCGAGACGATCGTCTCGCCGGCCTCGATCCCGGCCCGCTCCGCGGGCGACCCTTCGAAGACGGCGCTGACCCGCAGCCCCTCCTCGACACCGGTCACGCTGAGGCCGATGCCGGAGAAGCGCCCCGAGAGTTCCTCGTTGAAGCGGGCGAGCGTCTCGGCGGAGAAGTATTCGGAGAAGCGGTCGTCGTAGCGGCGGCGCAGGCCGCGGACCATGCCCTGCAGCGAGGAGTCGATCAGGTCGTCGTGGGCGACGCCGCGGTAGTAGTTGTCTTCGATCAGCTCGCTCGCTTCGGCGGTCAGCCCGGCCGAGTCGTCGACGAAGACGTCGCGCAGCGGCGGCGGCATCTTCGCCGGGTGCCCCCCGAGCCAGAGCCCGATCGCGAGCACCGCCAGCAGCGCGGCCAGCAGGCCCAGCGTGCGCGCTGCGCTCACCCGCGCCCCGGGAGGGTCACTAAACCTTGAGGAAGCGGCGCAGGGTGATGCCGGAGCCGATCGCCGAGACCAGCACGGCGGCGGCGAAGAGGATCGCGACCAGCGCCGGGAAGGAGAGCGTGGTGCTGTTCTGGGCGGCGAGGAAGCCGATGCTGTCGCTCAGCGGGTCGACGATGGTCAGTTTGCCCAGCCACAGGATGAGTATGGCGATCAGCCCACCGAGGAAGCCGACCACGACCCCCTCGATCATGAACGGCCAGCGGATGAACCAGCGGGTGGCGCCGACCAGGCGCATCACCTCGACCTCGCGCCGGCGCGTGTAGATCGAGAGCCTGATCGTGTTGCCGACCAGCATCAGCGAGGCGGCGATCAAGAGCGCCGTGATCACGGTGAGGACGATCTTCAGCGCGCTCGTCACCTGCTCGATCTTCTCCTGCGCTTCCTGGCGGTCGAAGATCTTCTCGACGATCGGCGAGATCGGCCGCGGCTTGCCGGTCGGGCCGGGGGGGATCACCGCGGTGCGCACGTCATCGAGGTAGGCGGCGTCGTCGGCCTTGACCGCGAAGTTGGCCGGCAGCGGGTTGTGGTTGAGCTGAGCGGTCAATTCCTCGCCCTTCTCCTTGCCGAGGCTGTCCTGCAGCTCGCGCAGCGCCTCCGCCTTGGTGATCAGCTCGACCGTCTCGACGTGCGGGATCGCCAGCAGCTCGCCTTCGAGCTGGTCCTTTTCGGCCTGCGTCGCGTCGTCGTAGATCGCCACGCGGAACTCGAGGCTGTCGCGCACCTGGTCGCTCTTCGCTTGGGTCGTCTGGAAGATCGGGATCAGCACGCCGAGCAGGATCACGGTGACGACCGTGGTCACGACTGCCGCCATGCTCGGCGCGCCGTTGCGGCGCAGCGCGCGGAAGGCCTCCTGGGTGAAGAAGAAGAGCCGGGACATCTTCTAGAAGAGCGACTCGCTGGTGTGGCCGTTGGTCTGTCCCTCGGGGGCGACGCCCATCTCGGCCCGCATGCGCAGGCCGAACTCGGAGGTCGACTCCTCGGTGTAGCCGCCGCTGACCTCGTCGCGGACGACGCGCCCCTCGTAGAGCTCGATTACGCGACGGCGCATGTTGTCGACCATCTCGCGGTCGTGGGTGACGACGACGACGGTCGTGCCGGTCTTGTTGATCCGGTAGAGCAGCTGCATCACGCCGATCGAGGTGACCGGGTCGAGGTTGCCGCTGGGCTCGTCGGCGAGCAGCAGGGGCGGGTGGTTGACGAAGGCGCGGGCGATCGAGACACGCTGCTGCTCGCCGCCCGAGAGCTCGTCGGGGAAGCTGTGCAGCTTGGTCGAGAGGCCGACCAGGCGCAGGATCTCCGGCACCTGGCGGCGGATTTCGCCGCGGTGGGCGCCGAGCACCTGCAGGGCGTAGGCGACGTTGTCGTAGACGGTGCGGTCGGGGAGCAGCTTGAAGTCCTGGAAGACGGTGCCGATGTTGCGCCGCAGCTGCGGGATCTTTTTCTCCGGCAGGGCGCCGATGTCGCGGCCGGCGATGCGGACGCTGCCCTCGGTCGCCGAGAGCTCGCGGATCAGGAGCTTGATCAGGGTCGACTTGCCGCAGCCGGTCGGGCCGACGAGGAAGACGAACTCGCCGCGGTCGATCGCCAGCGAGACGCGGTCGAGCGCCATGTGACCGCCCGGGTAGACCTTGGTCACGTCGTGCATCTCGATGATCGGTTTCTTCGCTCTGGCCATGCGCGGGGTCCTTCTGCAGGCAAAGGGTGACTCCTGCGCGCCCGATCGCGCGCAACACCCCGCCCATCAAGATGCGCCGCAGCTTAGCGGATTGTTAGCGAACGCTAAGAAAGCTGCTTTTCGGCAGCGGCGACGATGTGGGCCGCGTCGATCCCGGCAGCGGCGAGGAGGTCGGCCGGGGGACCGCTGGTCGGCCGGGTGGTGACGGCGAGGCGGACCAGCGGGGTGGCGGAGGCCGCCTCGGCGAGGACGCCGGCGACGGTCTCGCCGATGCCGCCCTCGGCCCAGTGGTCCTCGACCGTGAGCAGCGCCTCGGTCTCCCCTGCCGCGGCGAGGATCGTCCCGGCGTCGACCGGCTTGACCGAGTAGAGGTCGATCACGCAGGCGGCGATGCCCTTACCCGCCAGCTCGTCGGCGGCGGCGAGGCATTCGCGCAGGGTGATGCCGGCGCCGATCAGGGCGATGCGGTCCTCGTCTCCGGAGCGGACGACGCGGCTGCCGCCGATCTCGAAGCTCTCGCCGGGCTCGTAGAGCACCGGCGTCGCCTCGCGGGTCGTCCGCATGTAGCTGATGCCGCGGTGCTCGCGCATCGCGTCGAGCAGGGCCACCGCCTGGTTGGCGTCGCTCGGGTAGAGGACGATGCTGTCGAGCACGGCGCGCAGCGAGGCGATGTCTTCCAGGGCCATCTGCGAGGGCCCGTCGGGCCCGATCGAGACGCCGACGTGCGAGCCGCAGAGCTTCAGATCGGCGTCGGAGATCGCCGCCATGCGGACGAAGTCGTAGGCGCGGCTGAGGAAGGCGCCGAAGGAGGAGGCGAAGGGCCGCCAGCCGCGTGCCTGCAGGCCGACCCCGGCGGCGACCATCTGCTGCTCGGCGATGTACATCTCGAAGAAGCGGGCCGGGTGCTTGGCGGCGAAGCGCTCGGCGTAGGTCGAGTTGCCGACCTCGCCGTCGAGGGCGACGACCTTCTCGTCGACCGAGCCGAGCCAGGCGAGCGCGTCGCCGTAGGCGGCGCGGGTCGCCACCTTCTCCCCCAGCTCGTATGCCGGCCGCTCGACCGGCGCCCGCTCGACCTCATACGGCTGCGCCTCGGCGGGGCCCTGCACCTCGACCCGGTGCGAGCGCACGCCTCCCAGCTCCTCGACCGCCGCCTCGGGATCGGCAAGCGGCTTGCCGTGCTGATTGGGCTGGTCCTCGACCGCGGCGACGCCGGAGCCCTTCTTGGTGCGGGCGAAGATCGCCGCGGGCACGTCCGCCTCGAGCGTCCTGGCGTAGGCGGCGTCGATCGCCTCGACGTCGTGGCCATCGATCTCCTGCACGTCCCAGCCGCAGGCGGCGGCGCGGGCGGCCCAGGAGGAGGTGTCCCACTCGTGCATGGTCGGGCCCCGTTGGCCGAGCCGGTTGACGTCGACGATCGCGATCATGTTGTCGAGCCCGGCATGGCCGGCGTGCTCGAAGGCCTCCCACATCGACCCCTCGGCCAGCTCGGAGTCGCCGCAGAGGACCCAGACCCGGTACTCGGCCGCCTCCAGCCGCTTGCCGGCGAGCGCGATCCCGATCGAGATCGGCAGGCCCTGGCCGAGCGAGCCGGTGGCGACGTCGACCCACGGGATCTCCGGGGTCGGGTGGCCCTGCAGCCGGGAGCCGAACTCGCGAAAGCTGAGCAGCTCCTCGTCGTCGATCGCCCCGGCCATCTTGTAGAGGCTGTAGAGCAGTGGCGAGGCGTGGCCCTTGGAGAAGACGAGGTGGTCGTTGGCGCGGTTGTCCGGGGCGTCGAAGTCGTAGCGCAGGTAGCGGGTCAGCAGGACCGCCATTAGGTCGGCGGCCGACATCGAGGAGGTCGGGTGGCCCGAGCCGGCGGCGGCCGCGGCGCGGATCGAGTCGACGCGCAGCTGCTGTCCGAGCTCGTGCAGCAGCTCGCGGTCGAGCGTCTCCTCCGGTGCGGCCTGGGCCATGCCAGGACTTTATCTGGAGCGCGGCTGAGAGCCGGGGCTACCCGATCGCGACCATGCGCTCGATCGGCACCCGCGCCCGCTCGGCGATCTCCGCCGGGACGCTGACCTCGAACTTCATCTCGCGCAGGGCGTCGCGCAGCTTCGGCAGCGTGATCATCTTCATGTACTTGCAGTAGGCCATCCGGTTGGCCTCGATCAGGCTCGCGCCGGGGGCCGCCTGCTTGAGCGGGTGCAGCATGCCGTTCTCGGTGGCGACGATGTACTCGCCGTCGGGGCGCCGCTGGACGTAGTCGAGCATCTGCCCGGTGGAGAGCATGTGCACGCCCTCCTCTTCCACTTCGCCGGCGGCGACGAACTCCATCACCTGGGTGACGCAGCCGCACTCGGGGTGGACGAGGAACTCGGCGTCGGGGTGAGCGGCGCGCTGGGCCTTGATGTCGTCGGGGCGGATTCCGGCGTGGACGTGACACTCGCCCGGCCAGACGTGCATCGAGCGGCCGGTCTCGCGCTCGACGTAGGAGCCGAGCCACATGTCGGGGCCGAAGAGGATCTCGGTCTCGGGGCCGTGCTCGCGCAGGATGTGCTCGACCACCTTGACCGCGTTGGAGGAGGTGCAGCAGTAATCGGTCTCCGCCTTCACCTCGGCCGAGGTGTTGACGTACATGACGACGACGGCGTCGGGGCCGTGCTTGGCCTTCCACTCGCGCAGCTCCTCCGCCGTGATCGAGTCGGCGAGCGAGCAGCCGGCGTCGGGGTCGGGGATCAGCACGGTCTTCTCGGGTGAGAGGATCGAGGCCGTCTCGGCCATGAAGTGGACCCCGCAGAAGGCGATCGTCGAGGCGCCGGAGGCGGCCGCCCGGCGCGAGAGGCCGAGCGAGTCGCCGGTGTAGTCGGCGACCGCCTGGATCTCCGGCACCTGGTAGTTGTGGGCGAGGATCACGGCGTCGCGCTCGCGCGCCAGCTCGCGCACCTCACGCGAGATCTCCTCGACCTCCTGCGGCGAGAGGTCGAGCATCGGGACCGGCTCGTTGATCGTCGGCAGCTCTCTCATTATGTTCGCTGGCATGGCCGTGGGCCTGAGTCCAGTCGAATGAACTGAACGCAAGTCTACTCTCTCGACATGCCCGAGCTGCCCGAGGTCGAGATCACGGTGCGACGGCTCGACGCCGCGCTGGCCGGAGCGACCGTTGAATCTGCACTGGCCCCCGGGATGAACGTGATGAAGACCTTCGAGCCGCCGCTCGAAGAGCTGGCCGGGCGCGCGCTGACGGGGGTCCGCCGCGTGGGCAAGATGCCCGTGGTCGAGTTCGGCGACCTCGCGCTGCTGGTTCACCTGATGTCGGCGGGGCGGCTGCGCGCCTTCGAGAAGCGCGCCTCGCTCAAAGACCGCGCCTCGCGGGTGCTGGTCCGACTCGAGGACGGACGCGAGCTGCGCCTGCGCGAGTTCGGCACCAAGCAACGGGCCTGGGCGAAGCTGCTGCCGGCCGGGACGGTGGACGAAGACGAGGCGGTGGCGACGCTCGGGCCGGAAGCCTGGCCGCCGCCGCCGCTGGAGGCCTTCGCCGCGGCGATCGATCAGCCCCGCCACCTCCACCCGCTGCTGCGCCACCAGCGCGATATCGCCGGCATCGGCCGCTCCTGGGTCGACGAGGTCCTCTGGGAGGCGCGGCTCTCGCCCTTCAAGCAGGGCTCGGAGCTGGGCGAGGAAGAGATCGAGCGCCTGCATGCCGCCCTCCACGTCCTCGGCGACGCGATCGACCACTACGAGGAGACGATCGGCACGGAGCTTCCCGACAAGCTGCCGATGCCGCTGCGCGTCCACAAACGCGAGGGCGAGCCCTGCCCGCGCTGCGGCGCGAAGATCGAGGCCGTCTACTTCGCCGAGCACCAGACCAACTACTGCCCCCAGGAGCAGACGGGCGGCCGCGTGCTCAAGGACCGCCGGCTCTCACGTCTGCTTAAGTAACGGCCATGGGCAAGCGAGCGATTCTCGCCCTGGCCACGCTCGCCGTGGCGAGCATGGCCACGCTGGGCGTCGCCCAAGCGGTGCCCGAGGCGACGATCACCGTCGGCAATAACTTCCTCTCGCCGGGCAAGAAGACGGTGAGCCAGGGCACCAAGGTGCGCTTCAGATGGGCCGGGGGCGAACGCCACCACATAGTCAAGACGAAAGGGCCTGGGGGCGAGGTCCGCTCCCCCGCTACGAGCAAGCGCGGCGTCAACCTGGCCCACGTCTTCAACAAGCGCGGCACCTATCGCTTTATCTGCACGATCCACCCGACCGAAATGCGGCTGAAGCTGAGCGTCGTGCGCTGAGCGCCTCGGCCGTCGTGCGTTAGGCGGGCTCGACCAGCATGCTGAAGTCGAGCGTCGGCGCGGAGTGGGTGAGCGCGCCTACCGAGACATACTCGACGCCGGTCTCGGCGATCGTGCGCACGCCCTCCAGCGTCACCCCGCCCGAGGCCTCCAGCGGCGGTCCGTCGGGGCCGCGCTCGCCGTCGCGCAGGCGGACCGCCTCGCGCAGCTCGTCCGGCGACATGTTGTCGAGCAGCAGCCGGTCGGCGCCGGCCCCGAGGGCGTAGGCGACCTCTTCCAGGTCGCGGCACTCGATCTCGACCGGCATCTCCGTCTGCGCCGCCCGAGCTGCGTGGATCGCCTTGGCCGGACCACCCGCCAGGGCGACGTGGTTCTCCTTGATCAGGACCGCGTCGTAGAGGCCCATGCGGTGGTTCTGCCCACCGCCCGCGGCCACGGCAGCCTTCTCCAGTACGCGTAGCCCGGGAGTGGTCTTGCGCGTATCGAGGATCCGCGCCCCAGTCCCCGCCACCGCCTCGACGTATCGCGCCGTAAGCGTCGCAATCCCCGAGAGATGCCCAAGGAAGTTGAGCGCCGTCCGCTCGGCCGCAAGCAACGCGGCAGCCGGCCCGCTCGCGAGCAAGACCTCGGCCGGCACCCCCGCCCGCCACTGCCCCTCGACCACGAGCTTGTCCACGTCCCCCACCCCACAC
>JBKPOW010000108.1:0-4035 GCA_046733275.1 Actinomycetota bacterium
TCGGAGATGTGTATAAGAGACAGGCTGACCGGCGGGCGGTCGAAGGAGACACCGCGGTAGCGCGGCGGGATCGCCGAGGCGACGCCCCGCACCCGGCCGCGCTTGAGCCGCGGCTCGCGGCACTCGCAGGGACGGGCGACGTCCTCGGGGCCGAGGATCCAGCCGGAGCCATCGCAGGCGCCGACCGGGCAGGCGCGCTCGGCGAACGGTTCGCTGCGGGGGCGGGCGGCCATCAGAACTCAGGCCCCGCCGAGGCGGCACCCGCGTCTTCCAGCGGTGGCCCTTCCCCCGCCGGCTGCTCCACCGGCGGCTCGTGGCCGCTGTGGTCGGCGAATTTGGGGAAGCGGTCGAGGAAGACCAGCTTGGGCGAGCCGATCGGCCCGTTCCTATGCTTGGCGATGATCACGTCCGCCAACCCGTCCGGCTCGTCTTCCGGATCGCGGTAATAGTCCTCGCGGTAGAGGAAGGCGACGACGTCGGCGTCCTGCTCGATCGATCCACTCTCGCGCAGGTCGGAGAGCATCGGCTTGGGCGGATGGCGCTGCTCGGGCGCGCGCGAGAGCTGCGAGATAGCCAGCACCGGCACGCCCAACTCGCGGGCGAGGATCTTCAGCCCGCGGCTCATCTGACCGACCTGCTCGACCCGGTTGGCGCGCGGATCGTCGGCGCGCATCAGTTGCAAGTAGTCGACGATGACCAGGCCGAGGCCTCCCTGGTCCTGCGTCTGCGCGTGCAGCCGCCGCGCCTTCGCCCGCAGGTCGAGCAGGCCGAGGTCGGAGGAGTCGTCGAACCACAGCGGCGCCTCCTCCAGCTCGTTGCACGCCCGCACCACCTTCGGCCAGTCCTTCTGCGCGACCTGCCCCTTGCGCAGCTTGTCGCCCGAGATCCGCGCCCGGCAGGCGATGAAGCGCTGCGCCAGCTCGACCTCCGACATCTCCAGCGAGAAGAAGGCGACCGGCGTCTTCCTCTTCACCGCCACGTTCTCGGCGATGTTGGCGACTATGGCTGACTTTCCCATAGCGGGCCGTGCAGCCACAATAATCAAATTTCCTGGTTGAAAACCCCCCGTGATCGCGTCGATGTCGCGGAAGCCTGAGGGGGTGCCGGTTAGCTCCAGCTCGCCGGTGGAGAGCTTCTCCAGCCGGTCGACCTCGTCGTGGAGGATCTCGGAGAGGAGGCGGAAGTCGCTCGCCTGCTCTTTGTGGGCGACGTCGAAGAGCAGCTTCTCGGCTCGCTCGGAGAGCTCGCGCGGCTCGCCGTCGCGCTCGTGCACCCAGCCCTGGATCTCCTGACCGGCGCCGAGCAGCCGCCGCAGCAGCGAGTTCTGCTGGACGATCTCGGCGTAGTGCTTGGCGTTGCCCGCGGCGGGCACCTTGGCCGCCAGCTCGGAGACGTAGTGCTTGCCGCCCGCCTCGTCGATCGCGTTGCGCTGGGTCAGCGCCTCGCTGACGCTGAGCTCGTCGACCGGCTTGGAGGCGGAGTAGAGGTCGTAGACGCAGCGGAAGATCGCCGCGTGCTTCTCCAGGTAGAAGTCCTCGGCGTTGAGCTTGACCTCGTCGATCACCCGGGTAAGCGCCGGGTCGGCGACCAGCATCGCGCCCAGCACCGATTCCTCGGCCTCGATGTTCTGCGGCGGAACGTGGGTTGCGGCTGGCTGCGGCATCGACTTCTAGTTAAGGGACGAGGGCGGCGGATTCGCCCCCCAGGCGTCCCCGGCCAAGCAAACCAGAGGCGGCGCCTTCCCACGGGCGGTCTCCCTGCAACAACCGGCAAAAGAAACGCTTCTAGGCTTCGGCCGGCGGGATCTCGCCGGCGGCCTCCTTCTGGCGCTCGCCGCGGCGCAGCATGCGCTGGGTGAGGATGGCGATGCTGAGGATCGCCGTCGCGCCGAGGCTGAGCTGGACGCTGAGCAGGCCCTCGCGCGTCCAGTAGACGTCGCGCAGGTCGAGCAGCAGGGCCGCCTCGTCGAAGGTCAGGCCCATGCCCGCGCCCATCGGGATCGCCAACCGGTCCTCGAGCGCGTCGTCGTCGGTCAGCAGCGCCGCCGTGCCCGAGGCGAAGGAGAGCAGGATCCCCGGCACGAAGTGGTGGATGTGGCGGCCGCCGACGCTGACGTTTTCGAACGGCCACCAGCGGTCGCGGATCCCCCAGGTCGAGATCCGCACCAGGGTGAAGGAGCCGAGGAAGCCGGCCAGCAGGTTGAAGAGCACGGTCTCGCTGCGCGGCGTCGCTTCGTAACCGCTGACGGCGACGCTGACCGTGTCGAAGGCCGCCGCCGGCGCCGCTTCGACCAGCGGCTCGCCGTGGTGGTGATGGTCGTGGGCGCGGCGCTGCAGCAGGCGGCCGTACTGGCCGGCGAGGACCGCACCGAACCCTCCCACGGCGACCACCGCCAGGCCGACGGTCGCCCGCTCCGAGCGGGCCCAGCCGAGCCGCGTCCGCGCCCTGGCGCGGCGAGTCAGGCGGGTGGGAAGACGACGCGAAGCCACGGCCGCAGCCTAACGGCGCACCCGCGGAGCTTCAGCTCTCTTCGGCGACGATCGTCTTGACCGTGGCGACGGTGCCGTCGGCCAGCTCGATCTCGACCATGTGGGTGCCGATCTCGCGGATCGGCTGCTCGAGGCGCACTTTGCGTTTGTCGATGCGCAGGTCGCGCGCCTCCTGGATCGCATCGACGATCTCCTTGGCGCCGACCGAGCCGAACAGTTTGCCGCCGTCGTCCGCGCGCTGCTGGATCGTGAGCACGGTCTTGGAGAGCAGCGAGGCCGCCTCCTCTTCGCGCTCGGCCCGTGCCCGCTCGACCTTTTCGGCCGTCGCCTGCCGCTGCTTGGCCTGCTCGAGCGCACCCGGGGTCGCCGGGGCGGCGAGCTTGCGCGGGATCAGGTAGTTGCGCAGGTAGCCGGGAGCGACGTCGACCGGTTCGCCGCGCTGGCCGAGGCTCTCGACGTCCTCGAGCAGGATCGCCTGCGTCATCAGCGCTCTCCGACGTAGGGCAGCAGGGCGATCTCACGCGCCCGTTTCACCGCCACCGAGAGCTGCCGCTGGTGCTTGCGCGAGAGGCCGGTCACCCGCCGCCCGCGCGTCTTCCCCTTGTCGGAGAGGAAGCGACGCAGCAGGTTGAGGTCCTTGTAGTCGACCGAGGGAGAGTTGATCCGCGTGTATTTGCGCGGCCGCACGCGCTCCGCGCCACGACGGCCGCGGCGCGGAGGTGCTGATCCGTTCTCTCTGGGACGAGCCATGAGCGGCCCGAGATGCTACAGACCCGGCGTTAGAAGGGGATGTCGTCGTCTCCGCCCCCGGCGCCAGCCGGAGCGGGGTCGTAGTCGGAGGTGTCGGCCGGGGTGTCGCTCTGCGGCGAGAAGCCGTTGCCGTTTCCGTTGCCGCCGCCGCCATCGCGCGAGCCGAGGAACTGGACGGAGTTGGCGATGATCTGCACGGCCTGCCGTTTGCCGCTGCCGTCTTTGGCGTCCCACTCGCGCCAGTCGAGCCGCCCTTCGATCGCCACCGGGCGACCCTTGGAGAGGTAGGCGGCGCAGTTCTCGCCCTGCGCGCCCCAGACGGTGACGTTGAAGTAGTTGGGCTTGTCGACCCACTCGCCGGTGGCGCCGTCCTTGCGGCGGCTGTTGACCGCCACGCGCAGCTCGCAGACCGCCGTCCCGCTGCCCAGATGGCGCAGCTCGGGGTCTTGGGTCAGGTTCCCGGTGATGACCACCACGTTGATGTTCGAAGCCGCCACGGCTCTCACTCCTCAAGATCGTTTGTCGAGACCCCAGTCTAAGAGCGCAGGCGGCGCGACTCTCCCCCCGGAAGCCGGAAATTAAGGCGAAAAGGTGCCTGGGCGGCGGAGTGGGCGCTAGGCGCCGGACTCGCCGGACTCGCCCTCGGCGGGCCCTTCGGCGCTCTCCGCCTCGGCAGGCTCGTCTGCTTCGGCCGGCTCGGGCGCGTCTGCGGCAGGCTCCACGGCCGGCGGCTCCGCCTCGGCCGGCTCGGCGGGAGGCTCTGCCTCGGCAGGGGGCTCCGCCTCGGCGGGAGGCC
>JBKPOW010000109.1:0-1988 GCA_046733275.1 Actinomycetota bacterium
GTCGTGGAGGAGGCGTCCGTAGGCCGGGATCGAGATCTCCCACGAGGGCTTCGGGCTGCTCCCGAACCCCGGGAGGTCGAGCGCGACGCAGCGATAGCGCCGGGCGAAGTGGGGGAGGTTCTCGAGCCAGTTCTGCCAGCAGCCGGCCAGCCCGTGGACGAAGAGGATCGGCTCGCCCTCGCCGATCTCGGCGTAGTTCACCTTCGCACCCGGCAGCTCGACTTGGCGCAGGTGCTCGCGCCAATCGATCTTCAGCCACTCGGGGTCGGGGTTGCCGTAGTCGCTGGCCGGGAAGACGACCGAGCCGCTCATCACCCCCTCGGCCCCATCAGGCATAGCCCATCCTTTCCAGCACCGGGATCTCGCGGATCTGCGGCGGTTGCAGGTGGTCCCAGAGGATCCCCCGGGGACGCTCGTAGGTGCGCTCGACCTCGATCACCGCGCGCGGCGTCGCGATCAGGTCGACGGGGAGGTCGTGCGAGACGACAGGCAGGTGGCGGCGCAGGATCTGGATCGGGTGCACGGTGGTGGCGATCGTCGTGTGGTCGTCGATCTTGCCGGCGTCGATCAGGATGCCGTACTCGAGGTCGTTGTAGCCGCCGCCCTTGCCGATCCGGGCGCCGCTCAGGTTGATCGCGACCGAGCCGCTGAGGACGAAGTCGATCTCGGGCAGGTCATCGAGGGCGACGACCCGGCCATGGCGCAGCGCGCCCTTGATCGTCGCCGCGTCCTTGATCGCGCCCTTGGAGAGCCGCTTCGGCTCCAGCACGCGGAAGGGATGCGGGTCGCGCAGCCGCGGCACTGCCATGATCACCGTCTTGCCCTCTTCCAGGGCGAGGCGGCGGGCGTGCGTCTGGGGAGAGTCGGGGTTCGCCTTGATCGTCCGCGCCCGCTTCCAGAGGCGGCTGCTGGCGAGCTTCTCGGCGGCCATGCGGGCGCCGGCGAAGTTGGGGATGCGGCCCTCGGCGCCGGGGAAGCGCGAGACGCTCTCCCGGTCCATCGCCTTCCAGACCTCCCTGCGGACGTCGTCCTTGGAGCGCATGCCCGCGAAAGATATCCGCCAGAACGACCGATCCGTATGCCTAAACTGCTGCCGATGGGTCGCAAGGTGCAGATCGCGATCGTCGTCGGCGTGCTCGTCCTGGTCCTCGGAGCGGTAGCGGCGTACGCCTACGACAGCTCGCAGGAGGACAAAATCGCCGAGGGCGTGACGATCGGCGGGGTCGAGGTCGGTGGCATGACCGCGACCGAGGCCGAGCGTGCCGTCCGCCGCCAGCTGCTGGCGCCGCTGCGCCACTCGCTCGAGGTCGGCTACGACGGCGAGAGCTGGACCCTGCCCGGGGAGAAGCTGAAGCTGCACGCGGACATCGACGAGGCGGTCGATCAGGCGCTCGCCGAGAGCCGCGAGGGCGGGCTGCCCGGCCGCGTCGTCCGCTACGTGACGGGAGGTGGCGTCGACGAGCGCCTGCCCGCCGAGGTCACCTACTCCCAGCCCGCGATCAACCGCTTCGTCCGCAAGGTCGCCGCCGAGGTCGGTGTCGAACCGCAGGACGCGACCGTGGAGGCCGACGGCGCCGAACTGGTGGTCGTCCCCGCCGAGCACGGGCGCAAGTTGCGCGACAACCTGCTCACCAAGCAGCTCAACGCCGCCGTCCTCAACGCCGACGCCGACCACACGATCGCCGCCCGCACCCACTCGGTCGAGCCCGAGGTGACCGGCGAAGAGGTCGCCGAGGAGTACCCGACCTACCTCACGCTCGAGCGCTCCACTTACACCCTGCGCCTCTGGAAGAACCTCAAGCTGGCCAAGACCTACACCGTCGCGGTCGGCCAGGAAGGCCTCGAAACCCCGGAAGGGCTCTACCACATCCAGAGCAAGGAGGTCGAACCCACCTGGCACGTGCCGGAATCGGATTGGGCTGGCTCGCTCGCCGGCCAGGACATTCCGCCGGGGCCCTCTAACCCATTGAAGGCGCGCTGGATGGGGA
>JBKPOW010000110.1:0-14704 GCA_046733275.1 Actinomycetota bacterium
CCACCACGTCGTGCCGCGTCCGACGATGCTGGTCGAAACGCCGATCGCCGCGACCAACTCGGCCCCCGAGCCGGCGGCCGAAGACTTCCTCGAGTTCCTCTGGTCGGAAGCCGGCCAGCTGCTTTGGTCCGAAAACGGCTACCGCCCGGTGAACCCCAAGCTCGCCAACCAGGAGAGGTTTGTCCCGCGGAACGCCTTCCCCATCGATAAGTTCGGCGGCTGGGCGGAGGTCAACGAGGAGTTCTTCGACCCGGAGACCGGTTCGATCGCCGAGATCGAGCGGGACCTCGGCGTTCCAACGAGCGAGTGACGCCGGTGGCGGAGCCCTATGGCTTCAGGCGGAACGGCGGGTACTGGTCGGTGACCAAAGCGAAGGCGTAGGCGTAGACACGGTTGCCCCAGCGGAAGGTGCCCTCGACGAAGCTGAAGATCCCACGCGGGTAGCGACCGGTGAAGAGGATCGCGAACCAGGCGCCAATCACGGCGAAGAAGGCGCCGATGTAGAGGAAGAAGAGCACGAAGTAGTGGGGGATCGCGAGGAGCCACTTGACCAGAGGCAGGCCCCGCTCGAGCCGCTGGGCGTCGGGATAGGGGAAGTCGAGGTGGACGGCCTGCTGCTCGTCGGTCGACGGGTATTCGTCGTCCATCAATGCCACGTAGACGCCGACGCGGTTGCTGAAGCGCATCAATTCGAGGTTCCAGTCGAACCACCAGCGCGGGTACTTCTTGCGGAAGAGGAGCATCAGGACTACCGGGAAGACGACCAGGCTGCCGCTCGCGACCAGCGCACCGAAGCTGCCGAGGGCGCCGCCCGGTAGCAGGCTGATCACGATCGCGATCGGGATCACGGTGAAGACGCGGAAAAAGGTGGTCAGCCGGTTGAGCTGGCGCTCGGGGTAGTCGACCGAGAAGGTGACCGGGTAATCGCTTGGACCCGGATTGGGCGGGACGGTGGCCGTCTCCATGCTCGTCCCTTCTACTCGGCGGCGGGAACTCCTCCAGCGACGACGTTGACGAAGTTCTCCAGGTGTCGCGTCGTCCAGCACTCGAAGGCGCCGTCGCAATAGCGCTCGTAGGCGGCCATCACCGAGTCGCCGTAGTTCCAGTATAGCTTCGGCTCGGGGTTGAGCCAGAAGAGGCGCCCCGCCCGCTCCGACACCTGGCCGAAGACCTCGGCGTGCGGCTCGCGGCCGTTGGTGCGCGCGTCGCCGAGCACGATCACGGTCGAGCGCGGGTCGAGCTCGTCGGAGATCTCGGCGAGGAACTCGAGCCAGACGCGGCCGTAGTCGGTGTAGCCGGAGACGTCGGCGACGCCGCCCTCGCTGGAGACGCGGCGGGCGATCTCGCGGAAGTCGCGCTCGTGCTCGAAGATCTCGGTCACCTCGGAGATCCGCTCGATGAAGACGAAGCTGCGCAGCTTGCGGAACGAGTCGTGCAGGGCGTGCAGGACGGAGAGGAAGAAGACGCTGGCCGAGGTGACGCTGGTCGAGACGTCGCAGAGCACGTAGATCTCCGGCCGGCGCGGTCGCTTCGGCCGGTAGCGCAGGTGCATCGGCACGCCGCCGGTCTCCAGCGAGGCGCGCATCGTCCGCCGCACGTCGACCGTCCGTCCCTTGCGCCGGCCGCGCTGCTCGTGGCCGAGCGTCGCCAGGCGGCGCTTCATCTGCGAGACGGCCCTGTGGACAGCAGCCAGGTCCTGCGTGGGACTGGTCGGCAGCGCCCGGTCGAGCTCGGCCAGCGGCCGCGAGGGCGGCAACGTCTCGGTGCGCTCGATCAGGTCGCGTTCGAGCTCGCGCCGCAGGTGGCGCTCGAAGCGGTTGAGCTGCTCGCGGTCGATCGGCGGCAGCTCGGCGGCGCCGTCGGTCGCCTCTCCCTGCTGCTGCGTACCGGCCGAGAGCTCCAGCGTGCGGCGGATCCGCTGCACGTCGACGCCGACCACGCCCGAGCCCTCGCCCTGGCGGCCGAAGGCGGCGATCGCCAGGCGGGCCAGGTCGCGCATCTCGCCGTCGTTCCCTTCGACGATCGCCTGGCGGATCTGCTCGCGCAGCTCGTCGATGTCGAGTCGCTCGGCGCCCTCGTGGCGCTCCCCGCCCTCGCTCACCTCGCGCTCGATAGCCTCCGCCTCGGCGGCGCGGAAGAACCAGCGCTCGAAGATCAGCTCGAAGACGCGGCGGTCCTCCTGCGACTTGGCGATCGTCGCCGCAAGCGCCTCGCGAAAGTCGTCGCGCGACTGCCAGGGCACCTGCTCGAGCGCGGCGAAGGCGTCGAGGATCTCCGAGGTGCCCACGGCCACCCCCTCGCCGCGCAGCTCCTCGCAGAAGGCGAGCAGCTTCGGCGCGAGACCGGGCGGGCCGGCATCGGCCCGCGGCCCGTAAGGCGACGCCGCCCCGCTCACCCCGCCTGCGTCGGCGCCGAGAGCTTCATCCCCACCCTCTCGGCGACCAGGTCGATGTCGGTGCGGTGCTTGACGATGATCGACATCGACTGCTCGAAGGTCTCGCGGTCGATGTCCTCGGCGCCCATCAGCAGCAGCGTCCGCGCCCAATCGATCGTCTCGGCGATCGAGGGCGGCTTCTTCAGGTCGAGCGCGCGGACCATCCGCACGACCTCGACCAGCCGCCGCGTCAGCGCCTCGGAGAGGTCCGGCGCGTGCAGCCTGACGATCTCCATCTCGCGCTCCAGCTCGGGGTAGTCGAGCCAGAGGTAGAGGCAGCGCCGCTTCAGCGCCTCGGTCAGCTCGCGCGAGTTGTTGGAGGTGAGGACGACGATCGGCATCGAGGTGGCCGATACCTGGCCCAGCTCGGGGATCGTGATCTGGAAGTCGGAGAGCAGCTCGAGCAGCATCGCCTCGAACTCCTGGTCGGTCTTGTCGATCTCGTCGATCAGGAGGACGACCGGCTCGGCGCTGGCGATCGCCTGCATCAGCGGCCGCTCGAGCAGGAACTCCTCGCTGAAGATGTCGCCGTGCACCTCCTCCCAGCCGGACTCGCCGCCGGCCTGGATGCGCAGCAGCTGCTTGCGGTAGTTCCACTCGTAGAGCGCCTTCGCCTCGTCGAGGCCCTCGTAGCACTGCAGGCGGATCAGCTCGCGACCGCTGGCACGCGAGAGCGCCTTGGCCAGCTCGGTCTTGCCGACCCCCGCCGGGCCCTCGACCAGGACCGGCTTGCCCAGCCGCTGGGCGAGGAAGGAGACCAGCGCGGCCGACTCGTCGGCGAGGTAGCCGGCGCCGGCGAGCGCCTGCTTGGTTTCCGCTACGGAGCCGGGAGCCTGCGTCTCGGTCATGCCGGCGATGATAATCCGCGCCGGTGTCCGCCCCCGACCTCGCCTCCGTGCTTCCCGCGCTGCTGCCCCTCGCCGCCCTGCTCCCTCACAGCGCCGGCCCCTACATCGCACTCGTCCTGATCGGCTTTGCCGTCAGCATCCTCGGCCACCTCAGCAGCGCACGCTGGCTGATCGCCGTCGGCATCGTCCTGATCTTCCTCGGCGCCTTCCTCTTCCCGCTGGCGCTCAACCTGACCGAGTCGACCCCGCCACAGCTGAAGAATCGTTGAGGAATTGCCGGTACCCTTAGGCGTCGCCACGCGCGACGCACTCAAACCAACCCAGGAGGCAGACCGCCTTGAGCCGAGATCGCATCCTCAACGCACTTACCGCACTCGCCGCGCTGGTTGCGATGACGCTCGCCCTGGGCGCCTGCGGTGAGAGCGAGAGCGAAAGCGAGAAGAGCGGCGAGAGCCCCAAAGCCGTCCTCGACGAAGCGACGCTGCAGGGGATCGACAGCGGCGACATCGAGCTCACGCTCGACGTCAAAGCCGAGGGCCGCGAAGGCGGCGACCTCGACATCAGCCTCTCCGGCCCGTTCCAGGCCGAAGCCAAAGGCGAGCTGCCGCAGCTGGCGATCAAGGCCGAGGCGGACGGCGAAGTCGACGGCGAACCGGTCGACTTCGAGGGCGGTGTCGTGCTGCTGCCGAACAGCGCCTACGTCAACTACGAAGGGGTGGAGTACGAAGTCGACCCGGCGACCTTCGGCTTCCTCGAATCGACGTTGGAGGAAGCGCAGCGCGAAGGCGACGCCGAAACGGGCTCGGCCGGAGCCACCGGCTGCCAGGAAGAGCTCGGCAGCCTGAAAGTCGGCGAGTTCCTCGAAAACGGAGTCAACGAAGGCAGCGCCGACGTCGAGGGCACCGCGACGACCAAGATCAGCGGCGACCTCGATGTCCCCGTGACGCTCGACAACCTGCTCGAAGTCGCCGAAAGCCCGGCCTGCCGGGCCCAGCTCGGCGCCGCCGGCCCGCTGCCCTCGAAGTCTGAAATCGAAGACGCCAAGGACGAGGCGCGCAGCTCGCTCAAATCCACGCACGTCGACATCTACGTCGGCGACGACAACATCGTCCGCCAGCTCTCCGCCCAGGTCGAGATCGAACCGAAGAACGGTGGCGACGGACCGAAAAGCGCCGCGATCGACGTCGAGCTGAAGCTGAAGGGCGTCAACGAGGAACAGAACATCTCCGCCCCCGAAGGAGCCAAGCCGCTGAGCCAGCTCTTCACCAAGCTCGGCATCGACCCGCTTGCGCTGCTCGGCGTCCTGCAGGGCGAAAACAGAGACAAAGCACTGAACGAACTGCTCGAACAGCTGGACCTTCCCGGCGCGGCCGGCTGAGCGCGGCTCCCGCCTTCTCGTGGACGTCCTGCTGCTGTTCGTCAGCTTTGCGGTGATCCTGGCCGGAGCGCTGCTCTTCACCAACGCGGTCGAGTGGATCGGCCACCGGATGGAGCTGGGCGAAGGCGCGGTCGGCAGCGTGCTCGCCGCGGTCGGCACGGCGATGCCGGAGACGCTGATCGCGATCGTCGCTCTGATCGGCGCCAAGGAGGGCGCCGACGAGGTGGCGATCGGCGCGATCGTCGGCGCTCCCTTCCTGCTCGGCACGCTGGCGATGGGCCTGGTCGGGCTCTTCGCCTACCTCTACCGGGACCGCCGCCGGACCGGCCTGAAGCTCGACGCCCACGGGCCGACCCTGGAGCGCGACCTGATCTTCTTCCTGATCTTCTTCGCCCTCTCGCTGGCGCTCGCCTGGGGGGCGCCGCCGGCGCTCCGCTACCCGATCGGGGTGCTCGTCATCCTCGCCTACCCGATCTACATCCACCGCACGATCAGCGGTGGCGGCGAGGTGCAGGACCACGACACCCTCAATCCGCTGATCTTCGAGCGCCGCGAGGAGTTCCGCACCAACCCCGGCCTGCTCTTCTGCGTAATCCAGCTGCTCGTCGGCCTCGCCGCGATGGTCGGCGGCGCCCACCTCTTCGTCGAGGAGCTGCTGCACATTGCCGAGAGCGTCGGCGTGGAGCCGGTCGTCCTCGCCCTGATCCTCGCCCCGCTGGCGACCGAGCTGCCGGAGAAGGTCAACAGCTTCTTCTGGGTGCGCGAGAACAAGGACTCGCTCGCGCTCGGCAACCTGACTGGGGCGATGGTCTTCCAGTCGACGATCCCCTTCGGCATCGGCCTGCTCTTCACCGAGTGGGCACTGAGCACCAACGCCGCGATCTCGGTCGCGCTCGGCCTGATCGGCGGCTTCCTCGCGTACGAGATGCTGCACCGCCGCGACCGCTTCTCGCTGGCGGCGGTGATCACGTGGTTCGTGCTCTACGTCGCCTACATCGGCGTCGTCGCGATCAGCGCCTGACAACAGCGCTGAGATGCTCAGCCGCTGGAGCGGCGCAGGGACTCCGGTCGACGGAGGGACTCGCCGAGGATGAGGCGGGCGCGGTAGTAGATCGCCTCGTCGACGCCGTCGCGATCTCCGGCGGCGTCGGCAAGCGCCCGGTTCTCGAGGCGCTCGCCCCGCGCCACCCCACTCAGCTTGCCCCGCGAGATCATCGTGGTCTTCTCGATCGAACGACTCATGCTCTTCTCCTTTCTAGAGTTTGTTGAGTTTGAAAGTCAAGAATAGCAGCAAGCGTACGCCTCGCTGTAGTAGTGATGGGGACGGGCGACAACGCCTGGCCATCGCCATGCATGATGCAGCGGGAATCGGGGAAGGGAAGGGCCATGGGTGAAGAGGGATGACTGTTGGCTGAGCTGCTGCTGGGGCCAATGCTGCGCTACGTCTCGGAAACCGAGGCGACGGTTTGGGTGGAAACGAGCGAGGCCTGCGAGGTCGAGATCCTGGGGCATCGCGAGCCGACCTTCGGCGTCGCCGGCCACCACTACGCGCTGGTCCGCATCGAGGGGCTCGAGCCAGGCGGCTTCTACGAGTACACGGTCGAGCTCGACGGCGAGCAGCGCTGGCCGCTGCCCGACGAGGACCTGCCGCCGAGCGCGATCCGCACCTTCAGCCCGGGCAAGCCGGTCGACATCTGCTTCGGCTCCTGCCGCGTCGCCCTTCCCCACGAGGAGCCCTACACCAAGTCCAAAGACGAGGACGAAGACGGCCACGAGCTCGACGCGCTCTACGTCCTCGCCCGCCAGATGACCCGCGACGACCGCGACAAGTGGCCGGAGCTGCTCTTTCTGCTCGGCGACCAGGTCTACGTCGACGAGGGCTCGCCCCGGGCGCGCGAACGCATCCGCGCCAAACGCGACACCAGCGAGCCGCCGGGCGAGGAGACGCTCGACTTCGAGGAGTACACCTGGCTCTACCGCGAGTCGTGGGAAGACCCGCTGATCCGCTGGCTCTTCTCGACCGTCTCCACCTCGATGGTCTGGGACGACCACGACATGAGCGACGACTGGAACATCTCGCGCTCCTGGCACGACGAGATGGACGAGATGGAGTGGTGGCACGAGCGCGCCGTCGCCGGGATCATGAGCTACTGGATCTACCAGCACATCGGCAACCTCTCGCCGCGCGACCTCGACGAGGAGAATGAGATCTACGCCAAGGTGCGGAGCAATCCCGACGCCACCAAGGCCCTGCGCGAGTGGGCTAAGGAGATCGACTCGACCGCCGCGGGGACGCGCTGGAGCTACTGCCGCGACATCGACGGCGTGCGGGCGATCTTCATGGACTCGCGCGCGGCCCGTGTGCTGACCCGCGAGCGCCGCTCGATGTTCGACGACGAGGTCTGGGACTGGATCGTCGACCACGCCAACGGCGACTTCGATCACCTCGTGATCGGCACGACCGTGCCCTACCTCCTCTCCCCCGCCTTCCACCACCTCGAGGCCTGGAACGAGCGCCTCGCCGACGGCGCCTATGGCGGCCTCGTCGCCCGGGCGAGCGAGAAACTGCGGCGGGCGCTCGACTTCGACCACTGGGCGGCCTTCCAGTTCTCCTTCGACCGCTTCCGCCGCCTCTTGGAAGAGGTCGGCTCGGGCCAGCGGGGGAAGCCGCCCGCATCGATCGTGATCCTCTCTGGCGACGTCCACCACGCCTACCTCTGCGAGGTCGGCTTCAGCCGCGACGCCGGGGTGGAGAGCACGGTCGTGCAGGCGGTCTGCTCGCCTTACCGCAACCCGCTCGACGGCCGCGAGCGCAAGGTCGTCCGCGCCGGCTTCACGCGCTCCGCCGAGGTCGTCGCGCGGGGGCTCTCGCGCCTCGCTGGCGCGCCCGACCCGGGCCTCCGCTGGCGCCTGGTCGAGGGCCCTTACTTCGACAACCAGGTCGGCACCCTGCGGCTCGACGGCCGCGAGGCAATCGCCCGCCTCGACAAGACGGTCGCCGGCGAGAAGGACGAGAAGTCGCTGGAGAAGACCTTCGAGCGGCGCATCGCCTAGCTTGGGCCTCTGGCCGCCGCCGGCAGCCAGAGGCCCAAGTACTCCCACCCGACGTCGCGCGCGTACTCTGCCCGACGCCAGGCTCGAGGATTCCTCAGCTCACTGAGATTGGAATCCGAGCGCCCTCGGTCGGCGCTGTCATCGTGCCGCCTTTGTATTCGTAGGCTGTCAGCGTGGATGCGCCGGTAAGAGTGGCGTCGTCGCCGTGCGACGACAGACCACCGAGAGAACAGGCGAAGCCAGGGGCTGAGTATGTGATGCCTGTCATTGTTGTATTGATGGAAATCGCACTTCCGCCCGTGTGATTGGGGAGGTTCGTGTAGGTGACACCCCCCGATGTCGGTGTCTGGCTCGGAATTTTGATCGTGCAACCGAAGGACAGGGCAACTTCGATTTCTTTCCCGACTGGACACTGAATCCAGACTATGGCGTCGGTGCCGTTGTCGCTCCCCGTTGTGTTACCGGTCAGGGTGTATTCGCAATCGTTCATGCTGACGGTGGCTTCGCCGCCTGCTTTGACGGTACAGGCCGTGCCATGCGGTGTAGCATTGATTTTTCCAGTGTATTTCGTTACCACCGTCACCGTTCCCGTTTTTTTATCGAATTTGGCAGTCTCCTCCTCTGTTGTACATTCAACGACAGGTCCGTTTGGAACGAAAATATGTTTGAACGTTCCGTTGACGGGGCCCCCTGTCAGCCACGCATTTTCTTGGCTAACTGTAAAGACATCAGCCGCTGGCGCGGTCGATGCAACCAGCGCGTTCATCGCGAGTATCGCGACCAGGACTGGGGCGAGCATCTTTAGCTTCCTAGTCATGTCATCCGTCTCCACTTCAGCTAGGTGAGTTTGTTTTTCAAAGCTCCTTCGCTGTAGCAGATCTACGAGGTTTAGTCAAATAATTTTGTCTAAACGTGCGGGTACATAGCTTGACGAGTGCCCACCCAGGTGAGCAATGGCGAGATGGGACGGGGCGCCACCCGGCAAGAGGACGCCCCGCCCCGTTGCCCCTTCAGGCAGCGACCGCTTCGTCGCCGCTGAAGCTCTTGGTCTGGCCGGGCCGCAGGTAGACGATCTGGCCCTCGCGCAGCTCGAGCTTCTGCAGCTCGGCGCGGGTCAGCTGCGCCCAGACCTCGGTGCCATCGCCGAGGATGAACTCGACCCGGATCTCGAAGCCGAGCGCGACGATGCGCTGCACCATCGCCTCCTCGGTGCGCTCGTCCGGCTCGAGCACGACGTCCATGTCGTGCGGGCGGACGAAATGCTCGCCGAGTCGGTTGACCTCGCCGACGAAGCTCATCACGAACTCGTTGGCGGGATGGTCGTAGAGGTCGTCGGCGCTGCCCGACTGCTCGACCTTGCCGTTGTTCATCACGACAAGCTGCTCGGCGACGTCCATCGCCTCCTCCTGGTCGTGGGTGACGAAGATCGTCGTCACGTGCATCTCGTCGTGGAGGCGGCGCAGCCAGGTGCGCAGGTCCTTGCGCACCTTGGCGTCGAGGGCGCCGAAGGGCTCGTCGAGCAACAGCACCTGCGGCTCGACCGCGAGCGCCCGGGCGAGGGCCATGCGCTGGCGCTGGCCGCCGGAGAGCTGGTCGGGGTAGCGCTCGGCGAGCCCGTCGAGCTGGACGAGCCGGAGCAGCTCGTGCACGCGGCTCTCGATCTGCGGCTTCGACCACTTGCGGATCCGCAGGCCGAAGGCGACGTTCCCGAACACGGTCATGTGCTTGAAGGCGGCGTAGTGCTGGAAGACGAAGCCGACCTCGCGCTTCTGCGCCGGCGTCGCGGTCGCGTCCGCACCGTTGATCACCACCTGGCCGGCGTCCAGGGTCTCCAGCCCGGCAATCGCCCGCAGCAGCGTCGACTTGCCGCTGCCGCTCGGCCCCAGCAACGCCGTAAGCGAGCCTTCGGGGACATCGATCGAGACGTCCTCGAGAGCCTGAAAGTCACCGAAGCGCTTGTACGCTCCCTCGACTGCGATTCCCATCAGGAACCCTCCTTCTCGTTAGAAGTCGATAGCGCAGCGGCGCCCCCCGTGACCGGGATCGGCCCGCTGGAGCCGGCCTTGGCTTTGCGGCCGCCGACGCTCATCAGCAGCAGCGTGGTCAGGGCGAGCAGGGCGAGCACGATCGCGCCCGCGTAGGCCGCTTCCTCGTTGAATTGCTCGAAGGCCTTGGCGACGAACAGCGGCAGGGTCTCGGTCTCGCCCGAAATCGAGCCGGAGACGATCGTCACCGCGCCGAACTCGCCCAGCACCCGGGCGGTGGTGAGGACGACGCCGTAGGCGACGCCCCAGCGGATCGCCGGCAAGGTCACCCGCCAGAACGTCTGCCAGCCGTTGGCCCCCAGGGTCGAGGCGGCCTGCTCCTGCTCGGTGCCGATCTCCTGCAACACCGGCACCGTCTCGCGGACCACGAAGGGCAGCGAGACGAAAATGCTGGCGAGCACCATCGCCGGCCAGGAAAAGAGGATCTGGATGCCCGCTTCTTCGAGACTTGGCCCGAACCAGCCGTCGCTACCGTAGAGCAGGAAGAGCGAAAGGCCGATCACGATCGGCGAGATCGCGAACGGCAGGTTGAGGATCGTGTCGATGATCCGGTTGCCCCACCAGCGGTGGCGGACCAGCAGGATCGCGCAGCCAACCCCGAAGACGGTGTTCAGCGGCACAGCGACGGCGACCATCAGCAGGGTCAGCTGGATTGCGTGCAGGGCCTCTGGGCTGGTCATCGCCTCGACCGGCGGCCCCAGCCCGTGCTCGAAAGTCTTGTAAAAGATCATCCCGACCGGGGCGAGCAGCAGCAGGCCGAGGTAGCCGAAGGCGAGCGTGCGCAGGCCCCACTTGGCGGGCGTGGTGGGCCTCATGCTCGGCCTCCAACCTGGGAGCGACCGATCACGCGGCTGACCGTGCGAGACAAAATTCCCTTCTCGCCGCGCGGCCCCGAGCGGGCGAAGAGGCTGACCAGGACCAGCATCAGGACCGAGAGCGAGAGCAGCACCACCGAGACGGCCGAGGCGCCTGGGACGTTGCCGGACTCGATCTGGCTGCGGATGAAGACCGAGGAGACCTCGGTCTCGAAGGGGATGTTCCCCGTGATCAGGATCAGCGAGCCGTACTCGCCCAGCGCCCGCGCGAAGGCGAGCATGATCCCGGCGAAGATGCCCGGCATCAGGTTGGGGAAGATGACCCGGCGGAAGGTGGTGAACCCACTGGCGCCCAGCGAGGTAGACGCCTCCTCCATCTCCCGGTCCATCTCCATCAGCAGCGGCTGCACCGAGCGGACGACGAAGGGGAGGGTGACGAAGCAGAGCGCCACCACGACCGCCACCCTCGTCGCGGCTATGTCGAGGCCAATCGGGCTTTTCGAGCCGTAGAGGGTGAGCAGGGTGAGGCCGGCGACGATCGTCGGCAGCGCGAAGGGAAGGTCGATCAGGGCATTGACGGCGCCCTTGCCGGGGAACTCGTCGCGGACCAGGACCCAGGCGATGATCGTGCCGAAGACGGCGTTGATCGCGACGACGATCAGCGAGCAAATCACGGTCAGTTTCAGCGCCGCCATCGCCTGCTCGCCACTGACCGATTGCCAGAAGGCGCTGAGCCCGTTGGAGAGCGACTCGTCGACCACCGCCGCCAACGGCAACATCACCATCAGCGAGAGGTAGAGGACGACCATGCCGCGGCCGAGGCCGACGCCGAGCCCGGGCAGGCGGATGCCTGCCCGGGGTGCTGCCGATACTGGAGGTGCACTTGCCGGGTGAGCGCTCATTAGCCGCTCGTCGAGACTCCGAGTTCCTTCTCGATCTCGGCTACGGAGCCGGTTTCGTCGTCGAAGAACTCATCGTTGACTTTTTCCCACCCGCCGAACTCGGCGATCGTGAACAGGTCCTCGGGAGTCGGGAACTGCTTCGGGTCGACCAGGCTCTTGTTGACCGGGCGGTAGCCGTTCTCGGCCCACAGTTCCTGGCCGGCGTCCGACCAGATGTAGTCGAGGAACTTCTGCGCCGCCTCGGGCGCGTCTTTGGTGACCGCGATCGGGGTCTCGATCAGGATCGTGCTGGGCGGGATCACGTAGTCGACGTCTTCACCCTCGTCCTGAGCCTTGATCGCCTCGTTCTCGTAGCCGAGCAGGACGTCGCCCTCGCCCTGGGTGAAGGCGGCGAGCGCGTCGCGGGCGCTGCCAGGCTGCACCACGGTCTTTTCGAGCACGGTCTTGACCGCGTCGAGCGCCTGCTGCGGCGATTTGCCCTCGTGCAGCTGCGAGCCGTAGATCGCCATGATGTTCCAGCGGGCGGCGCCCGAGCTGAACGGGTTGGGGGTGACGATCTCGACGTCCTTGGTCAGCAGGTCGTCGAGCGTCTCGAGGCCCTCGGGGTTGCCTTTGCGGACGGTCATGACCACGACCGAGTCCTGGGCGATCCCCTTGTACTTGTTCTTGTCCCAGTCGGGCGCGACCTGGCCGGATTCGACCAGCCGGATCATGTCGCCCCCCTGGGCGAAGTGGACTACCGAGGCGGGCTGGCCGGCCTCGACCGCACGGCTCTGGTCGCCGGAGGCGCCGAAGGAGTTGCTGAAGCTGACGCCGGCCCCCTCCGAGGTCGCCTCGAACCCGGGCTCGAGCGCTTCCTCGTAGACGGCCTCCGGGGTCGAGTAGCCGACGACGTCGAGCTTGCCGCCACTGGAGCCGGTGGCGCTGTCGTCGCTGCCGCCGCAACCCGCGACGGCCAGCGCGATCGCCATCAGCAGAGCGACTATCAAGCCCGCTCCAGTTTTCTTGCCCTTGCCCGGATTCGTCATCCCAGCCCTTCCCTTCTTTCTTGATGAAGTTGATTAGGAATCGAGGCGGGGCAGAGTAGCAGAAAGTTGATCGGAAAAGTAGGGATTCAGCCGAAGAGCTTGTCTTCGGCCTCAGCCCAGCCGCCGAGGGCGTCCCCGCTGAGGGTCTCGAGAAAGGGGAACCGCTCCTTGAACCGCGCCTGGAACCACTGGTCGACCGGGCGGTAACCGGCCTCGGCCCAGAGTTGCTGGCCGGTGCCCGACCAGAGGAACTTGACGAAATGCCGCGCCGCCGGCACCGGCGCGCTCTTGGTGACCGCGACCACGGTATCGACGCGGATCGTCGGATCGGGCAAGACAAAGGCAAGGTCCCTCCCCGCTTCCTGGGCTTGAAGGGCCTGGCTCTCGTAGGCGAGCAGCACGTCGCCCTGACCCCGCAGAAAGGCAGCGAGCCCCTCGGCGGCGCTCTGGGGCCGGCTTACGGCCTTCTCGAGCAATCCCCTCGCCCCGGCGAGGGCCTCGGCCTCCGACTTGCCTTCGTCGAGCAGCGTCGCGTAGACATCGATCGCGCTCCAGCGGCCGGTGTCGGAAGTGGACGGGTTCGGGACGATGACCTCGACGTCGTCGCGAAGTAGGTCCCGGACGCTCCGCACCCGCTCGGGGTTGCCCTTGCGGACGATGAAGACGATGGCGGTCCAGTGAGGGACGCCGGAGAAGAGAAGCGATTGCTCGTCCCAATCCGCTTCGACCAGCCCTTCCTCGACCAGGCGTTCCATGTGACCGACGCGCTCGAAGTGGACGATCGAGGCAGGCAGCCCGTCCGCGACCGCGCGTCTCTGCTCGCCGGACTCGCCGAAGGAGTTGGTGAAGCTGACCCCCTTGCCGGCACGGGTCTTTGCGAAAGCCGGCTCGATCGCGTCTTCATAGACGGAATCGAGACCGGGGTAGCCGACCAGGGCAAGCTCGTTCGGATCGGTCCGGCCCGTCGCCTCCTCGTCCTCCCCACCGCAGGCGGAGAGCAGGAGGGCAAATGCGACCAGAGCGGCCGCCGTCTTCAACGGGGGGCCCAGGCGTCGGGCTCGGCGGCGAGCTCCTCGACCAGGGAGGGGAGCTCGCCGCTGACCAGGTCGGCGAGGGTGACGTGCTCGAGCACGGCGCGGAGGTTGGCGCGGACGGCGATCCAGACCTCCTGCAGGTGCTCGGCGTTGCCCTTGTACTCGATCGCCTCCGGCGGCGAGGACTGGACGTGGGCGATCGGCCCCTCTACCGCGCGAACGACGTCGGCGATCGTCACCTCCTCGGCCGGCTTCGCCAGCCAGTAGCCCCCCTTGGCCCCCCGCCGCGCCCGCACGATCCCATGATGCTTCAGCTCCAGAAGGATGTGCTCGAGGAACTGCAGGGGGATGTCCTGCGCCTCGGCCAACCGCTCGCCCTTTACGGGTTCATCTTTGACAGCAGCAAGCTCGGCCACCGCCCGAACGGCATAGTCGGCCTTCGCCGAGACTCTCATTCATCAAGCGTATCTCTCGCGCTCGAAGCGCCTGCCTCAGCCGATCGCCTCGGGCGCCAGCTCGTCAGACCGGTCGTGCGGCGGGCCCTCCTTGGCCTCGGCTTCGCGTTCGGCGCGACGGTTGCCCCACCAGCGCGGGAACCAGATCAGCAGGAGGAGGCCGACGCCGGCGACGAAGGCCGCGATCGGCCAGACCAACGGGTCGCCCTTCTGCACGGTGACGATGCCGGAGGCGACGAGGACGACCCCCAGCGCGGTGCGCAGGAAGCCGGTCGGCGCCCGGGCGGCGAAGTGGGAGCCGACAATCACGCCCGGGATCGAGCCGAGCAGGATGTTGCCGGCGAGGACGAAGTCGACGTTGCCGCCGACCCAGTGGGCGATGCCGGCCGCCCAGAGCAGGATCGCGGCGTGGAAGACGTCGGTGCCGACGACCTTGCGCGGGGAGAGGCGGTAGACGGAGATCAGCAGGATCGCGATCACCGTGCCCGAGCCGGCGGAGGTGATCCCGATCACGAAGCCGGTGGTCGCGCCGATCACGACGGCCGCGAGCTTGTGGCGGCGCTGCATGACGAAGTCGGCGCGCTCTTCGATCAGGTTGCTGAGGATCAGCGCCCGGGCCAGGGTGATGATGCCGACCATCAGCAGGGTGCCGCCGAGCAGGGCGTAGACGAGCGAGTCGAGCTTCTCTTCGCCGATCCTGCTCTGCAGGAT
>JBKPOW010000111.1:0-9601 GCA_046733275.1 Actinomycetota bacterium
CGGATCCTCTATCTGCTGGCGACGCTGATCCTGCTCGCCGGTGTCTTCGCCACGCAGCGAAAAACCGGCCCGATCGTGCTCGGCTCCGGGCTGCTGACGCTGATCGTCTTCCGGCCACGCCAGATGCTTCGCCTCGCCCCGGCCGGGGTGCTGCTGCTCCTGGCGATGCCGGTGATCGCCCCCTCGGCGCTGGGCTCGCTGCGCGACCAGCTCGCCCCGGGGGCGGCCACCTCGACGCTCTCCTCGCGCGATCGCGTCTCCGACTACGAGGCGATCGGGCCGGAGGTGCTGAACCACCCCGCGCTCGGCCGTGGCTGGCAGACCTACGAGCCTGAGCGCTACCGGGTGCTCGACAACCAGTACCTCTCGATCCTCGTCGGCAGCGGCTGGATCGGTGTCGCCGCCTTCGCTTTCCTGCTGATCGCGGCGCTGGTGGTCTGCGCGCGGGCGATCCGCACCGACGACCCGGCCCGGGCGCCACCCGCGCTCGCCGTCGCCGCCGCGGTGACGATGATGGCCGTCGGCAGCTCGACCTTCGACACGATCGCCTTCGCCGTCGTGCCCTACACGTTTTGCCTCTTCCTGGGCCTGGCGGCGGCATGCGCCCCCGTGCCGAAACCGGCCGCGGTGTCTGCGCGCGCGTCGATCGCGGCCTGGCGAGAGCAGGCGGAGGGCGGCAGGTGACCTCGTCCGTCGATCATGACGTCTGCGCGATCGTCGTCTCCCACAACGGCAGGCGCTGGCTCGACGCGGCGCTCGCCGGCCTGCTCGAGCACGCCGGCGAGATCGACCTCGACCTCGTCCTCGTCGACAACGGCGAGGACGGCTCGGCGGAGTACGTGGAGGAGCGCTTTGGCGAGAGCGTGCGCGCGATCCGCTGTGCCAATCGCGGCTTTGCCCACGCCAACAACCGCGGGCTGGCGACCGCCGACGCCCGCTACCTCCTCCTGCTCAATCCCGATACCGAGGTCGCCGACGGCACGCTCGCGGACCTGGTCGCCTACATGGACGACCACCCCGAGGTCGGCATCGCCGGCTGCCGCCAGATCGACGGCGACGGCGAGCTCTGGCCGACCGTGCGGCGCTTCCCCGGCGTCGGCCGGGCGCTGGGCGAGGCGATCGGCCCCGAACGGCTGCCGTTCACGGCCGGCCGGTTGGGCGAAAGCGAGCTCGACCTCTCGCGCTACGAGCGAGAGCTCTCCTGCGACTGGACCTCGGGCTCCTTCCTCTTCGTCCGCCGCGAGGCACTGCAGAGCGCCGGCCCGCTCGACGAGCGCTTCTTCTTCTACTCGGAGGAGGTCGACCTCTGCCTGCGGGTAAAGCAGGCTGGCTGGGAGGTCCGTCACTTCCCCCGCTTCACGATCGTCCACCACGGCGGCAAGACCGATCCCAGCCCGCGACTGGAAGCGCAGATGGCCTACGCGCGCAGGCAGTACGCGACGAAGCACTTCCGCCCGCCGCGGCGCGCCGCCTTCATCGCCGCGATCGCCCTGCGCCACCTCGTTCGCTGGGCCGCCTTCTCGCTACCGGGCGGCGACAGCCGCCGCGCCGAGGCGCAGCGCCTGGCGCTGATGACCCTGCTGGGCCGCGAGGCGCCGCCGTTCGGAACCCCCTCTCCGGTCGACGAGCCCGGCTGAGCGACTCAGCCGGCGAGGGCGCCGGCGGTGAGTGGCGCGTCGAGGACCTCGGCCTTCCACAGCTCGAGCATCATCAGCGCCCAGATCCGCTGTGAGTTGTCTTCGCCGGCGAGGTGGCGGTCGAGCAGCCCGCGCACGGCATCGGGGCGGAATCGCTCGCGCCCGAAGGCGGCGGGATCGAGCAGCACCTCGCGCGAGTACTCGCGCAGCTCGCCGCGCAGCCACTCGGCCAGCGGCACCGAGAAGCCCTGCTTGGGGCGGTCGAGGATCGAGTCCGGCAACCAGGCCCGCAGGGCGTCGCGCAGGATCAGCTTCTTCTGCATGCCGTGCAGCTTCATCGGCGCCGGGATCGCGGCGGCGAACGTCATCATCTCCGGATCGAGGAAGGGAGAACGCGCCTCGAGCGAGTGGGCCATCGTCGCGATGTCGACCTTGGCCAGCAGATCGCCGGGGAGGTAGGTGCGGACGTCGACCTCGAGCAACAGGTCGAGGCGGCTCTGCCCGGATGCCTCGCGCCACGGCTCGGCGATCGCCTCGGAGGCAAGGCGGGAGCCCGCCAGCTCGGCCGCGTAGTCGTCGCTGTAGAGGGCGTTGCGGCGTTCGAGGTCGAACAGCGACACGTAGCGCTCGTAGCGGCCCGGCCCATCGAGGTCGAGCGAGCCGCCGAGGCGGCGGATCCTGTTGCGGGCGCCCTGCTCTCTCTCGCCCTCGGGCAAGCGCGAGGCGAAACTCGCGACCAGCCGCCGCAGCGAGGGGTGAAGGCGTTCGAAGCGCGCAGCCAGCACGTTGGCCGCGTAGCGCGTGTAGCCGGCGAAGGACTCGTCGCCCCCGTCGCCGTTGAGGGCGACGGTGACGTGGCGACGGGCCATCTCGGCCAGGTAGAAGCTGGGGATCGCCGAGGAGTCGGCAAAGGGCTCGCCGTGCCGGCGGGCGATCCGGGGAGCGACCGAGATCGCGTCCGGTCGCACGCGGAGCTCCTCGTGCTCGGTGCCGAAGAGCTCGGCGACCTCGCGAGCGTGGTCGAGCTCGTCGAAGTGCTCCGAGTCGAAGCCGATCGAGAAGGTGCGCACCGGCTCGGCGGTCTCCTGGGCCATCGCGGCGACGACCGCCGACGAATCGATGCCGCCGGAGAGGAAGGCGCCGAGCGGCACGTCGGAGACGAGGCGGCGGCGGACCGCCCGCCGCAGCGTCTCGCGCAGCGGGGCGTGGAGCTCGCGCGGATCGCCCACGTCGTGCTTGCGGCCGTAGTCGAGGCGCCAGTAGCGCTCGAGCGCGACCCCGCCGCCCTCGTAGACCATCTTCGTCGCGGGCGGCAGCTTGCGAACCGCCTCGAAGGCGCTCAGCGGCGCCGGGACGTAGCCGTAGGCGAGGTAGCAGTCGAGCGCCTGCTCGTCGACGTCACGGGGGATCTCGTCGTCCTGGAGCAGCGCCGTCAGCTCCGAGGCAAAGGTCAGCGAGCCCTCGCGCAAGGCGTAGAAGAGCGGCTTCTTGCCGACCCGGTCGCGGGCGACGAGCAGACGGCGGCGCGGCTCGTCCCAGAGCGCGAAGGCGAACATGCCGTCGAGCGAGCGCACGCACTCGACCCCCTCCTCCTCGTAGAGATGGACGATCGCCTCGGTGTCGCCGTCGGTGCGGAAGCGGTGGCCACTCGCCTCCAGCCTGCGTCGCAGCTCGCGGAAGTTGTAGATCTCGCCGTTGAGGACGACGGCGATCGACCTGTCCTCGTTGTAGATCGGCTGGTCGCCGCCCTCGACGTCGACGACGCGCAGGCGCTGGATCCCCAACCCGGCCGGGCCGGCGGCGTGGATGCCGCGGGAATCGGGGCCGCGGTGCTCGAGCGCGGCGCACATGCGCTCGACCAGTGCCGCCGAAGCCGGGCGGCCGTCGCCGTGGACGATGCCGGCGATCCCGCACACCTCAGGCCTCCCCCACCCGGCGCAGGGCCAGACGCTCCAGGCGCACGGTGCCGCGGCCGGCCGGCAGGACCCGCGCGATCAGCTGCACCACGTCGTTCCAGACGACCGGGAAGAAGCTGCGCAGGGCGCTGCAGTAGACCAGGGCACCGACAGCCCCCACCAGCGCGGCGAGGACGGGAACAGGGGCGCCGGCATTGCCGAGCAGCTCGGCGAGGGGGGCCGCCGCGGCAAGCAGGGCCAGGCTGCAGGCGACGGCGGGCAGGAGGTCGCTGACCAGGCGCCCGACCGGGATGCCCAGCAAGCGCCGGAAGAGCACGCCGTAGACGGCGACGATCATCGCGACGTGGACGCCGACGACGGCGAGCGCCAGCGCCGTCAGGCCATAGGGCGCCGCGACCCAGGAGGTGACGACGTAGAGCGCGAGCAGGACGAGGTTGAAGACGAGCAGCGCCCGCGGCCGGCCGGCGGCGAGCAGGATCTGCGGGTAGCCGGTGAGGACGGCGGCGATCATGCCGGCGACGGCGAGTATCTGCACCGGGCCGGCGGCCGGCGCCCAGCGCTCGCCGAACACCCACGGTACGAGGTCGGGGGCGAGCACGATCAGCAGCGAGAGCAGCGGCAGCAGGGCAGCGGCGTGGATGCGGGTCGCGCGCTCGTGGAAGCGCCGCAGCTCGTCGATGTCGCTGGTCCGCGAGTAGATCGGGAAGGCCAGGCGCATCATGATCCCGCTGACCTTGTCCTGGTAGACGACGCCGAGCTGGAAGGCGCGCCAGTAGAAGCCCACCTGGGCCGCGGAGAGTCGAACGGCGGCGACGGCGAGGGTGGCGTTGCTGACCGCGACGTAGGTGAGACCCGCGGCCGAGGCCGGCAGGCCGAAGCCGATCACGTCGCGCAGGGCGTCGCGGTGGAAGCGGGGCATCGGCGGCGGCACCGAGACCAGCAGGAGGACGGCGGAGACGAGGGCCGCGGTCAGCGCGCCGAGCACGATCGCCTCCGCCGCGAGGCCGGCAACGGCCATCGCGACGGCCGAGGTCGCGCCGAGGCAGAGGGAGACCATTTCGATCAGGCTGACGCGACGGAAGTCGAGGCGACGCCAGAGCAAGCCGCGCGAGACTGATCCCAGACCGGCGAGCAGGAAGACCGGCGATATCAGTCGCAGCAACTCCGCCGAGGCCTTGCCGAAGAGCTGCCCGCCGACGGGGCCGGCGAGCACGAAGGTCGCGGCGCTGAGCAGCGCGCCGGTGATCAGGCTGGCGAGCATCGCCGCCTCGACGTGGGCGTGGTCGATCTCCTTGCGCTGCACGAGGGCGCTGCCGACCCCCTCGAAGGTGAAGATCACGGCAAGCGGCACGAAGATCAGCGGCACCACCGCCTCGCCGAACTCCGAGGGGGCGACGAGCCGTGCCAGGACGATCGCCGAGACCAGGCTGACCACCTCCGAGGCAACCCGCGCCGCGGTCGTCCAGCGCACCCCGGAGACAGCGGCCTGCTTCAGGTCGTCGGAAGAGAGCTCCGGCTTGACGTGATCTGGGCTCATGGCTCGATGCCCCGAGCGGTCGGCACTCGGGGCTCTTGAGATCAACGCCCCGGACCGGGGCCCGCTTGCGCTCCGCAAGCGGGTTGGAGGCCCATTCGTTGTCTGGGCAGATGAGAGCTCCAGCCGCGGGCCGCAGCGACGCGATCTTCACCTTCGACGACATCACCTGGGAGGCCGCGCAGCGGCGCGGCATGTGCTTCCCGACCGACCGCGTCGCCCTGGCGCTGGCGAGCGACCCCCGGGTCGAGCGCCTCTTGATCTGCGACCAGCCGCGCAGCGCGCCGATCAAGCTGGCCAAGGACGCGCTGGGGCGCCGCGCGCCCTTTCCGGCAAGCGATCGCGTCCACCTGCACCAGCCGCTGCGCCTGCGCCGTCGCGACCCCCACACCGTCGCCGCCCTGGAGCGCTCCTACGCCGTTTACGGGCGGCGCCTGCGCCGCGCCGCCGAGCGGCACGGCCTGCGGCGTCCCTCGATCGTCACCGCCCATCCCTTCGTCGCCGCCTTCGCCGAGCTCGATTGGGCCGGGCCGGTGACCCTGCTCGCCACCGACGACTGGGCAGCCCATCCCGTCTACCGCCGCTGGCAGCCCGCCTACCAGGCGGCCTATGAGCGGATCGCGCAGCGACGCCATGGCGTCTGCGCGGTGACCGCCACGATCGTCGAGAGGATCGCGCCGCTCGGCCCCACCGCGGTGGTGCCGAACGGCGTCGACCCCGGCGAGTGGCTCGATCCCCCCGCCCCGCCGCGGTGGATGACCGACCTGCCCGGCCCGCGCTTCCTCTACGTCGGCACGCTGGACTCGCGTCTCGACGCCGAGGCGGTGCAGGAGGTCGCCCGCGCTTGGCCCGGCGGCTCGGTCGTGCTGGTCGGGCCCCCAGTGGACCGCCTGCACCTGCAGCCGCTCTCGGCCGAGCCGAACGTGGTGCTGCCCGGGGCCGTCTCGCGGTCGCAGGTGACGGCGCTGGTCCGCGCCGCTGACGCCTGCCTCGTGCCCCACGTGCAGACCCCGCTCACCGAGGCGATGAGCCCGCTGAAGGTCTACGAGTACCTGGCCGGCGGCGGGCCGGTCGTGGCGACCGACCTCTCCCCCATGCGCGGCATCGACGGCCCGATCGAGCTCGTCCCCCCCGGCGGCGATTTCGCCGCCGCCGCGCGCCGCGCGCTCGACCGCGGCCCGATGGCGGAGGCCGAGCGCGGCCGCTTCGTCGAGCACAACTCCTGGTCGCGCCGCTGCGACGAGGTGCTGGCCCTAGCGCTCGGCGGCGGCTGAACCCAGGTGTAGCGTCGGTGCAGGGACCCCGCTGGGGAAGCGCGTAAGATGCTATCTTACCCGGATGAGAACGACCGTTTCCACCAAGGGTCAAATCGTGCTCCCGGCGGAGTTCCGCCAGCGCGACGGCATTCAGCCCGGGCAAGAGTTTGAGGTCGAGCGTGTTGATGCTGACGAATACCGCCTGCTGCGTATGACGCCTGCGCCGAATGAGGGACTGGTGGACTGGCTTCTCGCCTGCCCGGAGAAGGGCTATTTCGTCGCGATCGACTCCGAGTCGACCGACACGCTGTGAGACACCTCGTCGACGCCAACGTCCTCTCGGAGGCGACCAAGCCCGACCCTGATCCCCATGTGGTCGAGTGGCTACAGCGCAACGAGCGCTCGATCGCCGTCGATCCGATCATCCTCGGCGAGGTTCGCTTTGGAATTCTGCTCCTTGCGCGTGGTGCCCGCCGCGCCAAGCTGGAGCGGTGGTTCGAGCAGGGACTCGGCCGGATTCAGTGCCTGCCATGGGATTCGGCTGTCGGGCTACGCTGGGCGCAGCTTCTGGCCGACCTACGCGGTCGCGCCCGGCCGATGTCGATCAAAGACAGCTTGATCGCCGCTAGCGCGCTCGCCCACGACCTGACGCTTGCCACGCTGAACCAGCGGGATTTCAAGCCAGCGCGGGTGAAGCTCGTCGATCCGTCAGCCTGAATCCGAGGAACGCCTTCCCCGAGTCGCGCCGCTGTTTTCCCGTTCGTAGACGGTGAAGGCGGCCGAGGGGTAGCTGCCCGAGACCGGCTTGCCGACGTCGCCTAAGGTCGCGATCCGCTTGCCGCTCTCGATCCAGCCGGCCAGCAGGCGGTCGTAGTCGACGCCGAACTCGCGCAAGCCGAAGTTGGAGAAGTCGCGGGCGCTGAGGGCGGTCAGGCGCACGTCGCGCGCCTCCAGCCGCTCGATCGCGCGGCGCTCGTCGGCGACCGAGTCGAGCAGGCCCGGCAGGAACATCACCTCGTAGGTGGCGGGGGGTCGGTCGGCCATGAAATAGATGCCGCCGTCGGAGGGCAGGGCGAGGATCGGCTCGCCCGGCCGCGTACGTGCGTCGATCAGGTCGAGCGTCCGCTGCAGAGCCGGCGCCGAGGCGTCGTTGGCGACGAACGAGCCGCGCGCGGTCCGGACCTCGGTGTTGTTGTCGCTGTAGAGGCCGGCCAGCGGGTAGACGACGAGCCCCGCCGCGGCGAGCGCCAGCGCGGCCGTGACCGCCGCGCGTGCCTGCGGCCGGCGCTCGCCGATCCGCTGGTGCAGGATCCCGGCGATCAGGACCAGGGGCGCGGCGTAGTAAGGGGCGTAGGACGCCTCGCCGTTGAAGGCGTCGTAGGCGCGCAGGCCGAGCACCAGGGCGACCGCGACCAGAGCGGCATCGTCCGGCCAGGAGCGCCCGAGCGGCGGCCCGCCGCGGCGCCTGATCGCGAGCACCGTCAGCAGCGCGGCGCCGATCGCCAGGGCCGGCAGCCAGGTCATGCCCAGGGTCAGGTCGAAAGCCTCGTGCTCGACCATCGCCCGCGCGCCGTCGAAGAGGCCGAGGGCTCGGGCGGTCGCGTCGAGCAGGGCGAGGGCGAGGAGGGCGCCGAGCGGCGGCAACAGGGCCACGGCGCGGGCGGCGCCGTTGCGCCATCGCCAGATCGTCGCCGCCCAGACGAGGGCGCCCAGCAGGCCGCAGTAGACCAGCGCCCTGCTCGCGGTCGAGAAGGCGCTTGCCAGGGTCAGGGGCGCCCAGTCTTCCTGCGAGCGGAAGCCGGCGACGCGGATGAAGTCCACCGGCCAGAGGTTCTCCCAGAGCAGGCGATCGGCGCCCGCCGACGCCGCGAAGGCCCCCAGCACGGCGAGCGGGATCGCGAACGCGGGCAGGCCGATCCGCAGTCCGTCGGCAGCCACCTCCCGCCACGGCCGCTGTCGAGAGCCCGCGACCAGCCAGACCACCGCCGCGAGGACGGCGACCCCGAAGAACTCCGGCCGGGTGAGGCCCGCGGCGCCGATCGCCAGCCCGGCGAGCAGCGGTCGGCGGCGGCATAGCGCCAGCAACGCCAGGAGCAGGCAGAGCAGGCCGACGGTGGCGGAGTTGGAGTGCGGCAGGACGAAGTTGAAGGCGGTGCCCGAGAAGCCGATCGCCATCGTCATCGCCGCGCACACGGCGGCAACCGTCGGCTTCAGCCACTGGCGTGCCAGGGCGTAGAAGGAGCCGACGATCGCCGCGCCGATCGCCAGGCCGAAGGCGAACGCGGTCGCCAGGCTCGTCCCGAGCAGCTCGAACGATCCCGCCAGGCCGTAGAGACCGAGCGGGCCATAGAAGTAGCGAACGTCGCGGTAAGGGACGGCGCCGTCGGCGACGCGTTCGGCGGTGGTCAGCTCGGCGCCCGCGTCGAGCGCGGGGTTGCCCCACTTTTTCCAGGTGAGCACGACGAGCAGCGCGAAGCCAAGGGCCAGCGCCGCGAGGGCGAGTAGATCCGCTCTCCGGCGTGCGTGCGGGCGCACCTGCGCGCCTTCCGTGGGCGGGATCGAGAGCGGGCGCTCGAGCGTTGCCGAAGAGGCCATCGAGAGATCAACGCGCGAGCCCCCGCTCGCCTCGCGTAGCGGTGCTCAGCGCTCGTCGGAGCCGGCGTCGAGCGCCGCGCCTTCTGGGCGGGGGTCGCCGTCGATGTCGTCGGCGAGGTTGCTCACCGATGCCTGCACGAGGTCGACCGCGACCCCGCCGGTGAGGTGGTAGTCGAGGTCCGCATGGTCGCTTACGCGCACGAATGGCAGCGCCGCGCCGCCGAGGCTGCGATCGCTCGGGTCGCAGGCGCCCTGTTGCCAGACGTTGTCGCGGTAGACGACCCCCTGGGCGCTGAAGCACGGCGGGGTGGAGCGGATGGCGATGTTGCCGATCACGCTCGTGTTCACGTACTGGGGGTTGGGCGCGCCGTCGTTGAGGTTGATCGCGGTGTTGGCAGAGTTGTGGCGGATCAAGAGGTTCTGCCACGGCCCTCCCCCGGAGAACTCGACCGCGCGGCCGCTGTTGACGTTGCCGTTCGGGTCGGTCGGCGCCGCGAACCAGTTGTTCTCCAGGGTGACGTCCGAGATCGCGCCGTTGAACGGCTGCAGGAAGATGTCGAAGATCGAGCAGTTCCAGAAGCGCGAGCTGCGCACGATTATGTTCTCGCCCGCGCCGACGATCAGGCACTCGATGTGGCATGCGTCGAGGTCATACGACTGGAC
>JBKPOW010000112.1:0-10844 GCA_046733275.1 Actinomycetota bacterium
ACCCTGATCCGGCCGAGGTGCTTCCCCTCGTCGCTGGAGAGGGAGACGACGTCGCCCACCGCACAGTCGAGGTCGGTGGCGAGGGTGATCGGGATCGGCCATATATTGGCACCGTCGGCGGTGCGCATCTCGGCGCAGACGCGCTCCCAGTCGGCGGAGCCCTGGAAGCCGGTCAGCGGCGCGAAGCCGCCGTTGCCGATCATCTCGAAGTCGGCGGTGTGGCGCTCGTCAAGGGTGAGGGACAGCTCGGTCATCGTCTCGCTCATGCGGGGGTATCACCTATTCGTTGGGGAGGGACTGGGGCAGATGGTCAGTCGGCGGATCGGCGGGGCGCCGCTAGTTGATCCCGCACTCGGTCTTCTCGAGGCCCGCCCAGCGACCGGCGCGCGGCGAGCCGCCAGGCCCGACCGGCTTGGTGCAGTGGGTGCAGCCGATCGAGGGATAGCCCTGATCGTGAAGCGGGTTGTACGGGAGGTGGTGCTCACGGATGTAGTTCCAGACGTCGCGCTCGGTCCAGTCCGCAATCGGGTTCAGCTTCCACAGCTCGAAGCGCTTGTCCCAGGCGAACTTGGGGGTCTTGGCGCGACTGGCTGAGTCCTCGCGGCGGACACCGGCGAGCCAGCAGTCTACGGAAGAGAGCGCGCGCCGCATCGGCTCGACCTTGCGCAGGCCGCAGCAGGAGTCGGGGTCGCTCTTCCACAGCTCGTCGCCGTACTTGGCCGCCTGCTCCTCCAGGGTGAGGTTGTGGAAGCGGTCGAACTCGACTCCCAAGTGCGCGGCCAGCTCGTCACGCGTGGTGTAAGTCTCCGGGAAGAGGACGTCGGTGTCGAGGTAGAAGAAGCGCGCCTCGGGATTGACCTGGCTGGCCAGGTGCGCGGTCACCGAACTCGTCTTCTGGAACGAGCAGGCGATGTAGTGCGACTGGCCGAAGGTCTCGAACATCCACTCGATCGCCTCGACGGCGCTGCGCTGCTCGAGGCGCGCGGCGACCTCCTCGGCGTCGATCTCCGGGATCGTGGCGGTGGCGACCGGGTTCATATCGCGCACTCGCCCTCGCCCCGCTCCACCTTGTAGGGACTGGAGCGGTTCCAGTCGATGAACTGCTGCATCGTCTCGAGGCTGAACTCGGCTGGCAGGGTCAGGTCCTTGACCTCCTCTTCGAAGCGGGCGGCGCCGGCGCGCTCGGCGAAGGCGTTGAACTCCTCGCCCTCGGCGCGCTCGGCCTCATACAGGCGGATCCAGCGCTCGACCGCCTCGGGCACCCGCTTGGCCGGCAGGCGCGACTTCAGCCGCGTGCCGAACACCACCTCGCCGCCCTCGTAGTTGCCGGCGATGTGGGGGATGTAGGCGGGCATCTGGCGGCCGCCGACTTTGAGCGAGGCGCCGTAGAAGCCGATGTTGGCGATGTGGTGCTGGCTGCAGCCGTTGGGGCAGCCGCTCATCTTGATGTGGATCTTGCGGGTCAGCTCGTCGTCGATCTCCATCTCCTCGACCCGCTGCTTGATCGCGCGGTTGAGGCCCATCGAGCTGGTGATGCCGAGTTTGCAGCTGTCGGTGCCGGGGCAGCTGACCACGTCGGTGATCTCGCGCGCGCCGGCCTCGGCCAGGCCGAGCGCCTTGAGCTTCTCCCAGACGGTGTAGAGCGCCTCGTCGCGCACCCAGCGCAGGACCAGGTTCTGCTGCACGGTGCTGCGCGCGTAGCCGCCGGTGAACTCGCGCATGATCGCGGCCAGGCCGCGGAACTGCTCCGGGGTGAGGTCGCCGCGGTCGATCTTCACCTCGACGGCGACGAAGCCGTCCTGGCGCTGCGGCTGGACGTTGCCCTGCAGGAAGCGGTCGAACTCGGAGCGGTCGCCGTTGGGCGAGGCCGGGGTCGGCGGAGCCTCGGGGGCACGCTCTTCCTCCTCGTCGTCGAAGCGCAGGCGCTCGACCAGCTCCTCGTCGAACCCACGCTCATCGACCCACTCGCCCTGCAGCTCCTCCTCGACCTGCTCGCGGAAGGCGTCGATGCCGATCTTGTCGATCAGCACCTTGATCCGGGCGCGCGCGCGGTTGACCCGCAGCCACTCCTGGCGGTCGAAGATGCGCAGCACGGCCTCGGAGACCTTGAGGTAGTCGCCGTTGTCGGCCTCGACGAACTCATAGAGGGTCGGTGCGACGCGGGCCATGATCGAGGTGCCGCCGCCGACCCGGACCTCGAAGCCCTTGACGCCGTCGCGTTCGCGGCTGAGGAAGGCGATGTCGTGGATGCCGGTGATCGCCCGGTCCTCGTCGGAGCCGGTGAAGGCAGTCTTGATCTTGCGCGGCATCAGCTGCGTCGTCGGGTGGCGGACGAAGTAGCGGACGTAGGCGCCGGCGTAGGGCGTCGGGTCGAAGACCTCGTCGGGCGCGACGCCGGCCCACGGGTCGCCGGTGACGTTGCGCACGGTGTTGCCGCAGCCCTCGCGCGAGGAGAGGTCGACCTCTGCGATTTCGCGCAGCAACGACTCCATGTCGCGCAGCGGCACGTGGTGAATCTGGATGTTCTGGCGGGTCGTGATGTGGCCCTTGTTGAGCGGGGCCCACTTCTCGACTACGGTGGCGAAGGTCTCCATCTGCTCCGGCGTGACGCCACCAAAGGGGAGCTTGATGCGGACCATCTGCACGTCGGGCTGGCGCTGGCCGTAGACGCCCTGTTTGAGGCGGAAGCCGATGAACTGGTCTTCGGCCAGCTCCCCGCCGAGGAACTTCTCGGCTTCGTTGTCGAAGTCATCGAACTCGCGCTCGATGATCGGGATCACGTGCCCGGGGACGTTCTCGTAGGTCTCCGGGTTCTCGAGCGTGCCCGTGCGGCCCTTGCCGCGCTGCTTCTTGTCCTGGTCTACGGCTACCTCCACTCGAAGGAAAATAGCAAAACCGGACCGGGATTAGGGTATTTAATTCCGCCAGTGCGGGCGGCCGGTTCGTCCAGGGGCCTCGTCCACGAGTTTGTCAATTCGGGCCGAACGTCTCAATGCGGTCTCAGCGCCTACCACAGAGGCGTCGCGCCCGCTCGGCCGGCAGGAGCTCAGGCTGCCGAGAGCGCCGGCGGGAGTGAACAGGAGGGGGTCGGCTTCGCCCGAGCTGACGCCGCCGCTGCCGGGGTGGAGGTCGGCCCCGCCCAACTCGAGCCGCGTCTCGTGCACGCCTTTGTCCAGGTGCGCGCGGCCCAGCGGGATGAAGTCGGCATCGCTCTCCAGCTCATGCCGAGTCTCGCCGACCTCGCGGCCGTCGACCAGGAGCGTCGCGGAGCCCCGTACCGAACCTGCCAGCCACGCCTCGTAGAGGCCGTCGTCGGGAAGGCGCAGCCGACCTTCGGTGGCGTCGAAGGCAGGCGCCGGGCGCACTGCGCCGACGGTGGCCAGCGTCGCCGCCAGCAGGTATGGGGGATCGGGCCCGCCCAGTAGACCGGGTGACCGACGGCGAAGGCCACCTCGTCCAGTTCGCCTGCCGGCACGATTCGCGAGGTCGCCACCAGGGCGGCTGGGGCTTCGTCGTGGTCGTCCGTCGCCTGCCAGACGACGAGAGCGGTCGTCAGAGCCACCGCCAGTACGAGCGCGCGAAGCAGTCACCGCTCATTTGCGTTCCCCACAAATACTCAATATTTACAGAGTGACGATGCGAGTTGCTCCCCGCCCAGGGTCGCTCGGGCTTTGGATCAGCCGTTCGAGGGCTTCTTGCGCGCCTGGAGGATGGCGGCGGCCTCGCCGGACTCGGCTACGTAGCCGTCATCGGGCTCGACCGGCAGACCGGCCTCGTCCCAGCCGACGATGCCCTCGCTCAGCTTGGCCGCGTCGAAGCCGGCCTCGGCGAGCGCGTCGGTCGCCATCGTCGAGCGGGTGCCGCCGCGACAGTAGAGGACAACGGGGCGATCTTTGTCGAGCTCGCCGGTGCGCTCGGCCAGCTCGGCCAGCGGCAGGTGCACGGCGCCGGCGATCCGCCCCGCCTCCCACTCGTGCTCGGCGCGCACGTCGACCAGCTGCGCCCCCTCCTCGACCAGCCTCTGCGCTTCCTCGCGGGAGACCTCTCTCGCCTCGTCACTCATGCTTCCTCTTCTATCAGGCGAGCCAATTCTCGATCGTCAGACCCGGAACGCGATCGAAGTGGCGAACGTTGCCAGTGACCAAAGTGAGGTCACGGGAAAGCGCGATAGAGGCGATCCGCATGTCGGGCTCGTCCAGACGTCGGCCCTCTGCCTCGAGCTGAGCCCGCAGCGATCCATAGACCTCAGCGGCCCTTTCATCGAAAGGCAAGACCGTCAAGGCTCCCCGTACCAGCTCGCGTACCCGGCTGCGGAGCCTGTCGCTATCTCGCCTGGCGGCCCCATACAAAAGCTCGCCCAACGTAACGGCGGTGGTGAACTGCTCAGGCGGAGGAACTCGAGCGAGACGCCGGATCAAGGGCAGGAGCGGCTCCCGCCGCATAGTGGCGCTGAGGACATCGGTGTCGAAGCAATACACGCCGCTCAGCCAAGGTCGGGCGCGGCACGATCGGGACTGCCTTCACGGGCTGCGTAGATCTCAGCGATCGTCGAGTCGAGATCGTCCCAGTCGCTCAGGGCGCCAGCGAGACTCGCTAAGCCGCTGGGCGGAGGACCCGAGCGCCCTAGGGACTCGTCCCCAGGAGACACTAAGGCAACGGCGGGACGACCCCGCCGGGAAATCACGATGCGCTCCCCCGCGCCGACCCGGTCGACCAGTTCAGAAAAGCGGCGCTTCGCCTCGGCCGTGCCGATAGTTGTGGATTGCCCCTCAGAGGTCATCCTGCCACCATTGTGTCACAAAGTTATTCTGGATGCTAAATGACATTAGCTAGTCCACATCGGTGCCCTCGACCAGGAAGGCGACGCGGACATGGGCACGGTACTCGTCGAGGTTCTCGCCACGGATGCCGGTGGAGACGATGTCGACGGCGCGCACGTTGCGCAGCGTGCCCTGCGCCTGGGCGAGCGCCTGTTTCGCCGCGTCGTCGGTGGACGTCTTCGAGCTGCCGACCAGCTCGATGATCTTCACGACTGCCATCGATCTCCTCCTTCTAGATGCCTCTGGACGGCGGCCTTGGCGCCGACGCCCTCAAGCAGCGCCGCACGCTGCCACGGGCTGACGGTCTCCCCGGCCAGCGTCTCTGCCGAAGCCGTCTCGGCCTGAAAGCGCGCGACCGCGGCAGCGATCGCCGCCGCCTCGTCCGGATTGGGGCTCCGCTCCATATAAAGAGCCTATTGGGCACGTTATTGGGCACGTGGCCCGCTTCGAACGGTCGGCGGCTGGATGGCAAGCGAGCGGCCTAGCCGCCGTTATTTAGACCGGCGACGGGCTCGCCGATGACGACATCGGTGCAGAGGTCCGCCGATGGGTCGAAGGGGTCGGTCAGGGCGCGCCCGGCGGGGGTGCCGCGCAGGACCGGCTCCGGCGGCGGGCCTTTTTCTTTCGGCTGCCGCGGCGGCGTGACGTAGGTGCCGCGCCCGCACTGGATGACGAAGTCGCGGACGCCATCGCGGGCGTCGATGATGTCGTCGCCGCCGTTGCCGTAGAGCTCGTCCTCGCCGGGCTGGCCGAGCAAAGCGTTCTTGCCGCTGTCGCCGATCAGGACGTCCCAGTCGAAGGAGCCCTCCATGTCCTCATTCGAGTCGTCGAGGCGGACCGGCTTGCAGCCGTCGTCCATCAGCACGTCGATCCAGGCTTTGTCTTGCGGGAAGGAGATGTAGAGGAGGCCGGGGTGGGCCTGGGTCTCGGCGAAGGAGGCGTCGTCGCGGCCTTCGCCGCCGACGATCGCGCCGCCGGCGCAGCCGCCGCCCGCCGCGAGCAGGTCGCCGTCGCCTTCGCCGTAGAGGAAGGTCGGCCCGGGCAGGCCGCCGACGAGGCCGTCGGCGCCGTCGCCACCGTGCAGCCGGTCGGCGCCGGGGCCGGACTCGATCAGGTCGTCCTCAGGCCCACCCCTGATCGTGTCGTCGCCGAGGCCACCGGCAATGCGAACGAAGGAGGCCGACTCGAGCGAGCCTTCGACCCGGAAGGCGTCGTCGCCGGGGCCGAGGTCGGCCATGATCCAGCGGGCCGGGCCTTCGGCGGCGCAGGAGATCTGCTTGGGGCTGCCGAGCCGGGTGCAGCCGGGGCCGATCGCGACGCCCTTGGCGGCGGTGATGCCGAAGCTCTCACTCACCCGGTCGAAGGCGACGGTGAACTCGTCGGGGCCGCCGCCGCCGATGATCTGCAGGCCGCCGCCGGTGCCCTTGGTGCGGTCGAGCTGGATGTAAGCGGTGGCTTTGGGCGGCGCCTCCTTGCCGCAGGAAGACGTGCGTTCTTTCGCCCCCTGGCAGCCGTCCGTGCCCTGGCCGCCGACCAGTTCGTCCACCCCACCGCCGCCGCGCAGCGTGTCGTCGCCGGGGCCGCCGACGACCCGGTTGGCGCCGGCGCTGCCGATCAGCGTGTCGCGGAAGGCCGAGCCTTCGAGGTCCTCGAGGCGGAAGAGACGGTCGTGGCCGTCGCCGCGCGCCCTGTGCTTCGCCAGCGAGGCCCAGACGCCGCTGCCCTTGCCGCCGGCGACCTTGGTGGCGAACGAGGCGATGTCACCGGCGCCAGGGCCACCGTCGATGCGGTCGTAGCCGTAGTCGCCGTGGACGAGGTCGAAGTCGCCGGGGCCGCCGCTGACCCTGTCGATGCCGAGGCTGCCGGCGACCTCATCGGCGTCGCCGGTGCCGCCGACGATCCTGTCGTCGCCGAGGTCGCCGATCGCGCGGTCGGTGCCGGCGCCGCCGTCGACGTCGTCGTTGCCGCGGCCGCCGTGGATCAGATCGTCGCCGAGCCCGCCGCAGAGCAGGTCGTTGCCGAGGCTGCCGAAGACTTCGTCTTCGCCCCCGCCGGCGAAGATCACGTCGCGTTCGGGCGTGCCGCGCAGCACGTCCGGGCCGTCGGTCCCCACCACCTTCGCCTGCCGGCCGCGGCAGCGCGGCGTTTCTTCCTCATCGGCCGCGGGCGCCGCGGCGCCGATGAACACGACCGCCGCCAGCACCGCCCCGGCGGCCCCAAGCCCCCTGCCCATCGACCTCACCGCATGAGGGTATCGATCCAAGCCGGATGCGCTAGATCTTCGTGACGACGAAGCCGATGATGAGGGTGACGATAAGGGCGCGATTTGCCAGGGCGATCGACTTGCTCATATTGGCGAAGTCCCTGCTCAAGCTCGCGAAGTCCTGGCTGAGACGATCCATTCGCGTCTCCATGCGAGACATCCGCTCGTTCCCTTCATCCAGTCGCCGGTTTACATCATCGAAGCGTTCATCCACACGGTCGAAGCGTTCATCCGCGCTCTTTTGGAACTGGTCAAAGCGGCGGTCGACCTGCTTGAAGCCGTCGTCGACCTTGTCGTTCAGGTAGTCGAGGCGGTCGTCGGTCCAGCTCTCTCGCATGGCCTGCATTCTGGCATTGTCGCAGACAAAATGTCACGCGTGGGTAACGGCAATGCAAATTCTTTGTAACGGCCTACGGGGCCGTCCTAGGCGCAGCGGCGCTATTCCAGGTTGACCATCACGTGCTTGATCTCGGTGTAGTCCTCTAGCGCGTAGATCGAGAGGTCCTTGCCGTAGCCGGATTCCTTGTAGCCGCCGTGGGGCATCTCGGCGACGAGCGGGATGTGGTCATTGATCCAGACGCAGCCGAAGCGCAGGGCGTTGGCGACGCGCATCGCCCGGCCTATGTCGCGGGTCCAGACCGAGGATGCGAGGCCGTAGCGGGTGCCGTTGGCCCAATCGATCGCCTTCTCCTCGTCGCTGAACGGCTGCACGGTGATCACCGGGCCGAAGATCTCCTTCTGGACCATCTCGTCGTCCTGCTCGAGGCCGGCGACGACGGCCGGCTCGAGGAAGTAGCCGGGAAGGTCGGGCTGCGAGCCGCCGGTGACGACCTCCGCCCGCTCGGGCCTGCGCTCGAGGAAGCCCTCGACCCGCTCGCGCTGTCGCTGGGAGTTGAGCGGGCCGAGGGTGGTGTCGGCGGATCGGGTGTCGCCGAGTACGAGCCCCTGCGCTTCACCGACGAGGCCGTTGACCACGTCGTCGTAAACGCCCTTGGCGGCGAGCACCCGGGTCGCCGCGGTGCAGTCCTGGCCGGCGTTGTAGTAGCCGGTGCCGGCGATCGTCTCCATCGCCGTCTCCATCTCGACGTCGTCGAAGACGATCACGGGCGCCTTGCCGCCCAGCTCCAGGTGGACGCGCTTGAGCGTGTCGGCGGCGGCCTTGGCGATCCCCTTGCCGGTCGGCGGCGAGCCGGTCAGGCAGACCATCTCGACATCGGGATGGCTGACCAGCTCGGATCCAGTCGGCTCGCCGTGGCCGCCGATCACGTTGAAGACGCCCGGCGGCAAGAGGTCGCCGCACCACTCGGCGAAGAGCAGCGTCGTCAGCGGCGTCGTCTCGGCCGGCTTGAGCACGACGGTGTTGCCGGCACCCAGCGCCGGGCCTATCTTCCAGATCGCCATCATCAGCGGGTAGTTCCAGGGGGTGATCTGGCCGACGACGCCGATCGGCTCGCGACGGATGAAGGAGGTGCGGTCCTTCATGTACTCGCCGGCGGCGCGACCCTCCAGGCAGCGGGCGGCGCCGGCGAAGAAGCGCAGCTGATCGGCCATCACCGGGATCTCGTCCTCGAGAACGGCGCTGCGGGGCTTGCCCGCGTCGGCGGCTTCGAGGTCGGCGATCTCCTCGCCCCGCTCCTCGATCAGGTCGGCCATCCGCAGCAGGGCCCGCGCCCGTTCGCCCGGCGGCGTCGCGGCCCACTCCTCGAAGGCGCCCTTGGCCGCCGCGACCGCGGCGTCGACGTCGGCCCTGGTCGAGAGTGGCGCCTCGGCGATCGCCTCGCCGGTCGCCGGGTTGACCACGTCCTCCATCCCCCCCTCCGCCGGCTCGACCGCCTTACCGCCGATGAAGTTCCTCAGCTTCGTCTTCTCCGCCACAGCCATCTCAGCTGACCTCCGCTCTCTCTTCGATTTCAAGTGCACGCTCGACCGGCACGCCGTCGATCCCCACGGCCTCGGCGACCGCCGGATGGGTCACCCGCCCGTTCGCCACGTTGACCCCGAGGCGCAGGCCGGGGTCGCGGCGGATCGCCCCCTCGACGCCCTGGTCGGCGAGGGCGATCGCGTAGGGCAGGGTGGCGTTGGTCAGCGCCTGGGTCGAGGTGATCGGGACCGCCCCGGGCATGTTGGAGACGCAGTAGTGGGCGATCCCCTCGACCTCGAAGGTCGGGTCGTGGTGGGTGGTCGGGTGCGAGGTCTCGAAGCAGCCGCCCTGGTCGATCGCCACGTCGACCAGCACCGCGCCCCGCTTCATCGGCGTCAGCTGCTCGCGCCGCACTACATAAGGGGCGCGGGCGCCGTGGACGAGGACGGCGCCGATCACCAGGTCCGCGCGCGGCAGCATCTCCTCGATCGCCAGCGTGGTCGAGTAGACGGTCGAGCAGCTGCCGGCGAAGATCGCCTCGAGCTCGCGCAGGCGGTCGATCGACTTGTCGTAGACGAAGACGTCGGCGCCCATACCGATCGCGACGAAGGCGGCGTTCATGCCGACCACTCCGCCGCCGATCACCATCACGTTCGCCGCCGCCACGCCGGGCACGCCGCCGAGCAGGATCCCCCGCCCGCCGAGCGGCTTCTCCAGCATGAAAGCGCCCGCCTGGGCGGCGATCTTGCCGGCGATCTCGCTCATCGGCGCCAGCAGGGGCAGGTGCCCGTGCGCGTCCTCGACCGTCTCATAAGCGACGCAGGTGGCGCCAGAATCGCAGAGGCCGCGGGTCAGCTCGGGGTCGGGGGCGAGGTGGAGGTAGGCGAAGAGCAGCTGGCCCCGCCGCAGCAGCTCGATCTCCTCCGGCCGGGGCTCCTTCACCTTCAGCACCATCCCCGACTCGGCGAAGACGGTCGTCGGGTCGGGGACGATGCGGGCTCCTTGCGACTCGAAGTCCTCGTCGGCGATCGCGCTGCCCTCGCCGGCGCCCGCCTCGACCAGCACCAGGTGACCGTGCTCGACCATCTCGCGCACGCCTGCCGGGGTGATCGCGACGCGGTACTCGTCGGGCTTGGTCTCCCTGGGGACGCCGACGATCATCGCCAGCCGCCTCTCACGTCCCGACCAGCTCCCTCGCCCGCAGCGCCAGCCAGAACTCGATCCGGTCGTGGGCCCGCGAGAGGTCGCGCCCGGTCAGTTCCTCGACCTTGCGCATGCGGTAGCGCAGCGTGTGGCGGTGGCAGTAGACCTGGCGGGCGGCGCGCTCCCACTGGCCGTTCTGCTCGATGAAGGCCTCGAGCGAGCGCAGCAGCTCGCCGCCGTACTCCTCATCGCCGGACTCGATCGGGCCGAGCACGCTGTCGCAGTAGAGCTTCAGCGCCTCGTCGTCCTGGATCGAGAGCAGCAGGGTGAAGGCGCCGAGGTCGCGCCAGGAGGCGACGTCGGGCTCGCTGCCGTTGGTGGAGAAGGCGGTCGCCTCGAGCGCGCAGCGCGCCTCGTGGAAGGAGTGGCGCAGGTCCTCGGGCGGGGCGGGGCGGCTCGCCGCGGCGCGCACCGAGCCGCGCTCCTTGATCAGCGCTTTGCGCGCTTCGGAGGCGAGGTCGACCGGGTCGCGATCGGCGGCGTCGACGACGGCGCAGAGCAGTTCCCGGCGTCCACTGGAGTGGGGAGCGACGACGGCCGGACAGGCATCCGCGGCCAGCGCCCGCTCCAGCGCCCCCTCGGCCGCAGCAGGGTCGTCGAGGGCAAAGACCAGCACGGCCGCTTCGTCGCCGATGCCGAAGGGCTCGAGCCGGCGGCGCAGCTCTGAGGGCTCGAGCCGCCCGCCCAAGGCGCCGGC
>JBKPOW010000113.1:0-1545 GCA_046733275.1 Actinomycetota bacterium
GGTCAGGCGCTCGGGCGCCCGCCCGGGCGACGCGCTCGTCGTCACCGGCGAGCTCGGCGGCGCCGCGGCGGGGCTTCGATTGCTCGAACGGGGCGAAGACGAACCGCCTGCCTTGATCGCCCGACAACTCGAGCCGAAGCCGCGCCTCATGCAGGGAAGGATGCTGGCTAAAGCCGGCGCGACCGCGATGATCGACCTCAGCGACGGGCTCGGCGGCGACGCACGCCACCTCGCCGAGGCAAGCGGCGTGCGGTTGAAGATCGACGCCGGCGCGCTTCCTCTCGCCGCCGGAGTCTGGGATATGGCTCTTGCGGTTTCGGGTGGCGAAGACTACGAGTTGCTTGCGGCGATCCCCGGAGGCCGGATCCCCGACGGCCCCCTGACCCGGATCGGCGAGGTCGTCCCCGGCGAGGGAGTCGAGATCAGGCTGCCTGACGGGGCGCTTCTGAAGCCGACTGGATTCGATCAGCTGGGCTGAGCTGCATCCCGGTCAGCAACGCACGCACGCCGCGGCGGCGCAGCATCGCGCAGGCGACCGCTTCCGGCTGCGGCCGATAGGCGCCGCTTTCGACCAAACTTTTCAGATCGCGCTGCTCCGTCACGAGCTTCATATCGGCGCCCTCCCCGCCAACCTTAGTTCTTGGTACTAGCACATACGTCCACGCAAGCTGGCCGGTCAGCCGGATTACTCTTAGTCCATGCCGAATGGGGGGTCGACGCGGATACTGCTGGTCGACGACGAGCAGTCGGTGCAAACGCTGCTCAGCTACCCCCTGCGCAAGGACGGCTACCACGTCACCTCGGCGCTCGACGGCCGCGAGGCGCTGGAGCGCTTCAAAGAGGCGCGCTTCGACCTCGTCGTCCTCGACCTGATGCTGCCCAAGCTCGACGGAGTCGAAGTCTGCCGCCAGATGCGCCGCCACAGCCAGGTGCCGATCATCATGCTGACCGCCAAGGGCAGCGAGACCGACAAGGTTGCCGGGCTCGAGGTCGGCGCCGACGACTACATCACCAAGCCCTTCTCGATGCGCGAGTTCCGCAGCCGCGTCAAGGCGGCACTGCGGCGCTCGCGGATGGCGCTCGAGCCGCCCGACGAAGAGCCGATCGAGAGCGGCGAGCTCTGCATCGACCCGGGGCGCCGCGTCGTCACCCTGCGCGGCGAGGAGGTCGCCGCCACCTACGTCGAGTTCGAGATCCTCACCGCCCTCGCCCGCACTCCCGGCCGGGTGCTCAGCCGCGAGACGCTGCTGGAGCACGTCTGGGGCGACTCCGATTACCGCGACCCGCGCACGGTCGACGTCCACATCCGCCACCTGCGCGAGAAGCTCGAGCTCGACCCGAAGCAGCCCGAGTACCTCTTCACCGTGCGCGGCGTCGGCTACCGCTTCCGGGAATGAAGGTGCTCCGTTTCACGCCGCTAGGCAGCAGGATCGCGACCGCGGCGCTGTCGATTGGAGCGGGGACGGCAGCGATCATCTATCTCTGGGTCGTCGTGATCGAAGGCCATGACGCCGTCGCGGGTCCAATGATGGTGGGCTCTCTCAT
>JBKPOW010000114.1:0-2898 GCA_046733275.1 Actinomycetota bacterium
GCCGAGTTGAGCGCCGCCAGCTTGTTGTCGTTGGGCGGGATGATCGTCGCCCAGTACTCGCGCACGAGGTCCTCGTGCTCGCGCAGCGCCGTGTCCATGTCGGTGAAGATCACGCCCTGGGCCTCGAGCTTCTCGTTGACCTGGTGGTAGACGACCTCGGACTCGTACTGGGCGCCGACCCCGGAGAGGAATTTGCGCTCCGCCTCAGGGATGCCGAGCCGGTCGAAGGTGTTTTTGATGTCGTCCGGAACCTCGCTCCAGTCGCGGCTGTTCTTTTCCGAGGCGCGGACGAAGTAGTGGATGTCTTCGAAGTCGATCTGGCCGAGGTTGCCGCCCCAGGTCGGGGTCGGTCGGCTTTCGAAGTGCTCCAACGCCTTGAGGCGGAAGTCGCGCATCCACTGCGGCTCGTCCTTGTACTCGGAGATCGACTCGACCACCTCGCGCGAGAGGCCCTTGGGGGCCTTGTAGGCGTAGCCGCCCTCGGGGTCGTGGAAGCCGAACTTCTCCTTGTAGTCGGCGTTGATGCCGGCCAGCTCTCGCTTCTCCGCTACAGCCTCGGGCGTAGCCATGTCAGACCTCCAGGACGATGGTGTCGTCCACGACGGCCGTCGCGAACGTCCGCACCGGAGCATAGGCGGGGAGCGTCTTCGGCCTGCCGGTGGTCAGGTCGAAGAGCGAGCCGTGGCGGGGGCACTCGACGGTGCAGGTGGCGGCGTCGAACTCGCCCTCGGCGAGCGGCCCGTCGTCGTGCGAGCAGCGGTCCTCGATCGCGTAGAGCGTGCCGTCGCAGTTGAAGACGCCGATCTTGGCGCCGTCGTGCTCGACCAGCCGCATCTGGCCGGGCGCCAGCTCGGCGAGCGGGCAGACTGGGATCGTGGTTCCTGCGGTGTCGGTCAAGAGGAGTCCTTCTCGCGCGCTCCGCGCGTGCTCGTGCGGGTTGAGACTTAATCCTACTTCCTTGGTCGGATTTTAACGGAAGCTTGACCTCCGCCCAAGCGGGAAGTGAGAGGGTGAGCGAACTTCGATCGAGGAGGAGACGATGAGTGAGCGAACCACTTACAAGCCCGGGACCTTCTGCTGGATCGACCTCGGCACCCCGGACCAGGATGCGGCCGGCGAGTTCTACGGTGCCCTCTTCGGCTGGCGGCTGAAAGAGGACGAGAACGCCGAGCAGACCGGCGGCTACCGCACTGCGCGGCTCGACGGCGACAAGGCTATCGGCGGCGTGATGAAGCTGATGCAGGAGGGCCAGCCCCCGGCCTGGATGAACTACGTCTGCGTCGAGGACGCCGACGCGACGGCCACCAAGGCGCGCGAGGCCGGCGGCCAGGTCTTCGCCGAGCCGATGAGCGTGCTCGACTACGGCCGCATGGCAGTCCTCGCCGATCCGACCGGCGCCGTCTTCGGCATCTGGCAGCCGGGCGTCAACGCTGGCGCCGACGTCGTCGGCGAGACCGGCGCGATGAACTGGAATGAGCTCAACACCCGCGACCCCGGGGCGGCGAAGTCCTTCTACGGCGACGTCTTCGGCTGGTCCTTCGAGGAGAAAGAGTACGAGGGAACCGGCGCCTACACCGCCATCGTTCTCGGCGAGGACACCGTCGGCGGCCTACTCGACATCACCGACCGCGTCCCGGCCGAGGTCCCGGACCACTGGCTCATCTACTTCGCGGTCGAGGACGCCGACGCGTCGATCGAGACGGCGAAGCAACGCGGCGGCGAGGTCCCCGCCGGCCCCTTCGACATCGCCGAAGTCGGCCGCATCGCCGTGGTCAAAGACCCCTGGGGCGCCGTCTTCGCCGTGATCCAGCCGGATCCCGCGATGCAGCCGAGCCCCTAGATTGCAGCCGAGCCCTAGATCGTTAGGGCTGCCAGGCTCAGTCCGCGGTTCCGCTGAGCAGGTGATCGATCGCGAGCTTCAGGACCTGGCCGCGGCTCCTGCCCGGATGCTCGGCAAGGATGAAGCTGCTGCCGATGAAGAGCGAGAAAACGAGGATGCTGCGGGCCTCGGCCTCGGCCTCGTCGGCGCAGATCGCCTCGAACTGCGATCGCAGGTACTCCATGCGCTGGTTGTCGACGCGGTGCAGCCGTGCCGCCACCTCGGCGTCGCGGCGGGACCAGTCCCGCAGGGCCAGCTCCAGCGGCAGCAGGTCGGTCGACGTCAAGGCCAGCTCGAAGAGGCGCTGCAGCTTCGCGCGCGGCGTGCCCGGCTCGCTCTCGAGCTCCGCGCGGACGTCGCCGATGACGCTCTGCTCCCAGCGGTCGAGCATCTCCTCGAGTAGCGCCGCCCGGTCCTTGTAGTGCCAGTAAAAGCCCCCCTTGGAGACGCCCAGGCGCGCCGCCAGGACCTCGATCCGGACGGCCTCCGGGCCCCCCTCCGCGAGCGCCCGCAGGGCGGCGTCGACCCATGCCTCGCGGGGGGTGCGGAGCTTGGCCATCGCTTATCTATACGGCACCGTATTGACAGATGCAAGCCGCCCGCCTACAGTCCATACGACAGCGTATGGATAGGAGGCCGAGATGAAGCTCCCCAACGCCGAGCATGAATCGCGTCCCTGGCGCATCCACGAGCTCGTTCCCGACTTCACCCTGGAAGACGTGTGGGCCCTGCCGGTGCGTGGGGGGTCCGATGAGTTCGATGCACTGCTGGAGCTGGTCGACTCCTTCGACCCTTCGAAGGCGGAATCCGTCCCCACCCGCTTCCTCTGGAGCCTCCGCGACCGTCTCGGCCGTTGGTTCGACCTCGGCGAGATCTCGAAGCCGGTCGACGGCCGCGGGGACGGCGAGCTGCCGATCCCCGGCACCGCCGAGACGTCTCTGCGCGACCGGCTCCCACCCGACCTGCGCGGCACGGCGTCGCATGTGACCTTCGACTCGCTCCCGGGCGTCCCCCTCTAC
>JBKPOW010000115.1:0-14735 GCA_046733275.1 Actinomycetota bacterium
GTCCAGCACACGACGCGCGCCTTCCACGACGCGCTGCTGACCTCCGAGCACGGTCGCTTCGTCCTCGTCTCCGCCAAGCAGGCCCAGGCGCCCACCGACTCCAACGCGGCATACGCCGCAGCCAAGGCGGCAGCCGAGGCCTGGACCCTCGCCCTCGCCGACGGCTTCGCCGGCAGCTCCGCCACCGCCAACATCGTCGTCGTCGACGCGATCCTCACGCCGCGGATGCGCGAGCAGAGTCCGGAGGGGGATTTCTCCTCCTTCACCCCGGCCGCGCACCTCGCAGCGGCGATCGCCTTTCTCTGCTCCGACGCGGCGGGGGAGATGAACGGGCAGCGTCTCCCGCTCAGCGGCTGAGCTCGAAACTCGCGGGTCGGCCGCATACCATGGACTGAGAATGGTGAGCAAAGGCTCCAAGCCCGTCGAGGGCGAGATGACGATCCGCCAGCTGGCCGAGCGCACCGGGATGACCGTGCGCAACATCCGCGCCCACCAGACGCGCGGCCTGCTGCCGCCGCCGATCGTGCGGGGGCGAACCGGCTACTACGGCGAGGAGCACGTGGCGCGGATCGAGCTGACCCGCGAGATGCAGGCGGACGGCCTCAACCTGGAGGCGATCCGGCGGGTGCTCGACAGCGGCGACGGCTCGGCTTCGGCGATCTTCGACTTCACCCGCGCCCTGAAAGCGCCCTTCGAAGACGAGGCGCCGGAGATAATCGAGGCCGAGGAGCTGGTTGCGATCTGGGGCGAACCCCGCGACCCCAAGCTGATCCGCCGGGCGGAAAAGCTGGGCATCTTCCGCACCCTGCCCGACGGGCGGGTCGAGGTGATCAGCCCGAGCCTGCTGCGCGCCGCGGCGGAGCTGGCCAAGCTCGGCATCGGCCCCGAAGGGGCGCTTGTCACGGCCGAGAAGCTGCGCCGCCATGCCGACGGCGTCGCTCGCGCCTTCGTCGATCTCTTCATCAGGGAGGTCTGGCAACCCTTCGACCGCGCCGGGCGGCCCGAGCGCGACTGGCCGCGGATGCGAGACGCGCTCGAACGTATGCGCCCGCTGGCCGCGGGCGCGCTGCAGGCCACCTTCCAGATCGCGATGGGGGAAGCCGTCGAGAAGGAGAGCGAGCGGACGCTGAGGCTTGCCGCCCGCCCGGAGAAGCGCTCCGGCAAGCGGCGCAAGCGCTCCTGAGCCAGGCGCCTCTCGCCCGGCGCCTAGGCCAGAGCGGCGTCGTCGAGCTCTTCGCCGGCGGCCTCTTGACCGGCGTAGGCGAGGACGGCGAAGTACATCAGCGATGGCAGGAGAGCGCCGAGATTGGCGGTCTCGCCTCGCTGCAGGCGGGCATACAGGACCGATTCGATTCCGCCGACGACGCCCGCCGCGGCAATCGCCGACGGGGTCTCGTCCAGCTCCTCCCTGACCAGGGCGTCGATGCAGGTCGCGTAGCTGTCGAGCAGCTCGTCGCGGCGGCGCAGCCCGGCCGGGCTGGAGGCCCGCGCCTCGACGATCACCGTGCGTGCGTCCTCGGGCTCCTCGGCGATGAAGCGCAGCAGCTCGGCGATGCCGCTGCGCAGCTGTTCGCGCCAGCCGGCGGCGGCCTCGGCGGCGACCGCCGCCTCGATGCGCCGGCGCATCCGTGCCGCGGCCGTGTCGAAGGCGGCGAGGAAGCAGTCCTCCTTGTCCTCGAACTGCTCGTAGAAGGTCGGCCGCGAGATGCCCGCACGGGTGAGGACGTTCTGCACGGTCAGGGAGGTGTAGCCGAGCTCGCTGACGGTGAGGATCATCGAGGCAAGCAGGCGCTCCCGTTGAACCGCGCGGATCAGGTCTGGGTGCAGGGTTCGCACGCCGGCGGGGAAACGTCCGTCGGCCCGGGTCAGGAGCGCCAGGGCTTCGTCCAGCTCCGCCTCCGACCAGCGGTCGCCGACCGCCTCCGCGAGTCTCTCCCTGCTGAGCATTACCCTCTCCGGTGGCATAAGGAACCTACACGTTTCTTTAAGAAATTGTGCAGGTCACCCAAGGGTACCAGAAGAGTTATCACGATGCATCCGAAATTCCGGCCCCGTGAGTATCCTTGCCAGCCATGCCGGCCTCGGCCCGACCTTCGCTTCCGCGCGCGTTCATCCAGCAGCACAAGCAGCGGCGCATCATGGATGCGCTCGCCGAACTGACCGCGGAACAGGGCTACGAGGCGACGAAGATCTCCGACATCGTCAAACGGGCCGGGGTTGCCCGCAAAACCCTGTACGACAACTTCGAGGGCAAGGAGGAGGTTTTCCTCGCGGCCTTCGACTCCGCTCGCGACGAGGTGCTGCGCCGCGTCACCGAAGGCATCGCCGGCGAGGACGACCCATGGCAGGAGCGGATCGAGGGAGGCCTCGGCGCCTTCCTCGGTTATGTCGCCGAGCAACCCACCCTGGCGCGTATGTGCATGATCGAGGCCCTTTCCGCCACACCCGCCACGACCAAGCGCTACGAGGATGCCCTGGAGAGCTTCGTCGCTCTTGCTCGGGAGATCCTCCCAGGGGACGAGCGGCTGCCGGAGACGATTGCCGAGACGCTCGTCGGCGGCATCGCCTGGATCGTTTACCGCAAGATCCGTCGCGGCGAGGCCGAACAGGCCGAGGATCTGCTGCCGGAGCTGAGCGAGTTCATGATGGCGCCCTACGTTGGCGCCGGGCTCGCTGAGTAAGCCTTTAGTAGGACAAGCAGCCTTTAGTACTGCGGTAGCTGGCAGACTTTAGTACTGCATGAAGCAGCTTCCCCGCGGCCGCCATGGCCTGACGCCCGAGTTCGTGGCCGAGCATCAGCGCGAGCGCCTCCTCGCGGCGATCGCCGACCTGCTCGAAGATCACGGCTACGAGCGGACGACCGTCTCGGCGATCAGCCGCCGCGCTGGGGTCTCGAAGAGCGATTTCTACCGCCACTTCGAGAGCAAAGAGGAGTGCTTCTTCGCAGCCTACGACCAGGCCGTGGCGGGCTTGCGCGAGCAAGTGCTCGCTGCCCGCGGGGCCCGCGACGAGTGGGCGGACGGGATCTGCGCCGGCCTCTCCGCGGCGCTCGCTCGCCTGGCGGCCGAGCCCGCGCAGGCGAACATGCTCCTGGTCGAGGGGCTGCGCGCCGGGCCCGGCGTCTGCGAGCGCTTCCAGGAAGCGGTCGAGAGCTTCGTCCCTTGCCTGCGGGACGGGGCGCCGGTGGGAGCTGCCGGCGCACTGCCGCGAGGGGCGGATGAAGCGGTCGTCGGGGGCATCGCCTCGCTGCTCGGACGCCGCGTGCTGGCGGGCGAGGCAGCCCAGCTCGACGAATTCTTCCCGGAACTTGCCGAGTTTGCGCTCTCTCCGTACCTTGGCGTCGCCGAGGCGCGCCGCATAATCTCCGCTGGATGACGAGCGAAACGAGCGCGACCGCAGGGGGCGCGGCGACCGCGGCCCCGGGCGGGACCGTGACCGGCGTGTTTCCCTCGCAGGCCCTGAACGAGGCGATCGAGGCCGAGTGGATCGGCTCCGGCGACTACCGGATCAGGCCGGAGGCGATCCAGCCGGCGAGCATCGACCTCCGCCTCGGCGACTTCGCCTGGGCGCTGCGCTGCAGCTTCCTGCCCGACGTCGACTCGACGGTCGAGGAGAAGATCGAGGGCCTTGCCTTTCAGAAGATCGACCTGCGCGACGGCGCCGTGCTCGAGCGCGACCGGCCCTACCTGGTGCCGCTGATCGAGGAGCTGGCGCTGCCCGACGGCGTGCGGGCGAAGGCCAACCCGAAGAGCTCGACTGGGCGCCTCGACGTCTTCACCCGTGTGCTCACGGACCGCCACCACCGCTTCGACGAGATCCGCCCCGGCTACCGCGGCCGTCTCTACCTCGAGGTCGTGCCGCGCTCCTTCGCGATTCAGGTGCAGAGCGGCCTCTCGCTTAACCAGCTGCGGCTCGCCCGCGGCGACGTGCGCCTCTCCGACCCCGAGATCCGCGACCTGCAGGCTGAGTTCCCGCTGCTCTACCTCGACTTGCACGCCCTGCGCGAGGCCGAGCTGGCGCTGGCCGAGGGGCTCTTCCTCAGTGTCGACCTCTCCGGGCCGAGCGACCGGATCGTCGGCTACCGGGCGAAGAAGAACAGCCTGCCGATCGACCTCTCGCGGGTCCGCGCCTATCGCTGGACCGACTACTGGGACCCGGTCTACCCGGAGCCCGGCGGGCGGATCGTGCTCGAGCCGGAGATCTTTTATCTGCTGCTCTCCGCCGAGGGGGTCTGCATCCCACCGCAGATCGCGGCCGAGATGATGGCCTACGACCCGACCGCGGGCGAGCTGCGCACCCACTACGCCGGTTTCTTCGATCCCGGCTTCGGCTACGACCCGGCCGGCGGCCGCCACGGCAGCCGCGCCGCGCTCGAGGTGCGGGCCCGCGACGTCTCCTTCATGGTCGAGCACCGCCAGCCGGTCTGCAAGCTGGCCCTGGAGCGGACCAGCGCCCCCGCCGAGCGCCTCTACGGCGAGGCACTGGGCTCCAACTACCAGGGGCAGGTGACGATGCTGAGCAAGCATTTTGAGGAGCAGAGCGGTGGGGGAGGGGCGGATACGTCTCCCGAAACGCTCGGCGGGAGCCTCGCTTGAGTGTTTCGGGAGACGTGACCGCCCCTCCCGCTCGCAGCTGGAGCGTCTATCTGGCTGGGGAGATTCATTCGGATTGGCGGGAGCTGATCGAAGCGGGTGTGCGCGAGGCTGGCCTGCCGGTCTCCTTCTCCGCCCCAGTGACCGACCATGCCGCCTCTGACGATGCCGGCGTGGGCACGCTGGGGGAGGAGAGCGAGGCGTTCTGGCGCGACCACATGGGCGCCGGCGTCAACGCGATCCGCATCCAGACCCTGATCCGCGACGCCGACGTAGCAGTGGTCCGCTTCGGCGAGAAGTACCGCCAGTGGAACGCCGCCTTCGACGCTGGCTACGCCGCCGCCCTCGGCAAGCCCTACGTCACCCTGCACGACGGCGAGCTCGACCATGCCCTGAAGGAGGTCGACCGCGCCGCCCAGGCTGTCGCCCGCACCCCCGAGCAGGTAGTCGCCGTCCTCCGCTACGTGATCGAGGGCAAGCTGGTCTAGCCCGTCGTTCCGGTTTGCGAACATGTGTTCGCATGCGCTGGGACGAGCAGCGAGTCGAGAACGACATGCGGTTGCCGGGGGTCGGCGACGGCACGGTGGTGCGGACTTTCGATGCTCCTGAGGCGATCGGGATCAACTTCCACGAGGTGCGAGCGAAGTCGGCGCTGAACCGGGTGCCCGGAGGCCGCTACGGCTTCAACTGGACGATCAACTCCTATCGCGGATGCACCCACGCCTGCGCTTACTGCCTGGTGGGGGATACGCCGATCCTTATGGCAGACGGCAGAACAAAGCTCTTGGCTCAGCTTCGAGTTGGCGACGAGATTTACGGAACCGTTCGTCGTGGCGCTTATCGTCGGTACGAGAAGACTCGCGTGCTCGCGCACTGGGCTTCTCGAAAGTTGGCCTATCGCATCACCCTCGAAGATGGAACGGAGTTGATCGCGAGCGGGGACCATCGATTTCTCACGGACCGTGGCTGGAAGTACGTAAAGGGTGCGGAACAAGGTCGAAATTGTCGACCGCATCTCACATTGAACAACAAGCTGATGGGGATAGGTGCGACTGGAGATCCACCGGACGATTCGGCCGATTACAAGCGGGGGTATATCTGTGGGCTCGTCCGGGGTGACGGTCATCTCGGGTCCTACGCCTACGAGCGTGCCGGACGCAACAATTACGAAGTCCACCGCTTTCGGCTCGCCCTCGCGGACGACGAGGCACTGCAAAGGGGGAGCGAGTATCTAGCTCTCGCAGGAGTGCTCACCGATGAATTCCAATTTTCGCAAGGCGATGACCGTCACCGCCCCATGAAGGCGATCAGAACCTCGTCGAAGGGCGGCGTGGACCGGATTGGAGAGTTGATCCGCTGGCCCGACTCTTCTAGCGACGCGTGGTGCAGAGGCTTCTTGGCGGGCATCTTCGATGCGGAGGGGAGCTGCAATGGATCGTTGCGAATCTCGAACAAGGACATGGCCATCGTCGAACGCGTCGCTGACGCTCTAAAGCGTTTTGGCTTTACCGCTGTCATCGAGAGGCCTAACGCAGTGGGTGCCCGATCAGTGCGTCTACTTGGTGGTCTTGTTCAGCAGCTTCGCTTCTTTCAGCGCATCGACCCCGCAATCTCTCGCAAGCGCTGCATCCAGGGAATAGCGCTCAAGTCCAGAGCGAAGCTGGGGATCGCCGCAATCGAACCTCTGGGACGGCGGATGCGTATGTATGACATCACTACGGGGACGGGTGACTTCATCGCGAATGGCGTGGTCAGCCACAATTGCTTCGCTCGCCGGACGCATGTCTTCCTCGAGATGGACGCGGGGCGGGACTTCGAGCGGGAGATCGTGGTCAAGGTCAACCTGCCGGAGCTGCTGCGGGCGGAGCTGGCGCGACCGAGCTGGAAGCGCGAGCTGGTTGCCCTCGGAACCAACACCGACCCCTACCAGTGGGTCGAGAGCCGCTACCGCTTCATGCCCGAGATCCTCGCCGCACTCGAGGAGGCCGAGACCCCCGTCTCGGTGCTGACCAAGTCGCCGCTGCTCCTGCGCGACATCGAGATCTACGAGCGAATGGCCAAGCACCTCCCCGTGTCGGTGAACCTCTCCGTTCCGACCCTCGACGAGGACGCCTGGCGAGCGACCGAGCCCCACACCCCAAGCCCGTCGGCTCGCCTAGACGCGGTGGCCGAGCTGCGCAAGCGCGGCATCGACTCCGGCGTCCTAATCGCCCCCCTGATGCCCGGCATCAACGACGACCCTGACCAAGTGAAGCCAATCGTCGATCGAGCCAAAGAGGCGGGTGCAACCTTCCTCGGAGGTGTGGCATTGCATTTGCGTGACGAGGTACGCGACGTCTTTTTCGGCTGGCTACGAGCCAAGCGCCCCGACTTGCTCCCGCGCTACGAGAAGCTCTACCTCGGCAAACGCGCCTACATGCCCCCTGAGCAGCGCCGCCAAGCGACTCGCGCAGTCCGTGGCTGGGGCCGCACGCGGACTAGTAAAGGGAATGGGGAGAGGGGGCGGGGGTCTCCCGAGCGGGCGGATACTCAAAGTCGCCGCCCCTCCGGCGGCGACTTGTCCGAGCGGGAGACCCCCGCCCCCTCTCCCGCCCAGGGCTCGCTTTTCTAGCTCACCCTTCGTCCAACAAATCGAACGTGCACTCGCGCGGATCTTTGTCGTCGCGAAACCGCCTGAACCGGGCACCGTGGCGGATCCGTCCCGCCGCCGCATGGTCGTATCCCACTTCGATCACAAGCTCCGGCCGGATCGCCACCCACTCGAGGTCGCGCCCGCCCGTCCACCTGCTCGGCTCCGCCGTGCCGCTCTCGCCCGTCTCCAGCGGCGCCAGCAACTGCCGCAAGTCGCGTTTGGTCTGCTTGCTGAAGCCGGAGATGTGGCCGACCGAGCGCAGCTCGCCGCCGTCGTAGAGGCCGAGGATCAGCGAGCCGACCGTGCCCTCCTCTTTGCCCGGCCGCCAGCCCATGACGACGCAATCGATCTCGCGCTCGCGCTTGACCTTGGCCATGCCCTTGCGCTTGCCCGGCACGTAGGCCGCCGTCAGCTGCTTGGCGATCGTGCCCTCGGTGCGGCGCAGCCACTCCTCCGCCCGCTCCGGGTCGGGACTCAGCTCGGAGAGCTCGACGCCGGTGTGCTCGGCCAGCGCCTCCAGCCGCGCTCGCCGGTCGGCGAGCGGCGACTCCAGCAGCGCCTCGTCCCCTTCGGCGAGCAGGTCGAAGGCGACGTAGCCCGCCGGGATCTCCCCCGAGAGCAGCTCGATCCGCGAGGCCGCCGGATGGATCCGTTCCTGCAGCGCGTCGAATTTGAGGTTGCCGGCAGAATTGCGGATCACCAGCTCGCCGTCGAGGACGTAGCGGCCCGGGGCGAAGCTCAGCTCGGGGAAGTAGCGGGTCAGGTCTTTGCCGCCGCGGGACTGGATGTAGGCGTCCTCGCCGTCGACGAAGACGATCGCGCGGAAGCCGTCGAGCTTCTGCTCGTAGGCCCACTCCTTGCCGACCGGCAGCTCTTTGCGGGTCAGCGCCAGCTGCGGCTTGATCGGCGGCTGAAGGGGGAGACCCATGCCCGACAGTGTGCCCGAGCGGCCGCGAGGCTAGGCCGGCGCGTCGTCCCCCCGGCGCTCGCGCGGGTCGGGCACCGGCACCGCGGCGAGCAGGGCCCTGGTGTAGGGGTCTTCGGGTCGCTCGCAGACCCGGTCGGCCGGGCCCTGCTCGACGATCTTGCCTTTGTGCATCACGGCGATCCGGTCGGCGACGTGGCGAACGACGCCGATGTCGTGCGCGATGAAGAGGTAGGTGAGGCCAAGCTCCTCTTGCAGCTCGCCGAGCAGATCGAGGATTTGGGCGCGGATCGAGACGTCGAGAGCGGAGACCGGCTCGTCGGCGATGACCAGCTTGGGCCGCAGCGAGAGGGCGCGGGCGATGCCGATCCGCTGCCGCTGGCCACCCGAGAACTCATGCGGATAACGGTCGTAGTGCTCGGGGCCGAGGCTGACGCGCTCGAGCAGGCCGTTGACTTGCTTCCGCAGCTCCGCGCCCGAGGCGCGCCCGTGCAGTCGCAGCGGCTCGCCGACGATCTGGCCGACCCGCTTGCGCGGGTTTAGCGAGGAATAAGGATCCTGGAAGATCATCTGCATCTCGGTCCGCAGCGGCCGCATCTCGCGGCGTGAGAGACCGGCGATCTCCCGCCCCTCGAAGCGCACCGAGCCCGCGCTCGGCTCGAGCAACTGCAGCACCGCGCGCGAGAGGGTCGACTTGCCGCTGCCCGACTCGCCGACGAGGCCGAGCGTCTCCCCCCGCTCGACGCGGAAGCTGACGCCGTCGACCGCTCGCACCGTCCCGACCTGGCGATCGATCAGTAGCCCGCGCTTGACCGGGAAGTGCTTGACCAGGTCGGCGACCTCGAGCAGGGGCGCCTCGCCGCGGGCCGGTCGCAGCGGCGGCGCCTGGTCGAGCCGCAGGATCGCGCCGAGCAGCCTGCGGGTGTAGGGGTCCTTGGGCGCGTGGAAGACCTCGTCGACGCCGCCGCGCTCGACGATCCGTCCCTCGTGCATCACCAGGACGCGGTCGGCGACTTCGGCGACGACGCCGAGGTCGTGGGTGATCAGGATCGTCGCCAGGTCGCGCTCGCGGTTGAGCCGCGCCAGCAGTCTCAGGATCTGCGCCTGGACGGTGACGTCGAGCGCCGTCGTCGGCTCGTCGGCGATCAGGATCTTGGGCTCGAGCGCGAGCGCCATCGCGATCATCGCCCGCTGCCGCATGCCGCCGGAGAGCTCGTGCGGGTAGCTGTCGACCCGCTGCTCGGCGTCGCGGATGCCGGCCGCGTGGAGCAGTTCGACCGCGCGCCCGCGGGCGGCCTCCTTGCCGACCTCGGGCCGGTGCGCGCGGATCGCCTCGATGATCTGCGCCCCGACACGGTGAATTGGGTTGAGCGAGGTCATCGGGTCCTGGAAGACCATCGCGATCTCGGCGCCGCGCACCTCCTGCAGTTCCCGCTCGCCCGCCCCGATCAGCTCGCGGCCGCCGAGTCGCGCGGACCCCTCGATCCGCGCGTTGGGCGAGCGGGTGAGGCCGAGGACCGTCTGCGCGGTGACGCTCTTGCCGGATCCCGACTCGCCGACGATCGCCAGCACCTCGCCCGCGGCGAGGTCGAAGGAGACCCCGTCGACCGCCTGCACCAGGCCTCCTTCGGTGACGAAGCCGACGCGCAGCCCCTGCACGTCGAGCATCGACTCGCTCATGCCGGACCTCGCCTCAAGGCGCCGAGCTCCCCAGCTTGACCCGCGGGTCGAGGTAGGCGTAGGCGATGTCGACCAGGGCGTTGAAGAGGACGACGAAGAAGGCGCCGAAGAGCGTGATCGCCATGATCGGCGGCAGGTCGAGGTTGAGCAGCGATTCGTAGGCGTACTGGCCGACACCGTTGAGGTTGAAGACGCCCTCGACCAGGATCGCGCCGCCGAGCAGGGCGCCGAAGTCGAGGCCGAAGAGGGTGACGATCGGCACCAGCGAGTTGCGCAGCACGTGCCGGGTCATCACCCGGCGCTCGGGCAGGCCCTTGGCGCGCGCGGTGCGCACGTAGTCCTGGTTCATCGCGTCGAGCATGTTCGAGCGCAGCACCCGGCTGTAGAAGCCGACGTAGACGACCGCCAGCGTCACCCACGGCAGGATCAGGTGGTTCGCCCACTGGAGGGGGTCTTCGCCGAGGCCGACGTAGCCGCCGGAGGGGAAGGCTTCGAGCTCGTAGGTGAGGTAGTTGAGCAGGATCGCCGCCAGCCAGAAGATCGGAATCGAGATCCCGGTGACGGCGAGGACGGTCAGCGCCCGGTCGAGCCGCCCGCCCGCCCGAACTGCCGAGAGATAGCCGAAGAGGATCCCGAAGGACATCCAGATCACGGCGGCGCCGATGCAGAGCGAGAAGGTCGCCGGGATCCCTTCGACGATCCGTTCGTCGACGTCCTCTTCGGTTTCGTAGGAGATCACCTCGCCGGTGAGGATGTTGCCCATCATCGTCAGGTACTGCTGGGGGAGGGAATCGTCGAATCCCCATTCCTCGGTGATGCCGGCGATCAGCTGCGGGTTGGCCGACCTGCCGGCCATCTGCCGCGCCGGGTCGGCGTTGGGGATGACGTTGAAGATCAGGAAGACGAGGACCGAGACGGCGAAGAGGACGGCGACCATGCCGGCGAGGCGCCTGAGCGCGAAGCCCGCCATCAGACCGCCGTCCCCTCCGGCTCGGCGGTCCCGGCGTGGGCCTCGAGACGCAGCTTCGCCCGCGGGTCGAGCGCGTCGCGCAGGCCGTCGGCGAAGACGTTGACCGAGAGCACCGTCAGCAGCAGCATCGTGCCGGGGATCACGGTCAGCAGCGGCGCGCTGGTGATCAGTTCGAAGCCGCCCGCGATCATCGTCCCCCATGAGGTGTCGGGCGGGCGCACGCCGACGCCGAGGAAGGAGAGGATCGACTCGAGCAGCATGCTGTTGGCGACGGCGATGGCGAAGAAGACGATCACGGTCGAGAGCAGGTTCGGCAGCAGCTCGCCGAGCATCACCCGCAGCGGGCCCGCGCCCTGGGCGACCGCCGCCTCGACGAACTCCCGCTCGCGCAGCGCCAGCACCTCGCCGCGGATCGGCCGTGCGACGTAGGGGGTGTAGACGACGCCGATGATCAGGATCGGGATCCAGATCGAGCTTCCGGAGAGGCTCAGGGGGCCGATCTGCAGGCCGCCGAGTGAGAGCGCGAGCCCGAGCGCGATCGCAAGCAGGGTCACCGGAATCGCCCAGACGACGTCCATCGCCCGTGCGATCACGGCGTCGGGCCAGCCCCGGTAGTACCCGGCGAGCAGGCCGAGGCCGGTGCCCAGAAGCACCGTGATCAGGGCCGCGGTGAAGCCGACGAAGAGCGAGGTCCGCCCCCCGTACATCAGCCGCACCATCTCGTCGCGGCCGAGCCTCCCGTCGGCACCGAGGAAGAACTTGCCGCCGGCGCCGAGCCAGAGCGGCCCGACCGGCCTGCCTTCCCGGTTGACCACCTCGCGGGTCTCACCGTCGACCTCGACCTTCTCCAGCGTGTGGGTCGTGTTCGGCCCGGTACCGGCGACCTGGGTCGCCCACAGCGGCGCCGCGAGGACGAAGATCGCGATCGCGACGAAGAGGCCGCCGAAGGCGAGGGCGCCCCGGTTTCGTCGCAGCCGCCGGTACGCCAGATACCAGGGGCTGCGGCCCTCCATTTACTTGAGCTGGAAGCTCGTCAGGCCCTGGCCGAAGATCGGGTTGAAGACCACCTCGTCGAGGTCGATGTCGTCGGCGACGAAGGTGGAGACGGTATTGGTGCCGTAGGGGGCCCACGGCGCCAGTGCCATGAATTCACGGTCCATCTGCGCGTACTCGTCTTCCTGTTTCGGCCCCAGCTGTTCTTCGCTGAGGCTGTCAATCTTGGCGTTCAGCTTGGGGTCGTCCATATGGGCGAGGTTGGTGATGCCGATGCTTTCCCCGGCGAGCTGCGGCTGGAAGTAGTCGTTCGGGTGCGGGTAGTCGGTGAACCAGTTGGCCCAGCCGGTGTCGAGCTCGGGGGTCTCGGGGTTGCTGATCGTCTGGAAGTAGATATCGCCGCTGATCGTCTTCAGGTCGACCTCGAAGCCGAGTTTTTCCAGCACGTCCGCGTAGTAGGCGCCCGCTTCGTCGTTCGGGCTTTCGTTGTCGGTCCAGACCGTGACCTCGCGGTCGGAGGGGTTGGCCTGCCTGATCAACGCTTCCGCTTTGGCCGTGTCGTGCGGGTAGAGGTTGAAGGGCTCGTGGCCGGGCATGTCCACGGGCAGGATCTGGTGAGCGGCGACGAGGGAGCCGGAGTAGATCCTTTCCAGCGCCGCGGGGTCGATCGCGTAGTTGACCGCCTGCCGTACCTTGACGTCGTCGAAGGGCGTGAGCGACGTGTTCATCCAGAAGAAGTAGATGTTGATCGGGCGCTCGACGCGGAACTGGGTGCCCTCGTATTTGTCCTTGACTTTGTTGTAGAGGTCGGCCGGCACGGTGCTCTGCATCCAGTCCGACTTGCCCCGTTCGACTTCGTTGACCGAGGTCGCTTTGTTGCGAACGACGCTCACGTCGATCTTGTCGACGTGCCCGTCGGGGAAGTCGGGCATCAGTCTGCTGTTGTTATTCCACTGCGGGTTGCGCTCGTAGGACCAGCTGCGCCCCCGCTCGACCTTGACGATCGCGTAGGGCCCGGTCGCCGGCGGCGGGTCGTCGGTCAGGTTCTTGGCCGGCGTGCCGGCGGGGAGGAGGGCGACGTAGAGCAGCGCCAGCTCGTTGACGAAGGTGCCGCGCGGCTCGGTCAGGTGGATGACGATCCTGCCGGTCTTGTCGTCGGTCTCGATCCCAGGGATTCCGCCGCGCTTGGTTTCGGCGAACTCTTCGGCGCCGACGATGCCGGTATAGAAGGCCGTGCCGTAGGAGTTCATCTTGAACATCCGTTCGACCGAGGCGGTGAAGTCGGAGGGCTTGACGGGAGTCCCGTCGGAGTACTTGAGGCCCTTGCGCAGGCGCAGGGTGTAGGTCTTGCCGTCAGCGCTGATCTTCGGCAGGCTCTCGGCCAGGGCGGGCACGACCTCGGTGCCCGCTTTGCCGTTCTCGTGGGCGTAGGTCAAGAGCGGCAGGTAGGTGTCGTACATCGCGGTCAAGCCTTCGGCCGTGAAGGCGATGGTCGGGTCGAGTTCCGGGAAGGAGGCGTAGGTCACCCTCAGGGTGCCTCCCTCTTTGCCGCCGGAGGCGCCGCACGACGCGAGGCTCAGACAGATCGCCGCCAGTCCAAGCACAGCAAGCACCGCACGGGTCTTCCTCATGCTCACGACCTCCGTTCTGGACTGGGCAGGGCCTCTGCGGGAATTAACTCCACCATAATCTCGTCGGCGGCGTCAACCTCCCCTGGACGTTCTTTTCCCTGCTCCATGGGCCAATTCCTGCCCAGCAGCAAGGCCGAGGCGAAGACAATCACCATCACGCCGACCCCGGCGACGAGGAAGGTGGCGCGCGGGCTCCAGGCCGAGGCGATCAGGCCGCCGAGCAGGTAGCCGACGCCGGGGGTCGCCGAGGCGGCCGATTCGAGCGTGCCCAGCGTACGAGCTTGCATCGAGCGCACGGTCAGCTCCTGCACCGCGCTGACCACCGCCACCCACTGGACGCCGTTGCCGGCGCCGCCGACGGCCGCGGCGGCGCAGGCCGTCGCCAGCGTCTCGGCGGCGGCCATGCCGAGATAGCCGGCGCCGATCGCGACCGTGCTGAAGAAGAGCAGCAAGGGGAGCGGCGCCCGCCGCAGGGCGGCGAAGACGACGCTGCCGAGGACCATTCCCGCCCCCCAGCTGCCGAGCATCAGGCCGTAGCCGGTGTCGCCCGCTCCCAGCGTCTCCTTGGCATAGATCACCTCGATCGGGATCACCGCCGAGAAGAAGACGAGCGCCACCGACTGGGCGACCAGCAGGCCGCGCAGGGTGGCGTGGCGGCGGATGTAGCCGAGGCCGGCGCGGACCTGCTCGCGTAGCTGCCCGGGCTCGGGCTCGCCGTGGGGGAGCGGCCTGGCGGTGAGCAGGATGCAGGCGATCGCGTAGAAGGAGGCGGCGTCGAGCAGCAGCGCCGACTGCACGCCGAGCGCGGCGACGACCAGGCCGCCCAGCGCCGGGCCGACCGCGGCGCCGCCGGTGAAGGCGAGGTTGAGGATCGCGTTGCCCGCTCGCAGCTCGCCCTTGGGCTCGAGCATCGCCGCCGAGACCGAGCGCGTCAGCGTGCGCGCGGTCAGCGCCAGGGCGCCGTCGATCGTCGCCACGACGACCACTCCGGCGAGCGAGAAGTTGCTGGCTAGAACGGCGAGCGCGCCGAAGGCGGCCGCCTCCCCGGCGTAGATCGTCGGCAGGACGAAGCGGGGCGGGGGGCGCTCCAGCCGCGCGACCGTGATCGGCGTCAGCAGCGCCGGCAGGAAACCGGTCCCGATGAAGAGCAGCGCGGTTGCCAGGGGGCTGTCGGTCTGCTCGAAGACGAGCACCGAGAGGGCGACTATGCCGAGCCAGTCGCCCATCTCGTTGACCGCGTAGGAGAGGGCGAGGCGACGGAACGCCGGCCGACGAAGGGGTGCGCGCAAGCCTGGACTACCCATTATTCGTC